>MFYY01000259.1:35499-72306 GCA_001787855.1 Candidatus Riflebacteria bacterium GWC2_50_8 | reverse complement strand
AGGAGGCGGACGAAGCTGCGGATATGGGGATCAACGACCTGTTAAGCTCGATTCTGTTAACCGCAGGAGCTTTACTTATCACGATATTTGCTTCGATAAGGCTTCTTAATGGCATTTTGCAGCCTGTAGGCATGGTGGTCAGGCTGGCTGAAGATGTCTGTGCTGGAAACCTGTCAAACCGTCTGCCAGTCAACAGCAGCGATGAAATCGGCCGGATGGCAGATGCACTTAACAGAATGTCTGATGAACTTGAACAAAAGGCCCGACTGGCCGAAAAAATTGCTGGTGGCGACTTGACTGTTAACTTCAGTCTGGCCTCAGAGAAAGATACTCTCGGAATTGCCTTGCGGAGCATGGTCGAAAATCTGAACGATTTGATTAACAGCATCCGCGAAGGTGCAGCCCTGCTTGAAAACATGTCTGTGCAAATTGCTGACTCAAGTCAGGCTCTTTCTCAGGGCGCGTCTGAATCTGCGGCATCTCTGGAAGAGATTTCGTCAACCATGGTTGAAATCGATGCACAAACTTCTACAACAGCTCAGAATACCGATGAGGCTCGCAAAATCGCCGATCAGACCATGAGTGCATCAAAATCCGGCACTGAAAATATGGCTGACATGACGCAGGCAGTAAGTTCGATTCATGATTCCGGCAAGCAGATCACACGAATAGTTAAGATTATTGAAGACATAGCCTTTCAGACCAACCTGCTTTCATTGAACGCTGCCGTCGAAGCGGCTCGTGCCGGTCGGCACGGCAAGGGGTTCGCAGTTGTTGCAGAAGAAGTCAGAAAGCTGTCAGGGCGCAGCGCCGCGGCGGCAAAAGAAGCTGCTGAAATGGTGTCGAATTCCAACAGCAACATTGAGAGAGGCGCGCAAGTTGCAGGAGTAACCGCTAAAGCACTGGGTGAAATCGAAAATGGTTCGATAAAGACAGCCGGACTTTTGAGTGAGATTGCTGCTGCCTCAAAAGAACAGGCCGCAGGTGTGTCGCAGGTTGCGATCGGTCTGAGCCAGATCGACCAGGTAACTCAACAGAATTCAGCTTATGCTGAAGAGACGGCCGCTGCCGCTGAAGAGTTGACCGGTCAGGTGAAAAACCTGCGCGAGATTGTCAGCAAATTCATAGTTGCAACCGGCAAACAGGAAGAGGCTGACCCACACATTACCAGCGGCGGTTTGGCCAGTGATCCGATCAAGTGGGGAAAAGAGCTGATGATCGGCATAAACAAGATAGACAGCCAACATCGCCGCCTGGTAATACTCGCTAACGACCTTTACCATGCTTTGCGTGAGGGCCAGGCCAGCTCAGCGTTACAGCCGATTCTCGAAGAGCTTGCCGATTATACGCGCACGCACTTTTCTTACGAAGAGCAGCTGATGCAGCAGTCTGGGTATCCTGATTTTGTCTCTCACAAAGCGGCTCACACAAAGCTTGTCCAAAAACTTGAAGACATTTTTCAGGGCTTTAAGGCTAATCGAAGTGGCATTGGCATCGAGACTTTCAACTTTATTAAAGACTGGTTGCCCAGCCATATCATGCGAACTGACAAAAAATATGTTTCGCATCTGCAAAGCAGAGGCGTTGTTTGATGACCGTGCTGCATGCATCTGAAGAGAAGGCGCAGCTTTTGTGGCGAGTCTGACAAAAATAATGACAAGTAAAACTATAAATGTCGGAGTCGGTGAATACGCAGTTTCGCTGCACCCTGGCGATATGATCAAGACCCAGGGGCTTGGTTCATGTATAGGTATTGTTGCCATTTCGAAGACCAGTTCATTTGCCGGTCTGCTTCATGTTCAACTGCCAGAAAGCTCGATAAACGAAGAGCTTGCTGCGCGAAAGCCGGGATTGTTTGCCGACACCGGGATTCCGTTGTTTATTGATGAATTCCTGAAAAGGGGCTGCCGACCACAGGACATAATAATCAAGCTGACCGGTGGCGCGCAGATAATTGATTCTGTATCATCTTTCAATATTGGCAAGCGTAATTACCTGGCTGTAAAAAAGTGTTTGTTGGCTCTCAAACTCTGGCCTGTCGCTGAAGATATTGGCGACTGTCTGATTCGTTCAGTATCGGTAGAGGTTGGCAAACCAGAAGTAACCGTTCTTATTCCAGGATCAGGAAGTAAAAAAATATGACCGGGATTGCCGAAGCGCTGGGTAAAATTTTGCTTGCGAATGAGGCCTGTTACAGATGATGTTTCGATGTGAAAGCAAGCCTCACGGCAAAGAATAGGGGTATTCAGATGTTTGAAGGCATGGAACAGGAATTCTTGCGGGTTTTCGTCAGCGAGAGCCGCGAGATGATAGATGATGTCGAGCCGATGCTGATCAAAATTCATTCGGATACGACTGAGACTGGAGAGATAGATTCTGACACGGTTAATGCGATATTCAGACTCTTTCACTCAATGAAAGGTAGTGCCGGCAGTCTCGGCCTCAACAACATCGCCTCGTTAACTCATAAAGCCGAAACGCTTCTCGACGTCTTTCGCGGTGGGAAGGCTGAGTTTGAGCTTGGGCATGTTGATCTGTTTTTGCGCACGCTTGATCTCGCCGGTTCCTTTCTTGATATGATCGAAAGGGACAGCAATGACAACGGCAAAGAAGCTGAGCGCAAAATACTTGAAGAAGAGCTTGGCCTGGCAATAGATCTGGTTACGCGCAGCAGTGAAAGATCAGCGGCGGCAAAAGCTGCTGCGACTGCAACGAGTGTGGTGGCGGACGAATCCGATATAAACAGACAGTTCATTGAAGAAGCTAATGAATTTTTTGACCTGGCTGAAAAGATCTTAATCGAACTTGAGAAGCCGCCGGATAACCCGGAGCGTCTGATCAGAGAATTGTTCAGGAGCTGTCACAGCTTTAAGGGTAACTGCGGTTTTCTGGCTCTTGCTGACCTCAGCAAGTTAAGCCACAAAACCGAAAGTGTTCTCGAAGCTTTCTGTAAGCCAGGACTTGAATTTGCTCCCGAACATGTAATGACGATGCTGATGGTTGTAGATTCCCTGCGTCAGGGCGCCAACGATTTTACTCAGGGTGGAAAAGGCACTGTTGAAGGGCTCGAAATGATGCTCGATCTGCTTGGTCAGATCGAAAGAGGCATCGCACCATTCAGAGACTCTCCCAAACTTGGTGAAATACTTGTCGAAGATGGCAAGGTCAGCGAAGAACAGCTGAATCTGGCTCTGGAAAAGCAGAAGACTCCCATTGGCAAAATACTGGTCGATATGGGGGCAGTAGATAACTCAACAGTTGAAAAGGCTCTCGAAAAGCAGACCAGCCAGATGGCAGTCGGAAAAACCACCCGGCGCACTGATATTCGTGTTGACCTGGCAAGGCTTGACGAGCTGGTGAATCTTATCGGCGAACTGGTGATAGCTGAAAGCATGGTCACTAAAAACCCCGATTTGCAGGGGCTTGCGCTGGAGAATTTTGACAAGTCAGTGCATCATCTGCGCCGGGTTGCCAGCAATCTGCAGGATGTTGCCATGAGTATCAGAATGGTGCCATTATCGGCTACTTTTCAGAAACTGGTGCGAGTTGTGCATGATCTGGCTTTGAAAAAGAACCGTAAGATCAAGTTAAATCTCGTCGGCGAAGAAACTGAAATTGATAAAACCATGACCGAGCAGATTGCTGACCCGTTGCTGCACATGGTCAGAAACTCGGTCGATCATGGAATCGAAGACCCTGAAGAACGTGTGCGCAACGGCAAATCTGAGACCGGCAACCTCACCATAGAAGCTCGTTATGAAGGCGGCGAAGTCTGGATAATTGTTTCAGACGATGGTAAGGGGCTCGACCGTGTGCGTATTCTCGAAAAAGCTCAGGAAAAGGGGCTTGTCCGCGGTGATCCCGGCACTTTGCGTGACGAAGATGTTTTTGCTTTTATTTTTGAACCGGGCTTTTCAACTTCAGCGCAGGTGTCCGAAATATCCGGGCGCGGTGTTGGCATGGATGTTGTCAAAAAGAACATCGAGAAGCTGAAAGGCCGGATCACTGTGCGCAGCAAACCTGGCTTGGGCACTTCGATCTATCTGCAGATTCCCCTGACGCTCGCTATAATTGACGGAATGCTGATTCGAGTTGGCGATTCATGCTACACCATTCCGTTGCTGGCGATAAGGGAGTCGATAAGGGCCGAAGCCGGCAGTATCACCGGAACACCTGACAAAAGCGAACTGGTCAGAGTGCGCGAGGAACTTATTCCTGTTGTTAGGCTCTATAAGCTGCACAACAAGAAACCTCAGTATAGCGAGCTGCACGAAGGAATTCTGGTAATCGTCGAAGACCAGGGCCGAAAGATCGCATTGTTTGTTGACGAAATACTAGGCCAGCAGCAGACGGTGGTTAAAGGACTATCACCTTATCTGGCCAACGTTCACGGTGTTTCTGGCTGCACAATTCTGGGTGATGGCTCGGTCAGCCTGATTCTCGACACCGGCGGTCTTATCGACAAGGCAAGCACCATGATGGAAACTACAAGCTGATGCAGGAGGCAATATGACCGAGTTTCAGCGAAAAGTTGTAAAAAATGATTTTGATGACGCTTTTGATGAATTTGAAGACGCTCAGGAAGACAAATTTCTGACATTTCGCGTTGGCAAAGAAGAATATGGTATCGAGATCCGCTATGTAACCGAGATTGTCGGCATACAAAAAATTACCGAAGTGCCAGAAATGCCTGATTACGTGAAGGGCGTAATCAATCTTCGCGGCAATGTAATACCGGTTGTTGACGTAAGGCTGATGTTCAAGATGCAGCCATTTGAATATGACGACAGAACCTGTGTCATCGTCGTCACGATTGAGGAATCACCGATCGGATTAGTTGTAGACACGGTAAAAGAAGTGGTGTCGATACTGCCCGACCGTATTTCTCCGGCGCCACAGATGAGCAAAGGCAAGATGGGCCGCTACGTAAATGGTATCGGCAGAATGGATGAAGAAGTCATTATTCTGCTGGCCATCGACAAACTGCTTTCTGATGAGCATTTGAGCCGCATTGTCAGCAGCACTGAAGCATAATCGACTTTGTAGGAGATAATATATGAAGATCAAAACACGACTCTACGGAGCATTTTTAATAGTAGCAATATTAGTGGCTTTTGTTGGCGGTATTAACCTGTTAATGAGCGAACGTCGCGATGTAATGGTTAACCGATCAAATGAAATCGAGAATATCCAGCAGGCTTTGATCAGCGCTGTAGCAGCTCACAACATATGGGTCAAAAACGTATATGCATTTTTTGTCAACAAAACCGACAAGCTGGAAGTGCAGATTGACTCGACAAAGTGCCAGTTTGGGCAGTTTCTCTACGGTGATGGGCTCAGACATATGAGCATTTTGTTTCCATCGATAGTAAGCATTCTTGAACGTGTAAAAGATCCGCATACGCGCATTCATAACGGTGCTGCCGCAATTAACCGGCTTTGGCAGCTGAATAATGAAGAATCTCACAACAGAGCTCTGGCAGTGCTTGAAAGCGATATCAATCAGGCTTTGAAAGAGGTTACCCAGATTCTTGATGAGGCCCAGAATGAAGCCCTGCAACTTGACCATCAGATCGTTGCCGATATGGCTACTAACATCGCTTTTGCCAAAAAGGCCACCTGGTCAGCAATTGTTGTAGCCTTTCTCTGTACAGCTTTTCTTGGTTTTAAAATTTCGCGGGGAATTTCGATTCCATTGAAGAAGGCTTCGGATCTCGCCGAAAAAATTGGTTGTGGCGACATTTCTTCAGAGCGACTGAATCTTGAGTTAAATGACGAAATTGGGCAAATGGCTCAGGCTATGGATAAAATGGCCGATGCGCTCGAAACCAAGTCAAGGCTTGCCGAAAGTGTTGCCGACGGTGATCTTACTGTTGAGGTAGAACTGGTTTCCAGCCGTGATATTCTTGGCATTTCTTTGCGCACTATGGTTGAATCTTTGTCACAATTTCTTGGCCAGGTCAGTGAAGCGGCAACCCAGGTTGAAACCAGTTCGAGCCAGATTTCTGATGCAAGCCAGGCGCTTTCGCAGGGCGCAACCGAGTCTTCAGCGTCACTTGAAGAGATCAGCAGTTCGATAACCGATATCAATTGCCAGACTCGGGCAAATGCTGACAATGCTGCCCAGGCCAATCAGCTGGCAACGCAAACTCGTGCTGCAGCAGAATCTGGTAACAGCAAAATGGCAGATATGATGAAGGCCATGGATGAAATACAGCAGTCCAGCAAGGGAATTGCCAAGATTATCAAGGTGATTGACGACATAGCATTTCAAACCAACCTTCTTGCTTTGAATGCCGCGGTGGAAGCTGCTCGCGCCGGACGCCAAGGTAAGGGTTTCGCGGTGGTGGCTGAAGAGGTTCGTAACCTGGCAGGGCGCAGTGCCCGAGCAGCTCGCGAGACTGCCGATATGATTGCGCATTCGATCAGCAAAGTAGAAGCTGGTACGCAGCTGGCAAAAGTGACAGAAGATGCGCTTGCTGGCATCAAGGACAGCTCTGTCAAGGTCGCCGACCTTGTTGGTGAAATAGCCGCGGCAAGCCGTGAACAGGCTGTGAAAATCGAGCAGATTGGCCAGGGTCTCGGCCAGATCGATATAGTAACCCAGCAGAACTCGGCAAGTTCTGAAGAAACGGCGGCCGCCGCGGCAGATCTGCTGTTCCAGGCTAAAGAGCTGAGCGGGTTGTTACGGCAGTTTCATCTGCATGATAGCAAGAACAGGCAATCAAGAACAAGATCAGCGCAAGAACAACGGCCGGCAAAAGCCAGCGCTGAATCAACTCTGCCGGCAAAAAACACAACGCGAAAAAACCTTGTGCCGCCAAGGTCGGCAGCAGCAAAACCTTCCAACATAATCGCGCTTGATGACGACGAATTTGGCAGATACTAGCTGAAAGTCGCTTTTGAGGCAGCCTATGGATTTCAACAATAATCTGATCGATCTGACCGAAGATGAATTTAACGAAATACGTAAAATTCTCTACAGCAGTTTCGGTATCAGTTTGAACGATAACAAGCGTTCTCTGGTTATCGGCCGACTGAGAAAAGTGGTTATGAAAAAGGGGTTTACCTCTTTCACTGACTTTATTGAGCACATCAAAGCAGACAGCAGCGGAAAAAGCATGCAGGAACTGATTAATCGCATGTCGACCAATCACACCTTCTTTTTTCGCGAGCAGGACCACTTTGATATTCTTGCAGCAAGCGTGCTGCCAGAAGTCATTTCGCGCATTGCCAGTTCCGGAAGCAAAGATCTGCGGGTCTGGTGCGCCGCTGCGTCAAGCGGCGAGGAACCTTACTCAATATTGATGACCATGATGGAAACTCTGGGCAGCGCTTACTCAGACTTGCAGGCCGGTCTGCTTGCCACGGACATTTCCGAAGAAATGCTTAATTTCGCTCGCAAAGGAATTTATCCAAACGACCGGATTGTGCAGATTCCAAAGGCATTGCGCTTGCGTTATCTGCGCTCTGTCGGCGAAGATGGCTGGCAGTTTCTTCCCGAAATCAGAAAAGAAATCGCATTTCGGCGGCTCAACCTTATTCAAGATAGGTTTCCGTTCAAGAAGCAGTTTCACATTGTGTTTTGTCGTAATGTAATGATCTATTTCGACCAGGATACCAGACAGCAGCTGGTTGCAAGATTACATGAATGGATCATGCCAGGCGGTTACCTGTTTGTCGGGCACTCTGAATCAATTAGAACACCAGAATGCCCGTTCGAGTTCGTTCGACCTTCGGTATTCAGAAAAAGAGAATAGCAGTGACTCAAAAAGTACGAGTTCTGGTTATCGATGACTCAGCGCTGGTGCGTTCGATACTCACACACGGTCTCAATGCTGACGGCATGATCGAGGTGGTGGCGAGTGCGGCTGACCCTTATGCCGCTCGCGATCTGATCGTCAGTCATCGCCCTGACGTTCTGACTCTCGATATCGAAATGCCGAGAATGGACGGGCTTGAGTTTCTGCGCAAGCTGATGGCGCAGTATCCCATGCCGGTAATCATGGTAAGCGCGCTTGCCGAGCGTGGCAAAGAGATAACCATGCAGGCTCTTGAAGCAGGTGCTTTTGACTTCATCAGCAAACCCCGCGCCGATGTCTCGCGTGGACTCGAGAGCATGATGGTCGAACTGCGGGAAAAGGTTAAAGCTGCAGCTTCAGCCAGAGTGCAAAAGCGTGCTCTGATTCAGCCTGTTTCTCAGAAGCCTGTGCCGAAGGCGCTGGCTGAAACTACCGATAAGATAATTCTTATCGGCGCTTCAGCAGGCGGCACCGAAGCAATTAAGGCGGTAGTAACCAGGTTTCCGGCCAACACGCCCGGTGTGGTGATCGTGCAACACATGCCGTCGGGTTTTACACGCATTTTTGCCGAGCGTCTTAATTCACTTAGTGAAATGGCGGTTAAGGAAGCAGAAGACGGTGATCGAGTGCTGCCAGGTCGAATTCTGGTCGCCCCGGGTGGCAAACAGCTTGAACTCAGGCGTTCTGGCGGCATCTATCAGGTCGGCTGTCGCCCTGGGGAAAATGTGTGCGGGCATTGCCCGTCGGTTGAACACATGATGCTGACCGGTGCTGATTGCGCTGGCGCCAATGCAGTTGGCGTAATATTGACCGGAATGGGAAAAGATGGGGCGCTTGGCTTGAAAGCCTTGCGAATGGCAGGTGCCCATACCATTGCCCAGGATGAAGCGACCTCGGTAGTGTTTGGAATGCCGAAAGCAGCGATTGATGCCGGTGGCGCCGAGTTTGTGACTCCCCTCAATGCTATTGCCGATAAGATTCTTTCGTTTCTGACCGTCAGATAAACATCTCGGGCTCTTTGCGGTCGGCGCAGGTCTGGGCAAGTGTTTCACGCAGCTGCGGAATGCGCTCGGAAATAATGATGCGGGCGTTGCGGCCGCAGGCCTTGATACAGGCACAGCAGATAGTGCAGAGTTCCGGTGTGGTCTTATATCCGTTTTTAAAGAATACCGCGCCGGTTGGGCAGGCAGGCAAACATTCTCCGCACTTGTTACACTTGTTTGGAGCAGTTTCGACATGTGCCGGGCCGATAACACGTCTTTCTGGCAAGGGGAAAGTGCCCGGCAGAGTCAGTGCCGGCATCTTGTCGAGCGATTTGAGCGATTGCAGTTTTTTCGCAACCTGTTCGCCGAAATCTCTGGCTTTATGCTTGTCAAGCTCATCTGGTCGGCCTTTTGCTATCGGAAAGTCGCGGGTCGAATAAGAGTGCTCACCAACAAAAGCAGCCGCGGCTATTGGGCGCAGACCAAGAGCAACAGCTGTTTCGCGCAGTTCGATTAGAGCATCGTCAAAATGGCGATTGCCGTAAACGGCGACCAGTACAGCCGGGTTGCCGGCAAACTTGATGCCATTTAACCTTTCAATTGCGGTGATCGCGATTCGGCCGGCATAAACTGGTGCGCCGATAATGACGAGATCATGGGGTTCTACATCGATCAACGTCTCGGTATAGCCCGGATAGGTCAGGTTGTTCTCAATCAACTTAAGCGGGTCGACACCAGTGCCGTCGCCGATAGAGGTAACGATTTTTTCTGTGGTGTGTGTGGGTGAATAAAAGAACTGGCTTACTCGGTTAATCTTCATTGGTGTTAATTCCCTGACTGGTAATGGTTATTCGGATGCGGTCATGCGTTTTTCAACTTCTACGATCATTTCATCGAGAAATGCCGGGCGTTCCTTGATGGCACGCACCTGTTCGAACCAGGCACGAGCTTCTTTCAAATCACCGAGCCGACGATATATTTCGCCGGTCAGGTAGCAGAAACGTGCCTTCATTTCAGCATTTGTCTCGGTAGCGATGGCGGTTTTGAAGTTTTCGACAGCGAGTTTCTGAAAATGCTGTTCCTGATAAATTCCTTTTTTTAATGCTTCTTCAGTCACTTTAGCGGTTTCACTCGCGAGCAGTGGGGCAAGGAGCTGCATGGCCTTGAGCGCATTCGGATTCTCGCCATAGCGATGAAATAGAAACATAGCACCGATCAACGCGGATCTGGCATCCTGCGGTTCGGCTTTTTCTGACATTTTCAGGGCATCAAAAGCGATCTCGACATTTGTTACAGAAGCGTTTTTGTCACGGCTTTTAAAGCGGTCTGCAAATTTTGCATCCATAAATTCTGTCATTTTTTTCAGATCTTCCTCGGGCATAGATAAAAACGCTTCAATTCTTATCGACCAGGCAGCGCACAGATACTGATGCGCGATGTCGCCGGCGGGGCTGTTTTCGAGCTTGCGAACCTGTGCAATCAGGTCGTATTTGGCCCAGGCCGGCATGTCGATCTGGTCAGTGAAAGAAGCGAGTTCGACTGCCGGTTTAAGAGCGTTTTCCTGCAGGATCGCTTTGGTAAAAGTGGCTGGCATGTTTTCTTTAGCTTTATCGGAAAAGTCATCGATATAGCCTGAAAATCCGCATTTAAGGCAGGTTGCCGGTCGTATCAGAATTGGCGACGCACCCATCGGGCGCTGCATGAAATCAGTATCAACGCCACCAAAATTGTTGGTCGACATAAGCTCTCTGGCTGAGAGACTGTTGTTACAGACCGGGCACTGCAGTTGCATGCTGCTGCTTTGTGTGGCAAAAACATTTACGGGTTGCAGCATGGCGACAACCAGCATAATAAAAATAAAATAACGTCTGCTTTTCATAAAAGCCTCCACAAACATCCTGACTCATATCGGTTCAGCTTAACAGGGCGTGCCGGCAAAGTCAAAAGCATCCGGCGCATGATTGCAGTTCTCGTTCAAAAGAGCAGAGGCTGCGACTATCACAGATTTTTGCGAGGCTTGAGCAGCCTCGCAAAGTGGATTCTGCGACTTTGCCTGGCCCCTGCTGCGCTGAAGCTTCGCAGGGCGATGAACGGGCTCGCGCAGACAGAAAGATGCGTAACCGTCATCCTCGCAACCTGTTCTTCGAAGACCTGCATAGCTCGTCAGAGCGAAGCAGTGACAGAGCGAAGCGTGGGCGAAGAAGAAAGTCGCAGGATCTCCCGGAATAAGAATTGCTCGTGCGGTATTACCACGGGTTGCACAGGGGCGACAGTGGCAGTCAGGCGTCTATATCTTCCAGAACAGGTGTTTCCCTTTTATGAAGAAAAATGGTTTACTGTTAAAAGGCTTAAAACAACTGGCTCACCATAATTGCTGGAGCATCAGGAGTTCATATGGATTCTTTGCCTGAGAACGAGATTGGTTCTAAGATCGCAGAAGATCAGGTTTCTGCTGGGAGTGCTTCTGGCGGGCGTTCCCTGTTCTGGGTCATATTTACTTTCGCGGCCATTCAAACCTTTCTGGCGCTTTTGATCAACATTTCACGCAGTGGCGGTCTTTTTTTTATGCTGCCGGTTGTCTCGTTAATATTCTGTGTAATTACGATAGATACTGCCCTGGCAGCAATAACTTCGGTTTCTTATAAGGCGCTGGCGATTTTATTCACTATTCTGGCATATCTGCTGGCAACAGGTTTCTTCTTTATCACCGCCATTTTTGTCGGCGGTCTGGGGGGGTAATGTGTTGCCGCGTCGCTGACTGATTGCGGATTGCGCCGCTGCGGGCAGTTTTGATGCATTATGTGGTATAGTTACGATTATTTTAATATTGAGGCGTGGAAAAGTGAAAATCAGGTTACTGCTTCTTTGGCTGTTGCTCGCGATTACAGCCGGTGCTTCTGCCCAGGAAACCCCGGCCGGAATTCTCTTTGTCGGTGTAAAAAACGAGAGTTCAGATATTTACCTGTGGCAGCCCGATGGCAGTGAGGGTGTGGTTACCGCCCTGACGCAGACCCCGCAGAAAGAAGGCAACGCCTGCTGGTGGCCGCGGAAAGGTCTGATTCTGGCTTCGCGCGAACTTTCAGAAAATCATTATGGCCTGGTCGCCATGAATGAAAAGCTCGAAACAGTATGGCAGCTCGAAGACCCACTGGGAAGCCTGGGCTGGCCGGTGCCGTCGCCGTGGGATGATCGCATTCTCTGTGTCAGAGGCATGAGTGATGGATTTGTGCAGACTGGCGTGCTGAGCTTTCCTGATGGCAGTTTTGAACCGTTCGAATTTGATGGTCTCGCCGGCGGGCAGCTTTCCTGGCTGGCAGAAGACCGTATCATGCTTTCGCGGGTAACCGCGGCAGGCTTTGCGCTCACGCATCGCGACCTCAACAGCGGCGCCGAAGAAGTGATTACCAGTGGCGGCCAGAACTGGCAGAGTCATGTCAACCAGCAGACTGGTCGTATGTTTTTCGTGCGCAGAGCCGGTCAGATCAGCAGCATTTTTGAGCTTTTCAAAGATGCTCAGAATCGCTGGCAATACGAAAATTTGACCAATGCGCGCACTTACGACTGGCAGCCTGCGACCAGCCCTGACGGCAGAACACTGATTTACCGCTCGCTGCGTGATGGCAGGTTTGCCACAGTCATTCGCGACCTGGCCGGCGGCGCAGAAAAGCGCATCGATCTCGGCGACTTCGCGCAGGTGTTTTTCCCGACCATTCTTGAACGTGCTGATGTCGAGCGTCTTATCGCCGGCCGTGAATGATGGCGCATGTTTGATTTCAAGCCCATAGGCGTATTCAGATGCGCGCACGACTATCATCAGGAACAGCCCATGCAGGGCGTGCTTTCTGAGGTCGATGGCTACATTGAGCTGACCAGAGGCTTTAATTACGAGCAGGGGCTCAAGGATCTCGATGGTTTTGAATATGTCTGGGTGTTGTTTGTGTTTCATCTCAACAGCAACTGGAAACCGCTGACTAACCCCCCATACTCCGATGGCAGGGGCAAAAAGGGCGTTTTTGCGACGCGTTCGCCCTATCGCCCAAACCCTGTCGGCATGAGCTGTGTGCGTCTGGATCGTGTTGACGGCAATCGGGTTTATATCAGTGGATCAGATCTGCTGAACAACACGCCGGTCATTGATATCAAGCCGTATATTGCTGATTTCGACAGCTTTCCGAATGCCCGGCGTGGTTGGCTCGACAATGTTGTCAAAGAGGCATTTGCAGTCGTCTACGAAGATTCAGCTGCCGCAAAAACTGCATATCTTAAGCGGCACGGCGTTGATCTGCGCGGCGTTATCAACAGCCAGCTGAGTCATAATCCGCATGACCAGACGCGAAATAAGTATGTCGAAGGAGCTGCCGGCCTGATTTTGCGTTTCAAATCGTGGCGCGTGCTCTTTGCGATTACTGACAAGACAGTTGTCATAAAAGATATTCGCTCTGGTTACACTGATTTTGGCTGCGTGCTTGGCAACGATACCTCGGCTGACATCAAGGTTCATCAGCTGTTTGCGCGTCATTTCAAGCAGGTAATCGCGCGGCCTGACTGTACCGACAATTGAGAGCAGCCTGAATAAATTGAAGCTGGTTTTCAAACGGAACCAGTAATAACGCGCCTCACAAACCGGCAGTTTAATAGCAGATACTGAATTTGTTGATGTACACGGCTGCTGATGTTAAAATCATCGCCAGTTCTCATTTATCAAAAGGAAAATATCATGAAAATCATTAATAAAATTCTTTTCGTTTCGTTGCTGGCTGGCGCCGTTATAACAACTGGTTGTGGCAGTGAACCGCCGGCGCCACAGGCCCAGCCTTCTGCTGTTGAATCAGCAGACATGAAGCCTGCTGATGTTAAAATCGATGGCAATGCAGCTGGCACTAATATCAGCCTGCCCGGCGGCATAAAAATACAGACCGGTGAAGGTGGCGCGAAAGTAAACCTGCCTGGAATCAATATTGACACTACTGAGACTGGTGCCAAAGTCAGTATGCCTGGTGTCGAAGTCACCACAGAAGGCGACAAAGCCACCGTAAACATGCCGGGCATGAGCGTCACCAGTGATGGAGCCAACAGTAATGTCGATATGGGTGAAATCAAGGTGAACACAGATGGTACCGACAGTAACGTCAGCGTTGGCGACATGAAAATTGATGTAAAAGATGGCGAAACCACTATTCAGACGCCAGACAGTGGCGAAAAAACCAACACTGACGCTGAATAATGCAGATCAGGCCATTCGAGCTCGAGCGCTATTTTGCCAGGCATGAGTTTTCGGCAAAATATCTGCTCGGCTCGAGTGATCCAGAGGCAATGAGCATCGCCGACCTGCTGGCTTTCGAGCCGGGCAGCGAAGAAGAACTGAAAAGGGTCTGGCTCGGTTACACTGAGAGTTTGGGCGATCCGGCTTTGCGCCGTGACATTGCCGGACTGTATGAATCGGTTGCACCCGAAGAAATACTGGTGTTTACCGGTGCCGAAGAACCGATTTTTGCTTTCATGCACGCGGTTCTCGAGCCTGGCGATCATCTGGTGGTGCATTTTCCGGGGTATCAGTCGCATTATTCGGTAGCGCAGTCGCGTGGTATAGAGGTTTCGCACTGGCATGGCAACCCTAACCGCAACTGGGCTCCAGATCTGGTTGAGTTGCCCGAGTTGATCAGAAGCAAAACCAGGGCAATACTGATCTGTACGCCGCATAATCCGACCGGTTACCTGTTTGACCGGTCGTCATGGCAGCAGGTAATCGAAATTGCGCGTGAGCGCGATTTATACCTGTTCTGTGACGAAGTTTACCGGGGCACAGAGCACGATCCTGCCGATCAGTTGCCGCACCTGGCCGATCATTACGAAAAGGGTATTTCGTTGAACTGTCTGAGTAAAAACTGTGGTCTGGCCGGTCTTAGAACGGGCTGGATTGCAACGAAAGATCGCGACATTTACAACCGGCTGGCGACTTTCAAGGATTATCTGACAATCTGCAATTGCGCGCCGGGCGAATATCTTGCCGGAATTGCTGTTCGCAACATGCCGCAGATTTTTGAACAGCAGCGCGTTCGCCTCGTAAGCAATCTCAATTTGCTCGCTGAGTTTTTTGCCCGCCACACCGACCTTTTCAGCTGGCAGCGCCCGCGCGCCGGCACTGTCACTTTTCCGCGCTATCTGGGCGGCAGTGCGCTTGAGTTTTGCGACTGGTTGGTGGCAGAGACTGGCATAATGCTGATTCCCGGCACCTTTTTCGATATGCCCGGCGAATATCTGCGCTTTGGCTACGGCCGCGCCAGCTTTGCTGACGCTCTCGCCCGCCTTGATGCCTACCTGGCCGGCTGAAGAAATATATCCACAGATAGCGCAGATCTTCGCAGATGATAGCCAGGCATACGCCGCCCTAACGATGCTAATGCGGTCAGATTCCGTGGCAGGCACAGTCATAATCGGTGTGCTCTGGACTGAATCCTTGAACTCTATTGTGAAAAAAGGCTAATCAGCGGTTACGTAATATGAGTTGGTATTGGTAATGCCGCCAACTGAGATGGTTATATAGACGACTTGTGTGCCAATGAGTTTATTTGGCACTGGCCAGATAAAAGCAATGCTGGTATCAGAGCTGGTTATGCCAGGCGTATAGATATTATTGCTCTCGTCTCGCAGTTGTACGCTTGTCGTAATCTGGTCTTCAGACGAACCAAAGTTATTGCCGACAATGGTAAAAGTATTGCCATTGCTGGCGTTTCCTCCTGATGACGAGAATGCGCTGGTAATTTCAGGCGCAGCGACGGTGAATGAGTTGTTGACCTGTCTTCCGCCACTGGTAAGCGTCAGAGTTTTCCAGCCGGCAGAATTAACCGGTGGCACGCGAAATTCAACCTTGGTGTCTAGCCAGCTGACGATCTGGGCTGTGTAGCCGCCGACGGTTACCGTTCCCTGGTTTTGGCCGAATGCCTGACCGTTAATGGCGATGCGGGCGCCGACGTTATCACTGCTCGGACTGACGCTATTGATAGTTGGCGCGGTCAGGTTAAAAGAGTAGCTGTTTGAGTAGCGGTAGGCGTCGATCCAGACAACGACAGTAATGGTGCTGGACAGTGAACTTGAAAACTCTGGAACTGTGCAGGTGATGCTGGTGTTGTTCCAGTTTTTGATAGCTGCAGTAGTATTGTTAAAGGTCACATAGCATCCGCTGTTGAAGGTGCCGAAATACTGGCCTGAAATTGTTACATCTGAACCTATGGCGGCGGTAGATGGCGAAATATACGAGATGGCCGGGTTACTCAGATTAAAAACCACACTCGCGTTTGAATAAACGCCGTTGACCACAACCACGAAATTACCATTGTTTGGTGCGTTATCTGGCACTTTCAGGGTTATCTGAGTGTCGGACCAGGTAACCGGAATTACGGTCACGCCGGCGTAACTGACGATGCTGGTGCTTTGCACCAAACCAAAGTTGCTTCCCGAAATGGTGACCAGGGTGCCAGATCCACCGTTGGTTGGGTATGTTGCAGTAATCGCCGGTCCGGAAGCGATGCTGACTGGTTTACTCGAACCGCCGCTGCTGCAGCCAAAGCTCAGTGTGCATGCAAGAATCATTACAAACAGTATTATTTTGCTCATAATAGCGATTATAAGCGGATTTTAACGAAGCGTCAACGGGTTTTCGCCAGTCTGTACCGCTTTAACACGAATTATTTGTAAAGCTTGCTTTACATTCGAGTAGTCTGCCAAAGGATTATCAATAAAAATTCCGATGCTATCGGTCAGCTAGAGCATTGTCTGTCGCATAATCACTTTCAATTCGCAGCATTCTATGAAAATCAACGAATTTGCCGCAGCTTCGTCGGGCATAATGCTTTATTTTTTTGTTAGAACACCCGTTTGCATTTCCGACTCAGACAGTCTATTTGCGTAATGAGGAAACGCCTGTTCACGACAGTGTACCGATGAACCGACTGTCATAAGTAAGGGGCAGCAGGTTGCGAGCGAGATTGTCTATGGTTCACGGGGAAATCCTCCGGCAACGCCGCCACCGGTAACTTTTTAAGATCTCGCGAATTGTTTTCCCAAGACTCATCATGAGGCTGACAAAAAAAGTTAAAAAGCAGCTAAAGACCAGAAAACTTTTAATGGATTGCGACGTATTGTTTTTTCTGTCATAATAAATTTTACAGAAAAAAGTTGTACATACGGCAGGTGGGTTTTATGAAAGAGACAAGAGAGCAGAGTGTTTATGCCCCTGGAGATCATGTTTTTTTGCAAGGCGAGGTTGTTCCAGCGTTTTTTAAGGTTACTTCTGGCCGTTTTGCCAAGGTTTACTCAAAAAAATCCGTGCAGGAACTTGGTGTCAGGCGAATGCTTAACGAAGCGGACCTGATCGGTATCGTGTCGCACCATGAATTGTTCGGCGAAGTCGAAGCGTTAATGAACCAGCCCCAGTGTTTCTCGGTGTTTGCGCTCGACAAATCATCAGTTGAGCCAGTGCCAGCTGACAATCAGGAAACCTTACAACAGGTTCTTGCCAGCGATCCGAAGGTCGGAGTACGCGCCTGCATTTCGTTTGCGCGTTACATGAAGCTGTTTTTCGCCTATTTTGCTGGAATCGCAAAGGAAGAGATCGAGCTTGAGGCTTTTATCAGAGCAACTGCCCGAGATTACATGGCTGGCGTTAACGAGCTGGCTAACGTGGTTTGCCCTGCCCTCAGCGACCCAGATTTGACTGAGGCCAAAAACCATAAGGCTTTTACGATAGCCAGAGAGACTCTGCGCCAGGCCGAATTGAACGGCACTTCTAGCGCTTCTGTGGCCTGTGGGGTGGTCAGCTATGTCAGTAAAGATGTAAAAATGCAGAAGTTTAAAGCTGGTGAGCTGCTGTGCAAAGAAGGTACCATTGGCGACAAACTGTTTATTCTTACTGAGGGTATTGTTGAGGTTGTCACCAATGGTGGTGGGTCAAACATCATTATTGACGCGCCGGGCAGTATTGTCGGCGAAATAGCGGTTTTTCTCAATCTTGATGCGGCGGTGCCAGACATGCGGCGAACTGCCGACGTAATCTGCGCCAGCGATCTGACCGCAATTGTCGTGCATCTGAGCCAGGTTGAGGAATTCTTTCTCAAACAGCCTGAAATAATGACCAGGATGCTGATGGCCATGGTCAACCGTTCTGAGAACACCCGCAAACTCTGTGATCATTCTGAAAAAGTGCTTAAGGAAATGCTTTACGCAAAACTCGGTATTTTGCTTGAGGGCCTGAACAACATGGCAAAGCGACTTTCTGATCGCCATGATAAGGTCGCGCTCGGTCGGCCAGCGGCATTCTTTGCGCAGCGCGCTCGTGCGGTATACAACAGGTTTCGAGAGTCTCTAGGTATTCTCGCCGCGCGGAGCAACATTAAAACCTGAGCCGTTGTTGCTAAGCTCTGGTCTGATGTTTCTGTCTGCATTCGTAAAGAAAACAGCGCCTGTGTAAAAATATTTTTACGCCGGCGCTTTGGTTGTCAACGGCATAAATACTGCCTGATCTCAGATTTCTTGTTCTCTTGACGGCCTTGTCAATTAGGAATAGAATCAGAAAAAAGCAGGCAATACTGAATGTTCTGTATAGATGGCATATAGATTGCGTTATATTCAGACTTATTCATAATTTCAGAGGTGTTCTTTTGATTAAAGCCCAACCAGGCATCAGGAGATGCATGTTACTTTTTCTGTTTTTCTATCTAGCAACTGGCCTGCTTTTTGCGAGTGAAATCGGCTATTTGGATTCGCGCGCCTGCATGTTGTCGCATCCGGCCTTTCAGAAATTTGACTGGGAGACGCGGCGATTTTTCGACACCATTTCGGCGCCAGTAAAAGATTTTGCCGAAGAAAGCGCCAGGCTGAACAAACTTGAAGAAACTGCCACAGCGGAATTGAAAGGCATTGAAAAACAGATTGGCAAGGCCTTTTCGGATAAGGATGGGCAGAACGCCAGCCTTTGGAAAAGCCGTTCACAGCTGGTAAATGAAATTGAATATATCAAGCAACGCCGCCTGGTATTAAAAACTCTTCAGGAAAACGAAAGCATGCTGCCTGATCAGGCAATGGTCTGGTGTACTCTCGAAGGCATCGAAAAAGATCTGGCCAATGTTTTTAGCCAGATAAGGCAGCAGCATAAAGTTGATATCTTAATGGATGCAGCTGCATTGACGCCGATTCAGCACCCATCTGAGCCACAAATGCATGTTTTATGCGACAAACGACTCGAATCGTTTCTGGAAGACCCCAAAAGCATTGAATCTGATGATTTTGCAGCATGGCTGGCAAACAGCCGTCATTACTGGCAGAGAAAATTGCCGGGCGTCTGCAATAACCCTTTCAAATATGGCGCAAAAGATTACACTGATGCAGCCTGCGCGTTGATTAAAAGCACATCTGAGATAAAAACAGCTGATCGAGGTGAAGAGAAAATTGAAAAGTAAAATACTGCTGCTCACAATTCTTCTGATTATAGGCTCAGCGAGCCTGGTTTGTGGCGAAAGTCTGTTTGCAACAATAGATTATCGCACCTGTCTGGTTCTTCACCCCGAGATGAAAGACTTTGATTTTGTCTCGCACCGGTTTACCCGCCCGCAGCTGAAGCGAAACGAAATCAAAGTCATGGAAGCGGTTTACGAGAGAATGACAGCGCAACAGAAGGTTCTGGCGCCGAAGATCGATGCCCTGCTGGCCAAACAGAGCAAAATCCAGGAGACTATTTCAAAAACACGACTGAACTGGACTCTCGAAGGCACAAAGTTGGCACAGCTCAAAATTTCGAAAGATGAAATTGCCAAAAGGCTGGATGAGACTCAGACCAGAGACCAGAAAAAACTTGATAAGCTGCAGGACGAATTTAGCGAAATCGACAAGGAAATCGTCAACCTGCAGGATTCAATCTGGAAGGAAGTTTTTCTGTCACGCGCCGAGACCGTCGAAAAGCTCGAAATAATAGTAGCAGAACTTGATGCAACTATTAAGGAAATAGCTGGCCAGCTCAAGGTTGCGTGCGTCATCGACGACACTCTTTCTGCACCTGAGGCTCCAACAGAAGTTCAACAGAACATCCCTGAAAATACGCCTTTGTGGTCTAACACGGCATATCAGATAATACTCAAGTCGCCTTTGCCTGAGCCAAACACATTTACTATAGCTAACCACTGGGCGCCCTCACTCATGAAAACGATCGAGAATTTGTCATTTCAACACCTTGCTCATCGCAAGGATGTCGGATCTCTGGCTGCGACGGTTCGCCCGGCGAAGCTCTTTATCGCCGGCGGGCAGGATATTACCGAACAGGTCTGTCGAGCGCTTTTTGAAAAGTACAAGTTTAATTCTTATCTCATAGATTCCCTGATTAAAGGGATCAAGATGTTTAGAGAAAGGTAACCGGTTGTCATGAAAAAGCTTATCGTTCTGGTTGTCCTGGCGATGGCGGTGATTTTTCCGACCAGCACTTTTGCGCTGGATGACTTTTATGAGCAAAACGGCGATGCCTTTCTGCTGATCGGCGACGGACCGGTCAGAGGCGTTTACAAACTGAACAATTTGGTTGCCGGCAGCGCCCCGGGTTATCTTTATGACGGTGGCAAGGCATTTAACCTGTCGGCATCGATGCTTTACAACGAAACTATCAAAAGCACCAAGAAAGAGCTGTGGACATTTTCGTCTGATGGCACTACCGGCATGCATTTTTCGCCCTACCCGCTGATAAGAAAGTGTCTGACCAGCGTAAGTGTCACGCCGGATGGCCCATATGATGCCGGTTTACATGATCAAATCATGCATATTCACCACAATTATCCCGGCAACACCGGAAGTGGCGTGGGTATTCATGACAACAAGAGTTATCCTTCACAATACACCACAGGCTACGGTTATTATGGCGACTGTTATCCGTGTTCATGGATGCCGGCTGCGGCACCTGGAAAGCCTGGTTATTACCAGATCGCCAATGGTCGCTGGTATCATTCGGGAGATTCGGCAGACCAGATTAACAGCTCGTTCACATATCTCAGGCCTGACTGGTATGGAACCTCGAACCCAAATACCATTCTTGGCCCTTACAAGATGTATGGTTTCGTGCAATGCATGGATGGCGCAGGATTTCCATTTCGAGCAGGTTTGTGCCATAAGCTGGTCAGAGAAACCGTACAGATTAACGAAGAAAAGCTGAAGCTTTTGAGCTACAGTGTTGATGAAAAGCTGGGTCCTTATGACCGTGGGCAGGCTGGCAGCGTTGTTCTTGGCTCAACCAACACCAAGGATACTCTTAACGAATGCGGCGACCCCTGCGCACCCGGCACCGGCCCCGGGACTCCCATACCTACCGGCAACACGCCGATTCTGTCCTGTCTGGTGTCTGGCGCCGGGCGAAGTTATCTGTATACCCGCGATTACGGCACGCCAAATTACTCGCTGAAGCTCAATAACATCGCGTATACTTCTGCAACCATAGGTGACCCGGCAGATCTGACGGCGGTAAAGGTGGGCGTAAGCTCGAAAAATCTGACTACTGACTGGGTATACGTTCTCGGCACCAACAAAATCAATCAGTGGCTGGCTCTGGCAAATGTTCCCGCCAGCGGATTTCTTAAAGAACTCACTGATGTGGCAGTTTCTGACCAGTGGTGGCAGACCGGAGGAATTGTTTATGCCTATGACAAGACCATTCCACTGGTGTATTCATTTGTCAGAAACGAAAATGATGCCAAGCCATGTATTCCCGAAGTCATAGATATAACGAGCATTCCAGATCTGCCCAACTCTATTGATGCCGATGGGTTCGGCAATCTCTACTTCGTTTCGACCAAAAGAGATCCAGAAAATCAACCAGGCAAGGATATGCCGGCCTTTAAAGCCGCCGACGCCTATACTTATTACAAGAAGTCAACTATGGTTCCTGATCTCTATCGTGCCAAATTCAAGCAGGATATCTACAAAGGCGTAACCATGCTGAATTACTACAGTGGCAGCTTCATGGATACCAGCGGTGACATTCTGCTTGGCTCAGACTATTTCGAACAGGATTTTATCTGCGCCGCCGCGCTGCTCGGCGACAGAAGCAACTGGTCAATGTGCCCGGGCACACTGGTCAGAACTACTCCCAAGGTAAGCGATGCCTACCGAACAGAAGTCGCGGTTATCAACGTCTGCACCCCGCCCAAGGTTACTGGCACTACAGCGAACATCGATATTAACGGCCCTTATGACAAGGATATGAACGATTCGCCGACGCCATATAACGATGCTACACAGTATTTCTTTGCGGTTGAAAACGCTCCTGACTTTGACAACAACGGTGTTAACCGCGCTGGTGAAGCAACTGATGACCCTAACGGCAACAGTTTCATTGGCAGGTTTCCTTCGACAACTGAAAGCGCGCATCTTTATTATTACTGGAAAGTTGTTCAGACCAAAAACATGTATGGAGACCCGCTCGATAACACTATTCTTGACGGCAACACCAGCACCAAAGAGCCGGTATTGCCGATCATGTTCGGGCCTGGCGAGTATGAGATCAGTGTAAAATCGACTTTTAAATACTATCAGTATGACAAGATGCCGCGTGGTGTTCTGGCTGATAAAAAGGGCGATTATCTGTCAGAAAGTATTCTGGCCAAGGCGAAAGATAACACCGAGTGGGCAAAAACAAAGATTTTTGTACAGACCTATACTAATCCGAGCTATCCGGGCGGGTCTTGCGTAATTATGAGCGGAAAGCCTGATTCATCGCTGGTCAGTAATTATAATTATCGACCCGCTTTGATAAGTGGCAATACAAACTCTGAATCTGCGCTTGAAAAGGCCAATCCAAGCAACCCGGTTGGCGAAAGCTTTGTAATACCACAGATCAAGGGTAGTCAGACCTGGAGTTTTCAGGCCAGAGAGAATCTCGCTAACAAAAGTGCTGGCATCGACAGAATCACAGCCATGCTGCAGGCTACACCACCGATTCCTGATGAGCCGCACAACAACCTGAGATGGCTTACTGATACACCGAAATTTACCTGGAAAATAAGCCTTGAAGATCCTTATGACGCCACCAAATCGCTGGTAAACATTACCAAGGAAACAAATGTCGCAAAACTCTCTATAGCAGCCGGCGACAGCGTCTTTACCATTCCCTCAGAACCGGGTCATTATGTTCTAAGAGTTGATGCAAGCCGTGTTTACAGCTATGAATACTTTGAAAAGGTTTACAAAACCCTTTCAAATGGCAGCGTTATAACTATTCCGGTAGAAAAAACCAAGTTTGTGCCGATCACAATCGGTGCCCAGTGCCGTGTGAGCGTGCTCGATGACACTCCTCCGGCACAAACGCTTGCTGACCTTGCCAATACCATGCAGACCGCCATTGACCTGGCGCCGGCATACCTGTGGGGAACTACTGGCGAAAGGCTTTCTAATACTGCCGATGGCAAGAGCAATCCGACAAACATTGTTCTCTGGTCTGCCAACGACAATCCCTATGGCAACCTGAGCACTCATCCAAATCTTACTCCTCTTCTTGTCGACAAGTATTTCAGCATATCTCTCAAACACAGTATTGCTAAGTCGACAGGCAAGTTTCAGCATAACAACGCTGAGGGAATCAATGTTCCAGATGGCCTGCCCATCGCATTCCGCACGGCCGCTCAAAGTAAATATCGCAACACGCCAGATGGCCTTACCAACAAGTCTCCTTACAAGGTCGAGCAGTATCTCTATTCATTTAAAGATCTGCCCGCCGACTGCCCGCTGCCCAAAGTCAGAAGCTGGACCTATCGAAAATTCATCATCGCGGTAAGCGATCTTGACTACTTCAAGCAGGATGGCGCCAACATGTATCCTGAGATGGCTTATCATTACGCGAACCAGCTGAGCACTTATGAAAATCTCAAATATGGCTTTAATCTGGTTGACGCTTCAGGCAATGCCGGCGGCGATTTTATGGAAGGGCAGATCGTTATTATCGATAACGACCGACCGCTTGCGTTCATTCAGGCTAAAGACGACAAGAACCCCGATCAGCTGATGGTTGGCCCCTCGAATGTTCAGCCAACCTATGTCGATGGTCAGTGGGCCTGTCTGGCAGAAAAAACCGGGCAGTCCGAAGAACGCAATGGTGTTGAACAATGGGCATTTCAGAGTGTGACTGATCCCGGCAGCATCTTTGGTGTAGACAGCAAGTTTAAAATTTCTGCGACGCTGCCATTTGCTGCTGTTCTGGCCCAGAAGAGCACCCATGATCCTTCAACGCTTGAGATCGACGTGCCGGTTACATTTGAGACCAAGTTGAGCGACAACGTAGGCAACGTCTCAATTGAAACCTGGGATCTGCGCGACAAGGATTCGGCACTGATCAAAGACATCGGAGCTTTGACAAAGTATATGCACATTTTCAGAATAGCTGAAAACTACGTCATGGAGCTGAAAGTCAAAGATGACGCTCGCAACTGGCCGACAAATCCTGACAATCCTAAAAACGCTACCAGCAATCCAAATGTGCGTTATCTGAAGATTATCATTCCGATTTCTTCATCAAGACTCGATATACGAACGATAGACAAGACATTCAAGTAAGTGATTTCACAAGTAAACTTATTGTATCTCGCGATCTGCATCTCAGTGTTGCTGTCAGCATCTGGCAGCAACCTGCGTGCCTGCGATGAACTCATACATCTGTGGCAGCCAGTTAAGGAGGCCACAGATGTGCCCTTTCTTGCCAGTCTGTCGGGAGCTTTTTTCTGGCGCAGAATCGCTTCTTTTCTGCCGGCTGACACGGCAAACGTGCTGATTTCTTTAAATAAGAGCGAATTCGAAGATCTCGGTTTTGACATGTTACAAGAGGTCGCAGACAACACGACTGTTGCCAGAAGCGGCAGTCCTGAGGCGCAATCTCGCGATCGGTTTCCCAGACTGGAAGTAGTTGTTTCGTCGGCCAGATCAAGTATGCAGATGATGGCAGATCTGGTCTGTTACTTTGGAATTACGGTCAGGGCTTCGATGTACAGCGAGTATAACCTGCGCTATTGTCTGCTTGGCAAAGATCAGGATGTGCTTTCTATCGACGAAATGCCGCTGAAAACCGGTCTCGAAATTGACTGGGTTTACACCGGCAACTATCTTGCCGGAGGCATGGGCGTTCACCGCGTAGCGCTCTTCGATGGCGCAGAAGTAAAAGATTTTACTCTATGGACCAAGACCGATCTCGACAAAATCACAGACAGCAATAAATAGCATGAAAACACCTTACATGAATGCAAAGTCGGGCATAACTCTCACTGAGATAATGCTGGCGACCATACTTATGGCTGTAGCCATACTGCCGATTGTCGGCGTGTTCAGCCAGGGTCACAAGATGACGCAAAAGGACATGCGAAGAATAGAGGCTGTGCATTTTGCCGAGTCGGCGATGAACAAGCTGCTTAAGCTGCCATTTGACCAGGTTCCAACCGGCACGCAGAACAGCAATCTGGAGGCCGCGAGCGGAACAGTTCCTCTCGGCGACATCAAAGGAACATCCGACACAACTTATGCAGTGCAGCTTGTCGTAAGCAATTATCCAATTACTTTTGCTTACCATCCGGTTGATCTTAACGACTCCGGTTACGACCCTGAAAAGAGCGAAACCTGGAAATTTCTGCCAGAAACGACTGATGGAGCAGTGTTTGACGGGTCAAACAAGTATCGTCCGATAATGGTAAAGCAATACGATGTATCGGTGAGCTGGACCGAGTCTAACGGCGTGAAGCCTGCACCCATTGCGCTTTCAACCTTGAAAGCCAATCTGGAAGAGTAAAAATATGAAAAGAAAAGGCATGGCCATAGTAATCGTGCTGGTGTTTTCAACCGCACTGCTGGCTCTTGCGGGCATGTATATCAGCAGTTCGCGTAACGCTACCCCGATTAACAGCAGATTACTTGAGCGCGTTCAGATGGATTTTCTCGGTCAGGGCATCACTCAGCTTGCTCTGCTCAAGTTTAAACAGCTTCCGTCAGAGTTTTATTATGCCTACAATTTTTCGGTCAGAGACAAGAGAATCGCGACCCCCGACCCCTGGGAAAAATACCTGCTTGGCCCGCTCCAGGGCAGCAGAACATCGCCGTTTGCTCTTGATTATCACACCAATTGCCGGGTGCTTGGCCAGACAAAATACAAGATAGACGCAATCGAGTTTGAAGTTATCATCGAAGGTAATGGCATGAAAAGAAGCATCAAGAAGACGATCAATTCAACCCGGGTAAAAAACTGATGAGGACTCGCAAAGGCTACACTCTTGTAGAAATAATTGTTGCGGCAAGTATTCTGTCTGCCTTTATGCTGTCGGTGTTTCTTATGTTCAGGCAGCTGACAACAGCTTATCGAGTCGGCGAATGGAAGGCGTCACGGCAGAAAGAAGTTCAGATTCTGCTGGCCATGCTGAAAGAAGATCTTGAGAAGGCCAACAGCGCCTATGTTATCAAAATGAATGGCGAGGCCAGCCAGATATCGCCTGAAATCAATGTCAGCATCAACTCCCTCGCTTTCAATCAGCTCGAAAGTGGCAGCAAAAAAATTGAAAGCAACGGCAGCAATCAGCCGGTCGCTTATTTTGCGATCATGAAATCTGCGGTTGAAGCTTCTGCGTTCAGCGAGTTGACCAGCGGGCGCTGGCAAGGCTGTTCGCTGGTTTTGACCGCCGGCAGCCTGACCTATCTGCGTACCGGCGACTATACCCGGCACTCCACGTTTCCGGTGGGATTGCCCGGCGCGGTGTTTACCGCCCCCGACTCCGGGGTTTCAGTTGGCGGCCTGTTTGAGCCCAATAATGACAATGATGCTTTTAACAAGATAAATGACGTAAACAATATTGCCTTCTTTCTGGTCGAAGATGGCGACAAGAGAGCATTGCGGGTGGTTGTAGAATGCAGGCTGATGCAGAGCAATATTCCGGTCAGCAGCATTTCAGAGTCTACGGTTGCCAAACTGATGCGCGACACCAAGGTCGTTTCTGCAGGCATGTAGCTGTTACAACCGCATTTCTAACCATATGAGCTGAGCGCAGCAGCATACTTGTGCTATCAATAAAATTCAGCAACAGAAAAGTGTCCAGGCAACGGCGTTGATTATTGCTGTTTATGCTGCGCGTCATTTGCTTGACTATTGAATGTCGCAGGATTACCCTGCTGCTTTGTAGACATATAAAAATTATTCCGCTTATGTTGCATATTGCGGCATTGAGTTATAGAGAAAATCGAGGTGATGACGGATCGCACCAATGTGGGTGGACAGCCTTTAATGATTGTGCCGTTGCCGATAATGCCGGCTATGGCTTGATAAGCAATGACTGGTTGTATAAAATTTTTGAGGAGGAGTTAATAATGAAAAAATTGATAGTACTGTCTCTGATGGTGCTGCTTTCAGCAGTTTCGGTGTTTGCTCAGGATGACCTCGACCCGGCTTATGCAAAGAATTTCGGTGGTGGCATCGTACTGATCTCTCAGACAGGTTGCCCGCCCCGCGCAAAATTTGACATGTCGATGTTTGACTATCGCGATGGCAAGTTTTTTCTTCCGGCAGGCGATCAGGCTCAATTAAATGTCAGGGCGCTTCTTCCACAGGGAGTAACTCTTGGTTCAGCCCTTGAGAAGGTAAAAAAAGACGAGGCGGCAAATCTGCAGCATCATAAAGAAGATCTGTGTTTTTACAAGGTTTGGTCTTCATATGACAGCGGTTCACCGATTGAAAACATCAAGTGGCCGGCAAATCTGAAAGAATTGCCGAAGTGGGCAAGCTCAACTGATGGCTATTCTTCTCTTTCTCCTGATATATACGGCTGGGTTTCTGCCGGAATGTCATATGAAGGTGATTTCAGAAGCTCATTCTGGAGCATTATGGGAAGCAGCGTACCCGGACAGAAGCTGTATGTGACTTTCCATGTTGGCTTTGAATACCAGGTTCCCGGTGGTCAGGTCGAAAGCAAATGGAACGACGTTCTTCAGAAATTCGAAAACGTTACCTCGACCGGCATGATCGGTTATGCCTGCTCAGAACCGCTGGCCGCTGCAACAGTAGAGTTCAAGTAACGGTAATCTGAATCAACAGCTGAAAATTAACAGCCCCGGCAACCTCAACGGTTATCGGGGCTGTTTTGCATCAGAATTCCAGGATTGCTACCGATTTTTCACGGGGTAGTCCTCTCTGCAATTACTCATCAGCTGAAAACAAGGTTCAATACCTTCAGATGAGAAGGCATCAAGTCATCAGCGACCCTGTGCTTCTGCGGCGATCTTTTGAATAATGAACCACACGGGGCGCTTTTGTGTGCCGAGTTCGCCGATATGAACCCGGGATTTGAATTTGCCTGCTTCATAAATGGGGTCAGACTCGACTTCGACAAAAGCTGAAAATGGGATTTCTATAGGGAGTCCGCTTTCCTCAAGATTGATGGAAGCCTCATACTTCTTATTTCTTGAAAATGAGCAGGTGCCGCTGGCAAGTTGGTAAATGTTCCAGTCGGAAATGTGAAACTTTTTCCATCGCTCATTTTCATTAGTCGGCGGCGATTTTCGCCAGTTAATACGAGTTTGCCGGAGTCCATTTACTGTGTCTTCGCTCACATGAATTCGTTCATTCGCAATGTGAGGTGAAGTATTGAGATGAAAATAGAAGCGGAATTGATCAAAGCCTTTCATGGTGCGCTCATCGATTGCGTCGCATCCCAGATACAGATTTGAATCATCTGCAAGCAGGTAAAGAAGGGTTCTGGCACCATCCTTTCCAATCATGATCTTGGCGGCAAGCTGCTCCCATTGAGGCTCGTCAAGATGGCCATCTATGGTGACTGCCAGGTTTTGGCAAAGCGGAATAACAATTACTTCTGTTCCGTCAGGCGGTAATGCTTTTTTTGCCAGTCTTGCGCGGATGCTTTTGATATCGGCTTCTTCAGGGAAATGCTGAAACCCTTTTGGAATGCCAGGAAGATTGCTCCAGTCGATGTATTCACGGCTTTCAATCTTCGCATAAAAAGTGCTTAGAAGCTGGTCATGCAAAGGTTCCGGATTTTCTGCCAGGGGCTGTTTTGCAATCTGGCCTTTATTCGGCGTGTTGCCCCGAAAAATTATGGTCGAGTATCTGTGGTGTGGGAGCGGTTGTTCGACCAGTTCTCTGGTCCGGATGATCAAGGGACTTGAATAATCCACCGTTTCACCGGGATCATAACTTTCAGCCTGCCCCGGCCTGCCTGTCAGTAACGTGCATACCAACATGGCAAGCACTAAAAAAAGATATTTGCTTCTCATCTTCTGATTATACCATTCATTGCCGAAGACCTCGCCAGCCCTTAAGTGCCAATAACAAGATGCCATAATTGCGCAGATAAGTCTAAAACTAAGGCCCCGGGAGCTATAAAACTCCTGGGGTCTTATCAAAGCAGGAAATGGGGGTAAGGAAATCGCTTCTTGTTTTGATCTCTCGAAAGTCGCTCTGGTTTAAGTAAGACAAAACAAATATAGTCAAATTACAGGATTGTCAACGCCCACGGCCGCCTGTTAAAGCCCAAGACTTTTGCTGCGGCTACTTCTGCTACTTTGCTAAAGTTTCTATCAAACAACCATCAAACAAATTGATCGACAGTTGTTATGACACCACTTCCACAGAGAATTCATAAGCAAGGCAAGGGCGCTGATCTAGCTGCTCAATGCAGCTCAAATGGCCGAAACTAATTTCTGTTTGCATAAGTGACGATATGGTTTGTAATTATAGTAGCTCATCTGCCATGTGTAGAAGGAGTAACGGCACCGTCATCCTCAGGGTGGCGGTGCCTGCTTTTGTTTTCTGACTTCTGCTGGCATCTGAGGATTGTGGCACCTGTCTACCGCTTTTGCAGTGCGAGTTCTAAATAATCTGGACAAATACTTTGCGTAAAACCAGTCTGTCAGTTATATTAATATTGTGCTTGGGTTGGCAGGTGTGACTTAAGTGTTGTGCTTCCTGATCCGGGTGCAAAGATAACAGCATCCAAGCTTGGGTCGGCAGGTGTGACTTAAGTGTTGTGCTTCCTGGCTCGGGTGTTTAAGGATGTAAGAAGCTAAGACCGCCTTTTCAGGCGGTTTTTTCTTTTCCATAAAGCAACCAGTCAAGAACTTTGATTGCACGCTTCAGGTCAGTTTTTTCGTGTGGCTTTTCCAGATGTTCAAAAATATCAGGGTCCTGGTTAAATATTTCTACCAGAACTTTTTTAAGTTCTAAAGCTTTGATTTCTTCTGGTTTTATCAGATGAAATCTGGCGAAGGCTCGCACTGACTCGCTTTTCATAAGTTGCAGAAAGTCATTCCATGTTATAGGTTGTCTGGCTCGCTGGTTTCGAAGAGTTTTTGAGAAAAAATGATCTATGTGGCCAGCTTTAAAATCACGCAAATATGCTGGTAAAGTGCCTGAGTAACTTGATATGTATTTGTATCCCGGCAAACTACCTGAATTATGCTTTAACAGCAGCTCAAAACACTGATCAATAAGATTGTCCGGGTTATACCCACCATTATCCAATACGATGTCGCGGTATAACTCGGAAGGTGTTGGAATAAAAATAGATTGGCCGGAGTTGTTAAGAGTAACCCCGGCAACCGTTTTTGGATCAGAGCTGGATTCTCCATCAAGATTGATGGTTCTGTATTCTTCGACCGGTCTGTTATGTGTAACCACCTCATAAACATCGTTCTTAAGTTTTCTGAGAATCTTAAGATCGTATTGCGACCTGATTTTAGCAAGACCGGCAAAAACTGCCTTGTAATCAGAAACAGTGATCTTAGTCATGTGCAGCACTTTTGTGTTGCTGAAGTTGATGGTATGACTGGAAATCTCATTTTTTTCGGAGTGGCCGTGGTTCCATTCGATAAAAACAAGACGGTTCTTAAGTATTGCCAGTTTCTCATTATCAATACAGTTCACAATTTCGGAAAGAATATTGCGGATATTGTCGTCCTGCAAAGAATAACCGATAAAAACAACGGGCTGTTCAACAAAGAGCGTCAGCAGTTTGGCGGCCAGATATGCTTTTTTATTGCCAAACTCTATGTAATCATTTTCGTTGATTACGATGCTTTCTGGTTGAGAACAGCAGCCATGGATTTTATAAATTTCATGGACCCCATGGACTGTCGAAAAAATCAACTCTTCCTGACCAACAAATTTTTTGTAGTCAGAAAGATAATGCTCGATAAGTCCATCGTAGTTGGTGGTTATTACACTGGCAATGCTGCGGTTGGCCAGCCTGGCAAAAATAGCCAGTTCATCCTGCAGTAGTTGATCCTGTGACTCAAACTTGTCTTTCTTGAAGAAATCTGCCACAAACCATTTAAACGGAGAGCCGCCATTTTTTACAAATTGAACCAGATTTTGCTTCAGATTTTTTGAATTTGCTGTCTCATACCATTGCCGGTTAAAATCATTCTCAATCAGAGTGGCAATGCGCGGCAGAAGATTTTCCTTGCTGCCTTCAATCTCAACTTGTCGACTGTATCTGGCGTATGCGAGAGGATTGTCATGATTGCACTGCCGGGCAAAGTGCTCCAGCAGGCTCGACCAGTCTGGAAAGCCAAGATAGCGTCGGGAAAAACCCGAGCCGATGAAAAGAACCGGAAGTTCCTGGAAAGAACCAAGTTTTGCCTCAATCTGGCTATCAATCAATTGTTCCTGCATGCTTTCCTCTCTGTTATACTTTCGACATCATGGCGTTGAGAAGAGCAGTGCGGCTGTCGCCAGCTGCGGTGATGCTTTGTTCGAGGTTGTCGCACAGTGCCATCAGCTGATCCACTCTGGCCACAATCCGCTTTTGCTAAGCAAGCGGCGGCATTGGAAATATCAAGTCGTTTAGAATTCCTAAGTTAATATTTTTTTGAGCAGTTGATGGGGCAAAATGCTCTAAGTCGTTTTTGGCAACATCAATGAAAAGCTTAACAAATTTCTCCATCGACTTATCCAAGCTGGAAAATGCCACAACGCTGTCAGGGACACACGCTTCCATACCTAGAAAGCCCGTTTCAGCAATATTCGCAGCAATCGTTATGCATAGGGTATCTATTGGCCATAGCTTACTTTGAAGCAGGCCAAAATCATTGTAATACCCGATACAAGCGCCAATTATGAAGTTTGACTTTTTTGAATTCGAAACATCACCTGTTTGAACAAATGTCAGAATGCGGGTTTCTTCGATATGAGTCACGCCTTCGTCGGCGTATTTATCGAGCAGTGCAGCGAGAACGCGGCGGGCCTTTTCCCCATATTTTGCGAAATAGTTCTTCTTTTTAACATTCTCGGCGCGCTCTTTGCGCGAAAGTGGCGGCATACCCCAGGCGACGTGGCAGACAATATCGAACGGGTCGAGGTCTTTGCCGATTTCTTCGGCAAGCGCTTCAAAAAACACGCCTTCGCGCGACAGTTCTTCTATGACGGTCTTTTTCTTGGCGGCGCTGTTCCAGCGGGTCAGAAAGTCATCCAGACTGGCGAATTCCTGGGCCAGGGTCTTGCGTGTGTAATCTTTTAAAGATTCAGTGATCAACTTGCCATTGGCGTCAAAATACTGCACGCGTTCTGACAGCACCTTAACTTCGACATTGTTTACGACATATTTTTTTGGCGTTGCTGATTCTGGGGATTGCCCGTCGGTTGCCGTGCTATCATCATTGAAACCGCTGTTGCCGTCTTTTTCTTCGCTTTCTGGATAAGTCGGGTCAGTCAGTTCGCTCTCATCAGGCGGCACCGGCGATTCTCCGCTTTTCGGCTGATAGATGACAACCGGTTCACCGTCGAAGTCTTTGTCGGCAAACAGTTCGGTGGCCTTTTTGAAATCCATGATCGTGAAATAATACTTGTTAAAATCTTCGTTGATGCGGGTGCCGCGTCCAATTATCTGCTTGAATTCGGTCATTGACTGAATATGCTGGTCGAGAACGATCAGCTTGCAGGTTTGCGCGTCAACTCCGGTGCTCATAAGCTTTGAAGTCGTAGCTATTACCGGGTAGCGCGATTCGGGAAAAATAAAATTTTCGAGTTCGACTTTACCTTCTTCATTATCGCCGGTAATGCGCATGACATATTTTGGGTTTTCAGCAACCAGATCGGGGTTTTCGTTAACCAGGGCCTGGCGCATGCGTTCGGCGTGGTCGATGTTATCGCAGAAAACAATGGTCTTGTCGAAACGGCCGGTATTGCGCAAAAACTCGCTGATTTTGCCGGCCACCAGTTCGGTGCGCTTTTCAAGAACGAGTGAGCGATCCATGTCTTTGAGGTTAAAAATACGGTCTTCGATCAGATTGCCGTTTTTGTCGGTCATGCCTTTTTTGGGCCGCCAGCCTTCGAGATCTTTGTCTATATCGATACGCACAACCTTGTAGGGTGCAAGAAAACCGTCTTCTATACCCTGTTTGAGAGAGTAGGTATAGATTGGTTCGCCGAAATAATCGATATTAGAGACATCTTTTGTCTCTTTAGGCGTAGCAGTAAGACCGATCTGGGTCGCAGAAGAAAAATATTCGAGAATCTGTCGCCAGTTGGAGTCTTCAGCGGCACTGCCGCGGTGGCACTCGTCAACGACAATCAGGTCAAAAAAGCCGGGGCTGAATTGTTTGTAGATATTTCTTTCTTCCTCATTGCCGGTTACAGCCTGATACAGTGAAAGATAAATTTCGAAAGACTTGTTGATCTGGCGTTTCTTAATTTTAGTCATCGCCGCACCGAACGGCTTGAAATCGTTGGTCATGGTCTGATCGACCAGCACATTGCGGTCGGCCAGAAAGAGAATGCGCTTTTTCGCTTTTGCTTTCCAGAGGCGCCAGATGATCTGAAAAGCTGTGAATGTCTTGCCAGTGCCGGTTGCCATGACCAGAAGGATGCGATCTTTTCCCTGCGCTATGGCTTCGATGGTCTTATTGATTGCCAGAAGCTGGTAATAACGAGGTGATTTATTGCCGCCGTCGCTGTAGTAATCCTGGGTTATCAGGGCTTCCTGCTCAGGGCTGATGGTTTTGCTGCTCTTGAACAGATTCCAGAGATGATCGGGCGAAGGGAATGCGTCGAGGCTTATTTCCTGTTCGGTTTTACCAGTAGTCGCCATAGCGTTATGGAACAGAAAAGCATCGCCATTGCTGCTGAAAATGAAAGGCACCTGCAGCATTCCGGCGTAGCCCAGCGCCTGCTGCATACCGTCGCCAACTGAATGGTTGTTATCTTTGGCCTCAATTACAGCTATCGGGATACCGGGCTTATAGAACAGAACATAGTCTGCTCTTTTGTTTTTGCCGCGTGTGTGCATTTTGCCACGCACTATTATGCGACCGCTGGTGATCGGAAATTCTTCGCGGATTTGGGTAGCGATGTTCCAGCCGGCCTGTTCGAGTGCGGGAGTAATGAATTTGGTGCAGATATCGCGTTCAGAGAGCTGTTTTTTACTCATAGAACCACACTCTGATAAAAGCTTGCGGTAAATTCAGCCTTCATTCTTTGCGCATGGCCTCTCGGTTCACTTTACCTGCCACGACAATCAGCAGGGCAGTTGTTTATATATGACAATATAACAGTTCTCTGGCTGATGCAAGATTTAACGAGGTCTAAATTGGCTGCCAGCGTTGCAAATCAGCACAGGCAATTTTCTATTAACGGCCGTTCAGGTTGGTTTTTCTTGCGATTTCATGTCGTTATCTTTTCGATGGCCGGCCTAACACCGGCTTTTATGACCTGGCCGAGTAAGAAAACCCCTGATTCCATGAAGGTTTCAGGGGTCATGTCAAAGCAGGAAACGGGGTTCGAACCCGCGACCCTCAGCTTGGGAAGCTGATGCTCTACCAACTGAGCTACTCCTGCGCTGAAGTTAATGTAGCAGATTTGGCGGCGCTTTTCAAGATCAACCTTGCGAAAACGGCAGCATGAAGATTAATGCGTGTTGGTCGAGGTTATTGACTTCTATCTGGGCCGGTCATATCATTGACGAATGAGTGAATTCAAGCTGGAAAAAGAATTTGCAGGTGACGTGTTGATACTGCGGCCCGAAGGCTATTTTAACGAACAGGCCGGGCAGACGGTGCGCGCGTTTATTAAAGATAGCCCGGTCGAAAAGACCAGAAAAGTTGTGCTGAACCTCGCAAAGGTCGCTGTCATCAACAGTCCTGGTATTACCCAGATTCTTGAACTTACCGAAGATATTCTTTATGAAATCAAGGGCAAAATAGTGCTGGTCGGCGTTTCGCAGCTTTACCTCGAAGTTTTTCAGGTAATCGGTCTGACCGGTATGACCAGCATTTTTGTCGATGAAAAATCGGCGATAGCGCAGTTTTAACCGGGTATGAAGCTTTCCCCGGCCAGAAAAAAAATACTCACCCTGTGTGGCTGTTTCTGGCTGTTTACGCTGACTCTGGCTTCTTTTTTCAGGATCGAGCAGCATCGGATAGCAAGCCTTTTTCAGACAGGTTCAGAACAAACGGTCGTTTATCAGTCAGAAGCCCCACAGATCAAGCCGAAAGCGCATAGAAACATTGCTTCTGAGCAACTTCTCAAAGACTGGCAGGACTGGCAGCACCGGCCGGTAAAGTGGAGCCAGCAGCAGAAAGAAGATTTCTTCAAGGCAAACTGCCAGGATGTAATAAATTCTGGCCGGGCAAAATTAAGAGAGAGTTCGAGCGATCAGTATTAAGCATTGACGCTTAAGGAGGCAGGCCTGTGAAGTATTTGTGGCCTTTGGTGGTTATTCTGTTTTTTGTTCCGTTTTTTGCTCTGTATTCAGCTGACTACCTGGCAGAAGGCCAGAAGCACGAGGAAGCCAACGACCCGGTTAAAGCGATACAGTCTTACCTGACTGGCATAAAGAGCAGCCCGTCGGAAGAACTTTATGTCGCCGCCGGCAAGCTGCTGGGCAAAATGAAAAAATATGACAGAGGCGAAAAGCTCATCGATGAAGCGCTTAAGAAATATCCAGAAAGCCAGTCACTGCTCAAACTCGGCGCTCTTTTCAAAACCAAGCTTGGCAACGAAAAAGACGCTCAGACCCTTTCTGACCGATTGAAGAAAGCCGAGCCGGCACAGCCGGTCGAAACTGCCGCGGCGCCGGAAAACCCGCTGCTGGCTGCAAGCTCGCTCGAGCCGCTTCCCGAAGCTCAACAGGCTACTGCTGCCGCTGAGATTATTATTGAACTCCAGAAAGTCGACCACGACAATGTCGAAGTGTTTGAAAAGGGCTTGCGCAAGCTGATCTTCACCTGCCCGAAGTCGCCTTATGCTGCCGAAGCATGCTGGAAACTGGCCAATCTCTACATTTATGCTTCTGCGCAGCCAGACTACGCGAAAGCAGTTTCCTTTCTTGAAAAAATTATTGCCGAATATCCGGGCGCGCCATGTTTCGGATCCTGCTTCACCCGCCTGAAGAGCATTGCCGAGAGGACCGAAGATTACAAGCTGCTGCAAAAGACCGCCAGCCAGGCGCAGAGTTGCAAAGTATGGAGCGAAGAGGAACTGCACTTCTGGAAGTGCCATGAAGCCGTTGCACTGGTCAAGCTCGAAAAGAGAGATAACGCCATGGCGCAGCTGCAGCAGATCGCCGCCAGAACCGACAGCATACCCAGGGCTGCCGAGTACGCAGATTTTTTGATGAAAAATCTGTGAGAGAGGAAAACAAGCAATGAGATTCAAACCAGCGCACCTGAGAATTAAAGTGATTTTGCTGTGCTTCTGGCTGGCAATAAGCCAAGTTGTGCTTGATATCAACAGGGCCTGTGCCGATGACCGCGTTACCAGGGAGCTTACCGAAGACATTCTGCCCACGATGAACATCGAAGACGACTCGTCTGGAATCAATTCAAGTGACGTTGCCATTTTTCCGGCCGAATATCTGAAAGATCAGCTCAAAATCATCGGAAGAAACAAAGATGAAATTGCCGCAAGGTATCTCGTGTTTCTCCCGACCGAGCTGGGCGGCGTTTATGCCGGCCTCGACGCTGGCGGTGGCGGTCTCGAAATTCTGGCTCTCTACCTTGCCCTGAACCTGACTTTCAACATTGCC
>MFYY01000259.1:22409-35473 GCA_001787855.1 Candidatus Riflebacteria bacterium GWC2_50_8 | reverse complement strand
GACCGCTACAAGTTTTACCAGGGCCTGGCTGACAAGACGGCCAGTATTGCCTTTGCCGGCTGGATTCATCGTCGCAGTGAACTGACGCAAAAACTGGGAATTGCTTCAAAGAGCTTTTTGCAGCACTTTACCGAGGCCGGCGACCTGTTGACAGTAATCGACAAGTATCGCAAGGTGAAGGCATTCAAGATTTCCGATGATTCTTGCGATCTCGTGGTTGAAGGCTTCAAAAGAGCTGGATCTTCAACGACCTTTAAGGTGTTTAAAGGTGTTGGCGATGTTCTCGGGTTTGTCGATCTCGCCTTTTCGGCTTTCAACTTCGCTACTGAGCAGGAATGGGGTTATCTGTTCAGGGATGGCCAGATGACTTACAAGCAGGTGAAAGTGTCGGTAGACCTTGCTACCGGCATTCTCGGTCTAGCCTGCTTTTCGCTGGCGCCCTGGGCCGTTGTGACTCTGCTGCTGGTTTCGCTGGTATTTGTCGGTGCTGATATTTATTCGGAAGGCCTGCGCAGCTGGGTGGTCAATTTTATTGACTGCCATAAAATACTTTCCGAAAACGATCCGACGTTTGTTTCGCTGATCGGAGAAGTCGATGCTACCTGGGCTGGCAGCTTTTCGCAAAAAGTGTATTCGGTGCTTGCCCGGCAAAAAAGCCAGTATCCGGTCGAGGTTTACCCTTCGGACACGGTAAAGCAGATAAAAGGATTGCAGGATGCAATTGTTGACCGGTTCAGAGTCTGTCGACATTACAATAATCTGTCGCTCGGCAATATCGATTTACGAAAAAATCTTCATGTATTTGCTGAGAAGTGGAAAACCAAAGCTGAAGCGCAATCTGACACGTGGTGGTGGCCTCAGTTCAATCCTTTCAGCACCAGGCACGAAGATGCCGAGTCACAGTATTTCGGCTCATGGCATTATGACAGTGCAAGAATCGGTGAAGATGCGTCAAAATGGAGCTATTTCAATTACGACTTTTTTTTGATCAAGCTGTTCAAGCAGACTCTCAACAACTTTGAATCGAGCCAGAAAAATACTGAGCTGATCAATAATTCACCGATAATCCAGATCGTTCAGAACCGCATTCAGATTGCGCCGTTTCATTATTTTCCAATGGTTTTGAATCTTATGGGCTTTATGAATGCCGGCGATCCCTGCGATACGCTCGAAAAGTTCATTTATCTTTGTCACTATTCTTACAATCTCGATCTGATTGCCACGGCAATCAAGGAAAGCTGCTATTTTGCGAAGTATCTCAAGGCGATCAGCGAACAGTTTGAAGACCTGAGCAGTGGCATGGAAGAAATGCGCGACAGCTGTTTCGGCCTGAAAACAGACGATGCCGATTACATAAAGGGCTCGGCAAACCTCAGGGAAATAGTGAACACCTTTATTGATGAGCCCGCTAAAGAGCTCACTCCGGAAAAATTTGCCGAGTATGAAAAGAACCTGAACCTTGACGAGCCCGATTCTGAGAGCATGACCTATCAGGGTCTGGTAGATAAAAACAAAAACAGAATCAATGCGATCATAAGCCTTCTGCCGCTGAAAGCTCTTTCTACTTCGGCAAAAATCGTGTTGCTCAACGTGATGACCAAACAACATTTTGTGCGCAGAGCCTTTTTAACCGCCTGTTTGTCAAGATTTACCAGGCTTGAAACTCTTCTTGCCAGCGCCAACCCGGTTAGCGTAGAAACTGTGCCCGAGCTGGGAACTCCGCAGGAAAACTTCCCCCCCGGCAAAGATTATCTTGAAGCGAATGTTACGGTTAACAGCCAGGATGAAACTGGCCTGAGTCACGAATTGAATTTTGATTTCACTGCCGGCGGCTATTTCTGGAATGCCGGTTCAAACCTGCTGTTTGTGTTTAAGGACAACATGGAGCAGATGCGGGATGCGCACAGCAAAATCAACCGGCATCTTGAGTGGATGGAGCTGCTGATACAGCGTGGTGGCTATTATTCAAATACTGACATTTCTCTCGAAAAGATCAATCAGCACTGCGGCAAGATCCTTAAAGACATGTATGAACTGACAAAAAAGATTGAATCTGGCTCTGTCAATCCTCTGAAGGTGACGTTTGCCAGCTCTGATAAAAAAATATATCAGACTGACGCAAAAGAATCTTATTCAGCCTTTGACGTAAGCGATTCCGTGCCAAGAGTATTTACTGTGCCTGACCTGGTGTTTTCGATTGGCCATCCTGGGCCAATGGACGAAGTTAGAGACACCGGCGTTCCTGACTTTGACGAACTCATGATGTCTGATCCAAAGCCGGTAGACACCCTGATTACATTGCCCGGCATGACGATAACTGCGGATTGAGTCAGGGCGCGGCCAGCCATGGTCGATAAGGTTCTGCGCATCTGCTGGTAAAATGAGCGACCGCTGTCAGATCTCTGGCAGCGGTTTCTACATTTGAGTCGACTTTGATCTTAAGAGCGAGGTCGAGCCGCTCAAAGCGCCCATCCTGAATTTTAGCCGAGAACACGCAGTTCTCGATGTTGCCAGGCCCGATCTCCCTGGTCTGCGCTGCGCCCTCAGAGAGTTCCTTGCGTAGCAGAACATTGCGTGCAGCGACAAATTCGTATTCGATTCTCACGATTTTGTTTTCGTCATACATCTGAAAGCTGAAGCGGGTCGGGTCGCTTTCAGTGCTCAGCTCAACTTTGCGCAGACACCTGACATCTTCGCGCAGGTTGTGCTCGACTTCGTCAAGCAGAGTCTGCAGTTCGAGCATTTTGAAACCCTTCTCAATCTGGTGCCCGGAGCCGCGAAAAATTCGTGAAAAACTCGTGTAAATAAGCATGACAATGCAGAAACCAACCATGATTTCTACCAGGGTAAAAGCTCGGGTTCTGTTGTCAGATGCGGTTTTCATACTTGATCGTCTTGAACGAAAAATCTCTCTTTTCATCTGAATTCGGCACAGGCCAGCTCACAACCACCTCGATCACGAACATCAGTTCTTGCTCCTCAGCACTTGACGCGTCTTTAACAATGATCCGTCGCGTCATTCTGTCGTAATCGCGGTGCTCAAAATCTATCGTGCCGATCAGTTCAGCAAGCTCTGCATCATCGGTTACATTGATTTCCGCGCCCATTTCGAGGCACTTTTTGCGACAGTCTTCATAAGGCAGCAGCAGCAGACGGTCGAGTGTGGAACGCGCTACCAGGGCTGCGAGCTGGTGCTTTCCCATCGAATAGACGGTTCGGCCGGTCGAGCCGATCGAGGTCAGCAGCGGCAGTACGCCGAGGGTAATCACGACAATAGTAAGCATTACCTCGACAAAAGACATGCCCCGGGCCTTATCTGACGACATATTTATACCCCTCCAGGCTGTCTGAGATGACAACGGCCATTGGTGGCTTGTCTGTTGCCATTTCTGGCGGGAAGCAGAACAGCGGCAGTTCGTCTTTGAACTGTCTGGTCAACTGTTCGAGATTCGGCGTCGAGACGGCCACGGCGCCGGCAAGAATGACCTTGCCGGGCTCTGCATAATTGAGCATGGTTTCGGGTGCGCCCATCTGTTTGAGTGAAACCAGGTGAACACCGATCTGCACGTGGCCGGTCAGGGTTATCTGGTCGCCGGTCAGGCTGATAAATGTCAGAATGCTGTCGGCCTCGATTTGTTTGAGATAGTCGCGGAACCCCGCAGTCAGCATGAGCTGTACCGGCGGTACCGGCGGCGGTTCAAAGCCGCGCAGAATGTTGCCAAGGGTGATTTTGCCGTTGACCAGTATTATTCCGCCGCGGATCTCGCTGGTCACCGGCAGATCTTCAAGACTGAGATCACCATCTATCGCGACTACCCCATCGATGAGAAATTTGCCTTTGTCCAGTCCGGCGGCCAGTTTGAATTCTTCCTGATTGCGATAAACCCGGGTAATGCGGCCGATTACGCTGCTGTCGACCTTGTTCAGATCGCTTTTAAGAGCTTCGCTGTGCAGGTCGTAGATCCATTCTCCGGCGAAACTGTCGAGTGGTTCGTTGAGAGTTATGTCATCGGTGCCCTTAAAATCAGCGTGTGTGTAAATTTTAGGAGTATTATTTTCATCGAGGTTAGCCGGAATGTTCTGGTAGTCAAAGTCTTTGCCGGCCGGGTTCCCCGACATGGTTCGCGACATGTAGTTTCGGTATGCTCCAGACTCGATCTCGAATGCGTATTTATCGCCGAATGAAGATTGCCCGTCTGGCGGATTATAGCCTGAATCATTGCTGTAAAGCAGCTTGGTATAAAGATGTGCGCTGGGAAAATCAAATGTGCTCAATACGAAAAAGCGGTTAAAAACGCGGCCGAAAATGTTGCGGACATTGCGTGGATATGGGACTCTGGCGCTGACCGCGCCGGCCTCAAAACTTGGTCCGAAAAGTTTGAGACTGCTGCTGACGCTCAATAATTCTTTTTCGGCAACATATCTGGCAAACGCGCTGTCACTTTCGAGCACATACTTCAGATCCTGTTGCCATGGTCCATTCTGATCTGCCAGTTCTTTGCAGAAACCGACCAGTCTGAGATTTGCCCTGGTGTTGCGAACTTTCAGCGGAATTGACAGCGTTTTATTCTGCATGGTTCCGGAAATAGTGTTTACGGTCATGTTTTCGATCGGTCTGTTGTTGACATCGATGGGCTTGAAACACTCAGGTGTGACCTGCCAGAGATCAGACAGGTCACCTGCGCCTGGCTGCGTCTCCCCTGCCAGGTTAAGCACGATATCCTGATCGGATTTGCCAAGATACACGTAACCTTCCTTTTCGTTTTCGGTGTTGATCTTGTCGTGCGGTTTGATTGACATGCCCAGACAAAGCGGCTGCTGCCGACCAGCACTGCCGGCAGTCGAGTCATCGCCGGCTCCGTTTTTTATCGGGATAATGTTGATTTTATCGGAAATGCCGAATTTACCTGACTGTTCGAGATGTATCTGGTCTGCAAAAAAAGCAAATTGGCGCAGAACCGGAGTTAACGTGAATACGGTCTTGAATGGGATTCTTACCTCAAGACAGTAGCTGCGCTCGAGAAAGACGATTTCGCAGATGACTTTCATCAGGCCCTTTTTTTCTGGCTTTCTATGTTCGGGAAACTTGATTATCGCAGGGTATTGCAGTGGTTCAATATTTTCGAAAACCATCTCATGACTGGTCAGACTGATCTGCTGTTCTTCAAGAAGACTCGTCAGCGTGCTGCCAGGAACGTAGTCGAAAGCTGGCCGCTGACCGTTGGTTGCGTTGATAAAACTTTGCAGCAGCATTTCGTTTTTGTCTTTTATCTGGACCCGCAGTTGTGAAACCATGTCGCCATAGCAAGCTTCGAGCGCGAAGAGCGCGGTCTGTTTCTGGTCGGCCAGAGATACCAGCCGGGCTCGTCCTGAACTGTGACGGCTCATGCCGAACAGCAGCAGAAAGAGCAGCGCCAGCATGCCGATGGCGAGAAGATAGACGCTTCCGCTTCTTTGGTTTCTGTTTGCTGGCATAGCGTTCTTCACGGTTTCATCAGTTCGATCAATTCGGCGCGGGTGGGGCCACTTTGTTGTTTATGTTGTCTGACCCGGGCCCGGATTTTGGCGCCGTGCTGAACGTCGGGCAGTGTCAGCAGAATTTCGCGCCCGCCGCCCTCGGTTTTTATGCTGATGCCATGATTCATGACCTTCTCGACGTTGCCCGAAAGAAATGATTCACCACTGCCCGGCTGATTACCGGCCGGTTGCGGGGGCGTCGGCAACAGCGGTGAAAGGACAAGCAGCCAGATGAGCCATGCCAGCAAGCCGCTGGCAACAAAAGCGCTGGCTGCGAATTTCGGCAGATCATCGACCTGCTTAATTTCAACTGCTGCCGGCTTCTTTTGCAGGCGCAGCTTTTGAATGTTTTCGAGTGAATAAGCGGGTGCGTTTGCTTCTTTGCTCTTCTCGCTTTCGAGACGTTCCGAGAACTTCTGGATAAGGCTGATAACCGTCTGAGAGTTGTCTGCAGATTTCTGCTGAAAGGCTTCTGCCAGCCGCGAAAAAATGTTTTCGATGGCCGAACGGCGCAGACCCTTTTCAGAGCGGCTGATGCGAAATACCTTGTAAAGCATTTCGAGATCAATGTTTGAGGCGAATATCGCCTCGATTTTCTGAAGGTTGGCGTTGTCTTCTTCAAGCTGCAGGCAGTTAAACAGAATGTTCTGAACCGATGGAAAGTCGAACTGGGCGAGGTGAAAAAGCGCACTGGCGCGGGCGCTGGCATTCAGCGTCAGCATTTTTTCGAGCAGGCGGACGGCCTGATCTTTATCGTAAAGGGCGTAGACCTTTATTGCCGCCGACTGCACATCGATAGACGGGTGATTCAGTAACCCGGGCAGCAGCGGAAAAAGCGTGTCAGTATCGAGATGCATCATACATTCGATTGCCGCCGCAGCGACTACACCATCGCCATCTTTGAGTGCCACCGCCCCGATTTTTCGGACGATGGGCGTGGCCTTGTATTGAAGGGATCTGCCAAGAATCAGTGTTTTTTCTTCTGAACTCATCTTTGCCCATAATTCGGCGATCTCGCTGCAATAATCGACAAGGCTTGCTTCAGCAGATTTCCAGAGCAGAGTTCTCTGTCCGGCGTCCAGGCTGGCAATGACGAGTTTCCCGGTGTTCGTAATGTCCGATAGATCCGGGACGGTGATTCCCAGGGCTATCAGTGCATCTTTTGCTGATGAATAGCCTTTGTATGAAAGTTCTTCGAGCTTGTTGACTATTGCCTGTTTTCTGGCGGCATTTGCGGCATCCCATGAAAGGCGGCATTGCGCGATAAGTTCGTCAGCCTTTTTATTGCGGTAGACAGTTTTTAATTGCTCAAGAAGCTCTTCTACCGGCTTTTTGAGCAGGCGGCCCTGAGCGTTCAGGACGCCGCGTAGAATTTCGCTGAAAATTTCCTTTTTGCTGCCCTGGGTTCCTTCCATGATTTCAATCAGGTGCAGCGGCGGGTTACAGTCAGGATTGACCTGAAAGAGATAGCCGGCTTTGCGCAGAAGTTCAGGACTGGTTTCCATGGCCATGAAGCGCAGCAGCAGAGCTTCGATTTTATCGAACGGGAAAAAGTAGGCATGAAACATTGCCGCATCTTTTTCATCTCTTTCGCTGGAAAACAGCATGGCTTCGAAGTGTCTGAGCGCTTCATGCTGATCGAGGCGGTAAAGAATTCTTACCGCTTTCGAGCGGATCACATAGTTAAAGTTGGTAAGCAGCGGAACCAGAAGCGGTTCGATCTTTTGCGGAGCCAGCTTTTCGAGAACTTCGACCGCAGCGGAAAGAACCTGAGGATCGCTGTGGTGGCAGAGTTTTTCAACCTGATCGACAAATTCGGCAGCTCGATGTTTGCGGATAAATTTTAAGACAAACGGAAGGATCAGCACTGAATATTCTGTCCAGGCGTTCTCTTTGAGAGCCGCCAATGCAACGGGTACCTGGTCTGGTTCGAAGCTTTCAAGTATCAGCACAAACCTTAATGCATCACTTTCGGGTTGCTTTGCCAGTGTTGCAAATTCTTTTGAAATCAGGCTTTTGTCGACCTGCTGTCCCCTGTTTTTGCCAGCTCGTTCAAGAATGAGCTGCATGTAAAGCCTGATTGCGGGGTCACATTCGGTCTGGGTCAAAATGGAAAAGGCGTTGATCAGCTCGTCGTTCCAGGCAATATTTTCGATTCTTGCAACTACCGAAAACCTGATTGACGGGTCATGTGACCTGAGGTCAGAGAAAAGTGACAGAGCAAGTTCCTGGCTCATTGCGCGTATGCTCAGACGTCGAGAAGATGGCGTTTAAGCTCGTGCAAAAATTCAGTTTCTTCTGCGCTGAGTTTAACGCCAGTGCCTAAAAATCCGTCGCCGGCGGCATTTGCGGCTTCAAATGCGAGTTCATAAGCAAAGGCACGCATGGCGCAGGCTTCTTCCTGAGTCGCTCTATCAGCAAGAATCTGGTTCGCTCGCGCCACTGTTGGCCCAAGATTTTTGAACGTGTTGAAATCATCGCTGAGCAGGTCCTGCCGAGACTTGCAGGCATTTGCCAGCTCATTAATCACTTCTTTGAGAAGTTCGAGGTTTCCATACTTGTTCATCGCACTGGTCAGAAAGGTTTGTACCGAAAACATTTCACGAAGAAAACCAACCAGATCGCCAAGCGAGTGAACATCACGGGTGCTATATTTGTAGCTCACTCCAATACAAGCGAAATACATCAGGTCGTTCCATTCTTTCGGTTCGAAATCAGCTTTTGTTGTCATAATGCTTGCTCCTTAATCTCAAGAATCTCTCTAATCCACAGTAGAATCCCGGCATCATCGGCTGAAACATGCTTGCCGATATTGGCAAATTCTTTGCCGGCCATGCTGGAGAGCTTGTAGGCGAAACGATAAAAAAAGTTGCTGATTGCCTTCTGCTTGACCGGCCGGGTTTTCTGTTGCAGTAATGTTTTGAGTTCGCCCAGCTTTTGCTTTAGCGTTTCATTGCCCTCAGCCATTTTGATGTAGTTGTCACTGTTAACTGCTTTTTTTACAACTTCACCTATTGAATCAACTGCTGGCCGCAAACGCTCGTCATTGATATAAGTTCTGGCGGCCGAAGCGATCGAAATCGTGGCAAGATGCACCTGATGATCGCTTTCTGGTCTGGGCAGAAGAATGAGTTTTAAAGCCAGTATCGTCATCAGATCAACAATCAGCTGATTGTCTTTGGCGGTGAAATTCTGCATGTACATGCCCTTATTGTGAATTGTCCTCAAACTTTGAGGATAATTCAATTTATCGGGCCATGCCACAGAAAGTTTTAAATTCTGCGGTTTTCAGTTACAATCTCAATATGCAACAGCCTCCGAAAAGAGCACTGACCCTGCGTAATATTTTTCTGTATTTCGCGGTAGTGGTTCTGCCAATTCTGGTGGGCGCTCTCGCGCTTGCCAATATGGTCGAAGAGCAATACCTTGCCGGCAGGGAAACGATAAAGCAGGAGCTCGATCTGCAGAGCGCGCGCGCCCGCCTTTTTTCTACCGAAAAACACCAGATTCAGAATTTTGCGGCGGCACTTAACAATGAACTGGAACTGACTAAAAAAAGCCCGCAGGTCGTCGCGAGTTTCATTGATCGCATCGATGAACTGTATCCGGGTGCCTGCAAATGGCTGTTCTGGGACGGAAACGCCCGCCTCATCAACGTGCCCTCGCGTCATATAGTTAATGGCCAGCGCAATTGGCAGTTTTTTATGACGAGTATCATGGCCCATTATAATCTTCTCGAAAATTCCGCCAATTTGCGCAAGGATTCTGCATTTGAGCGCCAGTCTTTTGCTGCTATGAATATGCTGCAGAAAGCCATGGGCAGCCAGAAGATCGAACATGTCACTCATGCTCTCGACAACCCGCAACTCCTCGGCTGGCTTGGCAAGCCCTGCTATTTTGTCTGGAACATGGATGTCGCGTCTTATCGCGAGACCAACATACCGAGTAAGATACGCGGTGGCTTCATGCTTTTGCTGTTTCCGGAAAAATTCGCCGAGGATTTCTGGTTGAAACGCATGATCTATCGCCGCAAAAGACCTGGCTCCGGACTTAAACATCCGGTAGTCGCAGTAAACATTTCTGACGGCACTCTGGTGACGCAGGATCTTTCTCTGACTGATAGCGGCTTGTATAAAAGGCTTCTGCATGCGTATTCTGAGCGCAGCCAGAGCATTTTTGACTTTGAAAACTTTATGGTCAAAGCCAGTGTTGCCGATGAAAATTCGCCGGTCAGAATTCTGTCGCTTGCGGATATCTCGACTTTGCAACAGGTTCGCAAAAATCTGCTGTTAAGACTGTCGCATGTGGCCTTATTTCTGCTGGTTATGCTGAGCGTTCTGCTTCCCGGTTTAATGCGGTCGCAGACCATTACGATGTCACTGCGCATGCGTATTGCTGCCGTATTCGCAGTTGCCATGCTGGTGCCTATCGTCAGTCTTATCAGTATTGGCCGAAGCTTTCTGTCGCACGAGGAAAGCCGGTTGAAGGAATCAGCAATGGTCAGAATGCGCGCGGGTTTTGAAGCTCTTGAACTCCGTTACCGTGACGCTCCTAGACTGATCGAAGGCCACCTGTATGAAGATTTACGCAACCGGCTTGGCAGCGCTGCTCTTACCCTTGATGTCATTGAACAGACTATGATTACTGCGGTTGATGAAGGGGTATTTAAACATTACATCATTACTGATGAAAAAGGCCGGTTTGCGCGCACGAACTGGCTGAATATAGACTCTCCATTAAAGAAGTCTCTTGAGCTGGCGGCGGCAAAAGTAGTTAAGAATGACACAGAAATTGGCGGTCCGACTTCTGTTGTTGATGCTGCCATTGATGAAGAGGTTGAAGAATACATGCAGGTTTTCGGCTCGAGTTTTGATTTTTCGCGGCCGACTACGCTCAATTTTTTTGTTTTTCAGAACGCTTATATGTATTTTATGAGCATTATGGTGCGGATAGATGGCAAGATCGGCAACTTGTTTCTGCACCTTCCCGACTACTATCTCGAAAAGCTTTTTGCCTACGACGAATTCAGACAAAATCGCATGGCAGTCGATAGTGTCGATAGCGAAAAGCGCGACCTGCCCGCTGAACTGTTTTTTTATTCGAATTTTAAAGCTGAAAAGAGTATTCCGGCGGAGTCGCCAATCTGGCAGAAGCTCAAAGAAGCGTTCGAGCGCGCCAGCAGACTCAAAACTGAAGAGAGCGGAATGCTGACAAGCGAAGACGAAAGCTATATATACGCGATAAGACCCCTGTCCTCAATGCATACGCAAAGTTTTCTGCCCTGCCTGCTTACTTCGACAAGGCCTATAGAAGCGCGTCTGCAGAGTCTGCAGATGATAATCAGCGGCCTCGCATTTTCGGCGCTGCTTGGCGCGGTTATTCTCAGTCTGGTGCTCGCTGCCAGTCTGCTTGGCCCGATAAGCCGTATCGATGTTGCCGCACAGAAAGTAGGTAGCGGTAATCTTAACGTTGCCTTACCATACATGGGAAACGACGAACTTGGCCGTCTGAGCCAGACTTTTAACAACATGGTGCGTGGTCTGCGCGAGCGGGAAAAAATGCAGGCTTACGTTTCTGAATCAGTGCTCGAAGCGATACAGGATGAGGCCGACGCGTCGTTGCACGAAGGTCGCCGCGTCGAAGTAACCATTTTGTTTTCTGATATCCGAAACTTCACCGGGCTAAGCGAAAAGAACAGTCCTGAGCAGGTATTCGCGCTGCTCAATACGTTCTTTGGCGGTGTTGAGCCGATAATTCGCTCTAACTACGGGCGTGTCGACAAGTTTATCGGTGACGCGGTCATGGCGGTTTTTCACCATACAGAACCTGAACATCACACCTTGAGCGCCGTTAAGGCGGCCTTTGCTATCAAGGAATTTGTCGACAGTCTTGCCGCCGAAAGCGGCCTTTTTCGCAAAACACGAATCAATGTCGGGGTCGGAATAAGCACCGGCACAGTGTTGCTCGGCGATGTCGGCAGCATTCGCCGCAAAGACCTGACAGTCATTGGCGACGAAGTAAACCTTGCCTCGCGCCTCGAATCAGCCTCTAAAAAAGGCCGCCATTCAAAGATCGTCGTTTCGGGCAGCACCTGGAAACACATTGAATCATTGGTAAATGCCGAGAAGATGCCTTTTACCGAGATACGGGGCAAAGAACAGGCGGTGCAGATTTATGAGCTGATCAGCCTCAGGGATTCAGCTGTCTTTGACCCAGACAAAACCTGACGGTAGAGCCTCGCCTATCATTTCTGCCAGTTCCTTGTCTTCAAGTTGCGCCGCTTTCAACAATGGCTGAATAAAAGCTTTTTTGCGCAATTTCTTTTTGAACACATCGAGAATACTTTTGCGCAGAAGATCATCGATCTGTACCAGCCGGTCGCCGGTTTTACGGCCGATTTCGCGCAGTGCGGAATCAAGGTATGAGTTCCCCGGTATCGCTTTTTTTAGCAGATGCTCGGCCCAGGCGTTGGCGGTTGTCTGTGGAACCATCGCCGAATCTGGTGCATAAGCGAGTTCTCTGGCGCCAATGCGTCCGAGGGCATGCAATGCAATGCTGTCGACGCCGTAACTGGGCGGCGCTTTGGCTATCCACCAGCCGATACGCTCTTTTTCAGCGACTGGCAGACGTTCGAGATGCCCGAGCAGACGCCATATCTGATTGCGTTCGTGTTGCCCAACCTCGCGCTCTTTTTTGTCGCGGCGCCGGTTAGTCTGGAAAAGAATCGGTTCAATACGGCATTTAATAGTTTCCTGGCGCTCGATCGACAGGCCGGGTGCTATGCGTTTCCACATTACCCACCAGTCTGACCAGAATTCAGGGTTGTCATAAGTGAACCCTTCATCGACCATCTGCCAGATGTGATCGACTCTGGCAACATCGCCGGTAACGCCATAGCCAGGGCGCAGGCAGAAACCCAGCAGTCTGAACCAGAGAATCAGAGAACCCTGTGAAGTTCTGAACTCGCTTTCGCGTTCGGCAAACAGGTCAAACAGCTGCCGCAGCATTTCGGCATCCCAGTTCGAGCGCGGTGAGCCGAGTATTTCTTCGAGCCCTTTAAAAACAGAGTTAAACTCAGTACTGCCGGCAAATGCCTGATCGAGAAGCTTGCTGATCTGTTTGAGCTGAGCGCTGGTGATTGGCACGCGGCGTTTGGCTGGCGCTTCGGCAGCGCCTTTGCTGCTCTTTTCGCTGTCCCCGAGATCAAAGCGCAGTTCCTGCGAAAAATTACCGCCGGTTTCCTCGCAGAACACCTGTAAATACCCGGTTTCACGCAGTCTGGCATAAATTTCGACCTGCTTCTCACCTTTGCCGGTGCGTGCTTTAACAATGCAGGGCGGCAACGGCAGGTATTTTTTAGAATTAAATCTGATTAACCGGCCCGGCTCTTCTGCTTTTGGCGGCGCTGGCGTGTAAAACAGATAAAACGCTGAATCACGGCTCAAATCTATACCGAAAGTCTTGTCGGCCATGTGATAATCTTTTTCTGGTTCAGAACCCTTGGGCAGCAGGCAAAGCAGCTGATCAGGCACATGTCGCGTCGTTGT
>MFYY01000259.1:10128-22389 GCA_001787855.1 Candidatus Riflebacteria bacterium GWC2_50_8 | reverse complement strand
GCCGAAGCCCAGCGAAACCAGGCCGTAATAAGCGGCTCCGGCAGCCACTGCCAGTGTCGGGTGGGGATTGTCGAGAATGGCGGGTGCGCGCCCGCGCCACAGGCTCAACACATCAAACAATCTTTCGCGCAGGCAGTCGGCTTTCATGGTGCCGCCATTGAAAAGTATGGCGTCAGGATTTACTTCGTTATCACTTAAAAATGCGGCCAGATGGCGGGTTACGCCAGCGTCGCGGGTAAAGGGCAGGCCGGCCTCTGACAGGCCGAGCGTGCTGTCTTCGTCTGGCTTGTCGCTGGCTTCAACAAACGGAAAGAAACCATCTACCAGCAACTGCTTGATTTTCTCACTGTCGATGCTGATTTTGGCTGCACCGGCAAGAACCTTGCTGCCAGCTCCTGACAGCGTAAAATTGACCGCACCGTTTTGCTCGCCAGAAAGAACTTTTTCTTTGACTACATGGCTCTGGTTGAGCAGTGACAACCACTGCTTGCCGGCGAGTTTGCGACCGCGGTGTTTGAATTCGGCTTCGGCGCATCTCGCCAGCGCCAGGTCGAGGTTGTCGCCGCCGATCAGCAGGTGCGGACCTACAGCCAGCCGGGTGAATTCAGGGTGCTCGCGACCGGTTGCCCAGTCAATTCTTATCAGGCTGAAGTCGGTGGTGCCGCCGCCGATATCAACGACCAGAACAGTGTCGATACCTTTCAGTTCGGCTACCATCGTGCGTGGGTTGCGCTGCAGATAGTCATAAAAAGCGGCCTGTGGCTCCTCAATAAGCGAAACCGAACTGATTCCGGCTTTCTCGATCGCCTCAAGAGTGAGATTGCGCGCCGCCGGGTCAAACGAGGCCGGTACGGTGACGATTATTTTTTGACGCAGAAAAGCTGATGATTCATCGCGACTGCCGATGGTCGAATCCCACAGACGCATCATGTAACGCAGAAACTCGGTAGCGGCCTGTACTGGAGAAATCTTTCCAGTAACGACATCGCTTTGCCACGGCAGAATCGGAGACTGGCGTTCAGCGCGCGGGTGACAGAGCCAGGATTTGCTGCTGTGCACAAAGCGGCCAGGCACTTCGAAACCCAGTTCCTTGGCATAGGCGCCGACGATATGAGGAGTGTCCGCCATCCATTCCGGACGGTTGAGTTCGCGGCCTTCTTCGCTCAAATATAGAACAGACGGCAGGGTCGGCAGATTTTCGAGCTGCCCGCCGCTGACCAGCTGCGTTATCTCGAGATTACGGACCTTGAGGGTCTTGTCTTCGAGATCGACGTAAGAGAGGGCGCATTGCGTGGTGCCGAGATCGATGCCGATAATGAAACGACTGTCTGCAGAACCAGCTTTAGCCATTATTTAATTGCATCCCTGACGTTGAATTCGAGTTTCCAACGATGATTGCCTGATTTCGCCAGGCAGTAAATCTCGAGTGTGCCAATCTCGGTTATCGCTACCTGCAGGCTGACATCGACGAGATCGCCGGGTTTCATTCCTTCATAAGCAGGCAGTTCTATAGCCAGAGAACTGGTATCTTCGAATGTTTCGTCAAGTTCGTCGATCATCTGCGCGAATTCATCTTCGCGGCGACAGTTCGACTTGAAAAACTTGAATTGCGCGGTTTTGCCGATGATCAGGCCAAAAGTGCGTCCGGGAACATCTTGAACAGTGCCTTCTTCAGTGCCCTGTTTCGCTACACATAACGCTTTAAGTGGCGGTTTGAAGCCCGGGACTGCCGGCAGCGAAGATTCGATGCCCAGATAATAGGCCTGCGATACGCCGCCCCGGATTCTGATGCCCTTACCTTCGCGTGCGATGCCGAAATACGAAGCACCTCTGGCGACGGCCTGTGAAAGCTCGATGCCTTCGAGAACCTTGATCGGTTCCTTCCCAGCGCTGCTCAGCCAGTTGTTGATTACTTCAATGAGACGGTTTCTGAAAATATCTGATCGGAAGACGCCGCCATTGAACAGTATTGCCTGCGGAAAGCCATAGTGCTTGTCACCAGAATTCTGATTGCGCAGAAACTTGGCGAGATGTCGAGTAATTGCCGCGTCAGCTGCATACATGAGGCTGATTTCGCGAACGCCGCCTTCGGTATCTTCGATCGGGTCATCACTCATATTGCAGAACGGAAAAAAGCCATCAATCAGCGTCTTTTCGATATCAGCACGGTCTATGCTCGTTTTCATTGAGCCGCCGATAACGCTGCTGCCCCGCCCTGAAATGACCACCGGAACAGAGTCCTTGTCGCCTTCGTTGAGCAGAGCTTCTTTGGCTTTGCGGCACTGATGGCTGAGCTGTACGGTCTGCCATTGCGTGATTTTTTTCTTGCTTTCTTCGAGCTTGCTGCGGGCGACATAGGCCAATGTCAGATCCATATTGTCGCCGCCGAGCAGAATGTGGTTGCCGACGGCAACGCGCTCAAGCGCGAGATCGCCTTCGGCTTCACTTATTTCAATAAGACTGAAGTCGGTCGTGCCGCCGCCAACGTCGACGACGAGAACAACATCGCCTCTTTTTACCTGCTGGCGCCACGGCTTGTCGCTTTGCGATATCCATGAATAAAAGGCTGCCTGTGGCTCTTCGAGAAGGGTTATCGAGGGCAGTTCTGCCATTCGCGATGCTTCAACGATCAGATCGCGGGCTGCTGCGTCAAAAGATGCCGGAATTGTCACCACGACCTTCTGGTCTTCGAGTTTGTCTTTGCCAAACTCGTCGTTCCAGGCATGGCGCACGTGGCGCAAAAACATTGACATGGCGGTAAGCGGCGAAATACGAGTGTTTTCTTCTGGAGAGTTCCAGGGAAGCAGGGGCTGGGTGCGATCAATCCTGGTGTTGCACAGCCATGATTTTGCCGACGAAATAAGCCGGTCAGGAACTTCGGCGCCGCGTTCACGAGCGTATTCGCCGATGATGAACTTCGATTCGTCTTCCCATTCGAGTACCGGCTTTTCTTTGAGCCGCTCGAAAATAAACGAGGGCATTACTTCGAGCTTTTCAATGGCGCCCTTGGCCAGTTCCTGCACGAGAGGCATGAGGCTGATTTCGGGGTGTGCGCCTTCGGCGGCCGAGCTGATCGGCGTATATGTCACAACTGTGTTGGTGGTTCCGAGGTCGATGCCTACAAGGTATTTTGGTTTTGCCATGGCTGTTCTCCTCAGCTGATTTCTATTTCGGCTGGCGCGATCACGTTGCCTTTCCAGCCGCCGACCAGTTCGGGCAGGTTGCATTCTTTAAGCCGCCAGCCACGATGAATAAGCTCTCCGGTATAAGGCCCGCTGGCCGGAACGCTACCTGAAAGCTTGATCGACTCAGGGTCAATTTCTTCGAGTGTAACTTCGCTGCCTTCTTCTTCGTTAAGCACCGGTTCGAGAATCAGGCGGTCTTCGAGCAGCTTGCGACAGCCCTCATGTATTGGTCTTATCGCGCCGCCGAGCGTTTCGTCGTCGTAGCCGCTGACGTCTTCCTTAAGCAGGTCGATAAGGCGACCTTCCTTCTGGAACATATAAAGGATCTGGTATGCTGCCGGCGGAACAGCGTTCTTGCCACCGCGCGCATCGGCCTGTGCGGCTTTAAGTTCTGCGGTCAATTCTTCGATCTGTTTGCGCAGGGAAGTGGCTTCTTCAGTTTTGCTGCTGAGTTCGCTTTGTGCGCTTTTGAGTTGTCCGGCAGTTTTCTCAGCTTCCTTTTTCGAGGCTTTACTGTCGTTTTCGGTTTTTTCGAGCTTATTGCGCGCTGCTGCCAGTTCTTCACTGATTTTTCTCTGTTCATTCTGCAGGCTCTTAAGTTCAGACTCTGCCTTTTCTGCAGCTTCGCCGCGCGCCTTAAGCTCGGACTGCAGTCGGTCGAGTTGAGTTTTCAGCTCAACTGACTCGTTCTTTTCAGCGCTGCTGGCCGAAAACTTTTCGAGCTGGGCCTTAATATTTTCGTTCTGCGCAAGCAGCTGGTTTGCTTTGTCTCTGGCTTCAGTTACGGCTGTTTCAGCCTGAAACAGCTTCTCACGCAGCAGGCCGACTTCTTTGAGGATTTCATCTTTTTTTTCTGGCTTGTCGATTGCGGTCACCGGTTTGTCTTGTTCAACCAGTGCCAGAGGTTTTCGCGCAAAAAGCACCGATATCGAAAGAAGCAGGGTAAACAGCCAGAAAACCGCAATTGATGCAACGATCGGTGTGTGCCATTGTTCGGCGATTAATCCTTTAAACAGGCTAACTGCCGGCTCAATTTCGGTCAGAGTTGGCGAAATGTCTTCGCGGTAGACCAGGTAGACCCCGGCAGCCGCGGCAATAGCGAGAATCAGCGTTATAAAAGCTGTGGCTTTCTTCATTCAGAACCTCACAGTGGATAGTATACATAGCAATTAATTTCGAACGCATTATACTAGATTTTACTGCCGCCTGCTATTCATTATTCTTCTCCGGGGATTTCTGGTAGAATCTGTTCGTTAAGATTATCGATCGATATATTGGGGGAGTTATGAAATACACTTTTGCTCAGAATTTCAATGTTTGCAGATGTTTGGCGCTGGTGCTGACAGTGTTTTTATTCATTACAACGTTAACCTGCCAGGCCCAGGAAGTTCTTAAAATGTCGACGACGACAAGCCTTCTCGATAATGGCCTGCTTGACGCTTTGTTGCCGGCGTTCAAAGACGAGACCGGTATCGAGGTTAAGGCTGTGGCAAGAGGCACTGGTGCTGCTATTCTCGATGGCCGCGATGGTAACGTCGATATTATTTTCGTTCATGCCCGCGAACTAGAAGAGCAGTTTATAGCTGATGGTTACGGCGTCGCGCGCATTCCGGTCATGTATAATGACTTTGTTCTGGCAGGTCCGAAAAAAGATCCGGCCGGAATTGCCGGTATGAATGACTGTGTTGCAGCTTTTAGCAAGCTTGCCAATGCTTCTTCGGCACAGTTCATTTCGCGCGGCGACGAGAGTGGCACACATTTTCTTGAAAACAAACTCTGGAAGGAAGCACAGGTTAAGATGCCGGCAGCCGGTTACCTGAGTGTCGGTCAGGGCATGTCGCGCACGCTTCTGATAGCTTTTGAAAAGCAGGCATACACGCTGGTAGACCGGGCAACATTTCTGAACCTCAACCAGGGTGATGATGCCGAAAGCCATCTGGTAATCCATTGTGAGGGTGATAAAAGATTTCACAATATCTATACTCTGATCGCAGTTAACCCGAAGTCGCATCCGCACGTTAACAAAGGGGCCGCCGATAAATTCATCAGCTGGATCAGGTCAGATGCCGCAATGTCTATCATTACGGGTTTCAGAGTGGCTGATACCCAGGTTTTTTTCCCGGTTAACGAAGAGTAATCATAACGAAGAGTCGCAAGAAATGCCGCCGAACACAGGAGAATTAAAGTGTCAAAATTAACCGGTACTGCTCTGATAGTCATACTGATCGTTGTGATAATAAGTATGGCGGCATATCCAGGCAAATCTCACCCGCCCGAAGAAAAAAAATCAGTTCTTGATTACACACTTGCTCTGGCCGACGGAACGCAGCAATCGCTCGCGAATTTTCGTGGCAAGGTTTTATTGCTGGTAAACGTTGCCAGCAATTGCGGCTTTACCGGTCAGTATGAGGGTCTGCAGAAGTTGCATACAAAATATGAGAGCGCTGGCTTCAGTGTGTTGGCTTTTCCTGCCAACGATTTTCTGGGGCAGGAACCAGGAACCAATGAAGAAATCGTTACTTTCTGCCGCATGAATTATGGCGTAACTTTTCCGGTTTTTGCCAAGATAGCGGTAATCGGTGACCAGCAACATCCGCTCTATCGTTTTCTCACCAATGAAATAACCAATCCTGGCTTTTCCGGAGACATTTCGTGGAATTTCAATAAGTTCCTTATCGACCGTCAGGGAAAGGTCATTGCCAGATATGGCTCAAGAACAGTTCCCGAAGATGCAGAGCTTGTCGCTCAACTCGAAAAGGCTTTGCAGGCTAATCCTTGAGTCAGCTTGTTAAATTTCATGCGCGCATGAGCAAAGAGCGTTCCTTGTTGCTGCCGGCCACCAACAAGAATTGGAGTGCTTTTTCAGGATTGAGAATATTGAGTTTCATGCTGAAAGTGTGTAATAGTTGTTGCAGTTAACGAGGTAAGCATGCAATATCTGTTCGAGAGCATCGGGAAAGCATTTTCGCTGATTGTTCAGTGCGATGCCGAGCTTGCGCTGATCGTCTGGTTTTCGCTTAAAATTGCGCTTATTTCAACACTGGTCGCTGCTGTTATTGGCATTCCGGCTGGTTTTTTCATCTACCTGAACGAGTTCAGGCTGCGGCGCGCGTTGATAACTGTTCTCAACAGTCTGCTGGCAGTACCTACCGTGGTCATTGCGCTTCTGGTTTACGCTTTTTTGAGCCGCCGCGGCATTTTCGGGTCGTTTAACCTGTTGTATACGAAAAGCGCCATCATTATCGGGCAGACGATACTGGTGATTCCGATGATTACAATATTCGTTGTTTCGGCGTTGAGTCATCTCGACGTCAGATATCGCAAAACCGCGATGACGCTTGGTGCTGATCGACGGCAGACTGCGCGGTTGTTGTTGCATGAGGCAAAATTTGGGGTGGCTGCGGCGATCGCTGCCGCCTTTGGCCGGGTAATCTCAGAGATCGGTATCAGCATGATGCTGGGCGGCAATATTAAGGGCTTTACGCGCACCATGACCACCGCGATGGCGCTTGAGTATGACAAGGGCGAATTCATACTGGCAGTGGCGCTTGGCATGATACTTATGGCGATCACGCTTGGTATAAATATTCTGATCAATCACTTCCAGGGCAACCTCAATGAAAGGTATGGATAGCGGCGAGAACAGGCAATAAGGTGAAGACGAAGCTGATGGCGATTACGATTACGATTACGATTACGAGAACGAGAAGATATTCGTGTTATACAAACTTGATAAAGTAAGGCGAATACATGGCGGCAGAGCCATTGTTGATATCGAAAAGCTCGATATCGAAGCCGGCAGAATATATGCTTTGACCGGTCCAAACGGTTCTGGCAAGACAACTTTGCTGCAGATGCTGGCTTTTCTTGATGCGCCTGATGCCGGTCTGGTCGAATTCGCCGGCAAGCCGGTAATATATTCGGAAAAGCAGTTGCAGCCTTTGCGGCGGCGTGTCGTGCTGGTTGATCAGCAGCCAATTCTGTTCAGTATGAGTGTTTTTCATAATGTCGAAATTCCTTTGAAATTGCGTGGATGTTGCGTTGCTGAGAGAAAAAAAGCAGTTGACGAGGCGCTGAAAAAAGTAGATATGCTCTCGTTTGCTGACGTTATGGGTAGTCGGCTTTCTGGCGGTGAAATTCAGCGGGTAGCAATGGCCCGGGCCCTGGTGTGTCGACCTGACGTGCTGCTGCTCGATGAACCCACATCAAACATTGACCGGCACCATCAGCCGGTTATTGAGGGTCTTATACGAAGTGCCTGCGCCGACGATAAAATCTCGGTGATATTTTCTACACACAGCCTGCAGCTTGTCGAAAAGCTCGCTGATCATTGTTTTCAAATAGAAAGCGGTAAAATCAGTGAACGATAAACAGAACCGTCGGCCATTTCTGTTCTGGTTTGTTGTCGCGACTATTTTCGCAGCTTTTCTGAGCGGCGTCTGGCTGTATTTCAATGTGTGGCTGCCTAACCGGGAACTGGCAAATTATTCATGGTCTGGTCTCGCGCCCGTTAATGACGATGCGTTGTCGCAGAGATGGCGCGAGATTTCTCACAAAGTTATCAGTTATCCTTTCGGCAATCATCATGATGCTTTTCTGGTGCTTGAAACACAGGGTAATCATGAGTCGATTCCTTACTTGTTACGCGCGTTGTCCTGGCAGCAGATGCCTGATGGCAATGGCACGGTTGTCTGTACGACTGAACACTGCGTTGACTGCCTGCAAAAGCTTACCGGCAAGGATTTTGGCTGCCTGCATGAAGATTGGGTCGAGTGGTGGCAAAAAGAAGGCGTACGCTTACCGGTTGAGGAACTCGCAAAAAGAGCAGCTGCCGCCTCGCCGGCTGAGCAAAAATAAAGCTCAATTGTCGCTGCTCTCAAGTAGAGAAGCGGCTGATCTGCCTTCGTTGTCAAGGGTGCTGTCACTGGCTCCGAGCTGTATCAGATAATTGTATATTTTGCGATGGCCGGCGGCAGCGGCATCGTGCAGCGGTGTTGTGCCACGGGCATCAAGAGCGTGAATATTAGCTTTTGCTGCACAGAGAGTTTTCACTACTTCAAAATGGCCCATTATTGCTGCGTAATGCAGCGGGGTGCGTAGAAAATCATTGGTGGCATCGATTACTGCCCCTCTTTCGAGCAGCAGTTTTACTGTTGTTGTTTGACCGCCCGCGCTGGCGAAGTGCAGCAGAGTTTCGCCGAGAGCTATTTCTCTGGCGTTAAGCTGCTCCGGGTGCTTGTTCAGAATTATCTCAAATTGTGAATGGCCGTTTTGTGCTGCAGCAAAAATATCTATTGGCTCATGCTGCAACATAACTATCGGCGAGGGTTGGCCGAACCTTCCCGTTTTTTTAAAGGCATCGATGCGCGGCTGATCAGTAATCAGCCTGGCTTGAACGAAAGCTGAGAGACCGGCGTTATTTTTGAGATCAATGTCGGCGCCAAGTTTGAGAAGGGTTTCGATAAGTTCTGGTCGACAAAAGAAAAGAGCGCTGCTGCCATCGGCAATGCGCGCGTCAACTTTAGCTCCGGCCTGGACCAGCAGGCTGAGCATACCAGAACTGCCTTGTCGCGCAGCAATATGCAGTGGTGTCAAATTGTCAAAATTACGTTGATTAACATCGCTGATTCGTTTGAGCATTACTTCCAGTATTTTTTCATATTGTGGGTTAGCACGCTGGCAGATCATATGCAGCAGGTTGTTGCCGCGCGAATCTTTGCGGTTAAGACTCGCGCCGGCATTTATGAGGATTCCGGCGATCTGCGGATTAAGAGTCTCTATTGCAACATGCAGCGGAGTCTGGCCGAGATGGTTCACCGGATCAAGGTCTGTATTATTATGGTTAAGCAGATACTCGACAAGCTTGCGGTTATTGCGCTGTGAGGCAAGATGCATTGCCGTATTGCCTCTGGTGTCAGTTTGAGCAAGTTCGGCGCCGGCTTCAAGAAGCAGACTGGCAACTGCGTTGTTGTCGGTGTTCACCGCCAGTAACAGAGGAGTCAAGCCGGCGGTATTGATCTCATTCAAGAGATTTTTTTCGTTGAGCAGCGCGGTTACAGCCTTTATATCGCCAGCGGCGACAGCATTATGCAAACGGTTTCCTTCTGGCAGTGCGGCTGGTTGTTGCTGGTTTGACCTGACCAGCTCAAGCGTGTGGTTGATCAGCATCGGATACCAGGTTTGCTGAAATTTTTTGTTACTCTGCATTTGTTTAAGCCACTCTTCGGCTTCTGCGAACTTCTGCAGCTGTCGCAATATGTCGGCAATTTTCAGGCTGATATCGAAAAGCTGGTCTTCTTCTGCTTCAGGCGATAGAAGGTATTCCTTGAACAGGACAAGACTCTTTTCACGGCACTCTCTGGCAATCTGGGTATCGGTGCTGTTGGCCCAGGCTGCCTGCAGATATGCCATGCCAATCTGTCCTGAGTCGCGTTCAAGATATTCAAGCAGTCTGGCAAAGCGTATGTAAGTGTCAGTCTGGCGGTCACCCTGGTGTTCTGGCGCCCAGATAAAGTTTTCGAGCTTTCGCATATCAGCGGTGCTCAGATCAATATTGTTAAAGACCCCGCCGCAGAGAGGGCATTCTGGAAGTGGCAGAAAATTTGCGCCAAGCGGTTGTCCGTCGATGGCAAGTAGAACTGAATCAACTTCTGCGACGATTGCCGGAAAGTCTATGCGGCAGACCGGGCAGCTCATCTGTGTCTCAAAATCAGCTGCGGCCGGACTTGTTGCCAGCATGGCAACAATAAGTATCAGCAGAATAACTGCTGAATAAGCAGAGTTTGCTCGAGCCATGCAGTGTCCCTGAATTTTCGGTGACCAGCGCGAACTTGCTATTTCTGGTCCAGTGTCTTGAGATCGGCTTCAGCAAGTTCTTCGAAAACTTTTACCTGCTCATCAAATTGTTCAGATGTTACATGACCACAGGTAGTTGCTGCTTTTTCAAGCCGTTTTGGCAGGTAAAGCTCAGAGAATTTGAAGCCAAAATTCTTTTTCTGGCGGGTTTTCATTGCGTGTATGGTGGTTGCTGTTTCGTTAAGTCGCTTTTCGTCAAAACCATCGTAGCCAAGCAATTGCAATCCTTCACAGATAATCTGCGGGCTGTATATATTGCGGGCAAACAGGCAGATGACCAGCGAATTAAGAACCATTCGCCATACCGATTCGTCATACATCGATTTTGTCCATTCGCTGTCGGTCTTTTTGCTGTTGATTTTTTTCTGGTCGATCGAATAACCGGCGCTGTCAAGGTGCGAATGTCTGACCCCGGTTGCGTATCCGAGATATGAATGCAGTCCGGTCATATAGCCAGGCGCTTCGTTCTTGCCGAAAGCGATAGCAAAGTCTTTACCGCCGTATTTTTCGCCGCAGAAGACGGAGCCTTTCTCAAGGTCACAATAGAATTCGTTATGACGGCTGCTGATGCGTTTGAGCATTTCCAGAAAGGTTTTGGCATCGCCGAAGTTGATGATCAGGCCGTCAGTATGTTCAGGGGTGATGATGCCGCGCTGAAATGCTTCGCAGACCCAGGCGAGAATGACTCCCATGCTTATGGCGTCCCAGCCCTGTTTTTCGACATAATACAGCAACTTGAGCAGTTCTTCACTGTTCCCGATCGAAAGGTTTGAGCCCCAGGCAAAGATCAATTCGTGATCGTAAGAAACCTTGACGGTTTTATACATGTGGTGTTCTTCATTGAAGCACTCGCGCAAGGTTGCCATGTGGATGCAACCGCACGGGCAATGAGCACAGGCGATCTGTTGCGCGAGATGTTTCTCGGCAAAGGTTTCGCCGCTAATTCCCTCGGCATTCTCAAAGAAGCCCTGCGAAAAGTTTCGGGTGGGCAGTCCGTTGATCTTGCTTAGTGGAACGACGTTAACCGGTGTGCCCAGATCATGGTATTTCTTCATCTGGTCTGATTCAACAACAGTATCGTAAAGTTTTTTGTAATAGCTGTTGAACGGGCCGGGATTGTCTATTTTCCAGTATTTTCCACCAGAAACCACGATCGCCTTGACGTTTTTGCTGCCAAGAACGCCGCCAACTCCGAGTCGGCCAAAATGTCGCGAAGAATCAACGGTGGCGCAGGCAATCGGTGACAGACGCTCTCCGGCCGGCCCGATTCTGATGATCGAGCGTTTATAATCAGATTTGTAGTGATCGCGCAGTATGCGTTCGGCAGCGAGTGCCGACATGCCACGAAGAGAAGAGGCTGAATTTATCTTGAAATTGTCTTCTTCGATTTCAATGGCGCTTGGAAATTCGGCTTTGCCGCGAAATCTGATGACGTGATAACCGGCGCCATACATGGCCATGGCCAGACGACCGCCGGCATGCGATTCGCCGAGATTGCCAGACAAAGGAGATTTGTACATGACCACGGTTTTAGTTGCCACCGGAAAGACCGAGCTGAAGGGCCCGCAGGCAAAAATAACCGGCGCTTCTGGTGACATGGGATCTATTGTCGGGTCGATTTCGTCAAACAGGGCGGCAGCAACGCCGGTGCCGCCAATATAGCGCTCAAACAGATGGGTGACATCGACCTTCTCTGCTTTTGCCGTGGTCAGATCAATATCGAGCATGTAAAAGTTCTTCATGGTTCAACCTTTCTATCGCGGTCAACATCGACCATGGCAATAACCTGGTTTGGGCAGAAATTTGTGCAGACACCGCACTGGTGACAAACCAGTGGCATACTGGTTTCGTAGTCCCACTGCAAAGCGTTTGAAATGCAGGCTTCAACGCATTTGCGGCAGTTTACGCACTTTTCGGGATCAAATTTGACACCGCCGCCCGCTTTTGGAGTCAGGGCTTCGACAGGGCAGGCTTTGGCGCAGTCGGGATCAAGGCAGCCATAACAAGGCCGTATCGAGAAGGCGCCCTCGCTGCCAGCGTAGTTCTTGACGCGCAATGCGGCTTTTTCGATAGTTGAAGCCTTGAACCAGGCTCTGCTGCAGGCATACATACAGCTGTAGCAGCCAATGCACTGTTCTCGCGCGATAACCCGCAGTAATTTACTCATGCGTATCTCCTGCTATATTCGTTAGGTTGCCTTTCCGGCATGCTTTTGCCAGAG
>MFYY01000259.1:9714-10118 GCA_001787855.1 Candidatus Riflebacteria bacterium GWC2_50_8 | reverse complement strand
GGTGAAGACATTGGAACCAGGATTTCTCGATAAATCTGCAGGGCGCGTTCTGGTGAAAACACATGGCGAAAGAACCAGAATTCAAAGGGAAAGAAGTGGATTTCTTCTTCGCCTGGAAATGGCTGGTAACTTTCAGAATTTTCGAGAACTTTTTCCTGCAGGCTGATCAGGTAATCTTCGGTGATAATGGTTTCGGGCCTATGCAGATCTTTTACTTTATCGCATTCACGCTTCCCGTTTTCCTTGAGCAGCCCAAAAATGCGGCAGGCAAAAGGTCTTACCGGGTGAACCAGGCATACTCTGGTCTGGTCATCGCGGAAGATACAGCGCAGGCGCTTCTCATCTTTACCGACCTCGGCCTGACGCAGGTCTGGCCGAAGAGCTGACTGTACGAGCCGACGCAG
>MFYY01000259.1:7860-9677 GCA_001787855.1 Candidatus Riflebacteria bacterium GWC2_50_8 | reverse complement strand
AGCCGATGGTATTCGAGTGAAAAGATAGAAATTGAATTACAGCACTTACCGCAGTCGTCACAGCTGGTGCGTGGCAATTGCTCGTGCAGATGATCAAGCATCTGCATGCCGAAGTTGCCATGTTCAGCTGACGCTGCCAGTATTTTCTGCAGATAACTGTCGAGATTTCTGGTTGCTGCAGTGCTGATTTTTTGCAGCAAATCAGTATTTATCTGCACCTGTGCGACTCCTGACAATGCTGTGTTTCTGCAGAAATTATAGCAAAGCTGTCGACAATAGTCGACAGCTTAGTTTTTGTTGTTATCAGGCCTGATTTTTGGCAAGACTTACCGTCAGCTTGCGGCCTTCGATGGGTTGGTCGTTCATCCCATCGACTGCTGCCTGTGCGCTGCTTTCGTCGGTGAATTCAACGAAGCCGTAGCCACGCGACCGCCCCGAATTGCGGTCCATAATTACCTTGGCGCTGACCACCTGACCGAATTTGGCAAATTCTTCTTCGAGTTTGCTGTTATCAACGCTGAACGGCAGATTTCCTACAAAGATCTTTGATGACATTTTTTCTAATCCTCCAAACTTGGCACAACTCTCTCTGCGCTGGAACAAAAGAGGTTGTATCTATTTTCTCTCAGTACCAAAAAAATTTCAAGTCTAATGTGAAAAAACAGTAATTTATCAGGAAGATTCATGAATGGGTTGTCTGAACCGGGTTGGGCGATGTACATTTTACTGTACCTGCTCGGGTGGTTGTAACAGGTGCCTGCTGCCGGCAAATGTTGCATTCACGGAGGTTTAGATTTCTTGACAGCTTATTCTCCATATGCTACTATTTCAGGATATTGTCTGAGGAGCCAGGCATGTTGTCTGTGTCTGTATATTGGCGTTTTACGTTAATTGCAGAGGCTGTCAGCCGGCTGGTCTCAAACTTTAAACGTTCTGTCAGGTTATCATGAAAGCAAACATAATTGGCTCCAGCACAGCTACTACAGATGTTCTAAACCTTGTAAGCAGGGTTGCTGGCAACGATGTTACTGTTCTGATAACAGGCGAAAGCGGAACCGGCAAAGAGATGGTTGCCGAAACCATAGTTCAGCAGAGTCCGCGCAAGGTAAAGCCGTTTCTGAAGATCAACTGTGCGGCGATACCTTCAGAGCTCCTTGAAAGTCAAATGTTCGGGCATGAGCGAGGTGCCTTTACCGGGGCGGTTGGCCGTCAGGAAGGCTGCTTTGAGCGCGCTGACGGCGGCTCTCTGTTTCTCGACGAGATTGGTGACATGGCGACGATGACGCAGACCAAACTGCTGCGTGTTCTTCAGGAGCAGGAGTTTGAGCGTATCGGCGGTAACGAGACTATTCGTGTTGATGTTCGTCTGATTGCGGCAACCAACAAGACGCTGCTTGACGAGATCAAACGTGGTAAGTTCAGAGAAGACCTGTATTATCGCCTCAATGTGGTTGAGATTCATATTCCGCCGCTGCGTGAGCGCATGGAAGACGTAGGAGAGCTGGTTGAGCACTTCGTTGCAGAATTCAGGCTGAAATACAACAAGCCTGACCTGGCAGTCAGCAAGCAGGCGATGCAGACGCTGCTGAATTACAGCTGGCCCGGTAATGTCCGCGAGTTGCGCAACGTCATCGAACGCGCAGTGGTGTTATCGCGAACTGTCCAGATCGAATCGGAAGATTTCCCGGAAAAGATCGGGCAGCCGTCTCTTTTGCCTGGAGACAGCGTTGAAGAAGATCACATATTCACGCTTCAGGAAATGGAGCGCATGTATGTGCGTAAGGTGTTGGAATATGCTGGCGGAAACAAGCTTAAGG
>MFYY01000259.1:5481-7844 GCA_001787855.1 Candidatus Riflebacteria bacterium GWC2_50_8 | reverse complement strand
TATAGATCCGAAAACGCTCAGAACAAAATTAGGTTAGGGTGGCGAACAAATGGAAGTTATCCTGGTAAACAAAATGGAAGAAGTGGTCAAGCAGATGGCCGAGAAGATGCTGCCTGAAAGTGGTGTCTGCAGCTGTCCGCGCTGTCTTCTGGATGTACTGGCGCTTGCCTTGAACTCGCTGCCGCCGAAATATGTAGTGACTAATATTGGTAACGCGGTTACTAATGTTGATCTTGATTCGTCGCAATGGAAAGCGAACGTCACCATGGCGATTTGCAATGCCATTAATGTAGTGAAGAGCCGACCCAGACACAGTTAATTGTGTCTGACTTACCGTGGAGGACAAAATGACCGACAAAAACACTGAAAAGGAAAAACTCAGCTTCGAGCGAAAGGATGCCACCAAAGGCTATATCGTCCTCTCGCTGATTGGCGATCTGGACATGTGGACACTTCCGGTAGCCAAGGAGCAGATTCAGAAGCTGATCGATGAAAATAAGGTAAAAGTGGTTCTTGATCTCGAAAGAACCAATTACATAGATTCTTCTGGTCTTGGTTTTTTTATCGGCACGCTCAAGAAATTGCGCGACGCCGGTGGAGAATTGATTCTGATCAATTTGAATGCCTATATTTACGGCATTTTCCAGCTGATTCAGCTGCAGCACATTATCAGAACCTACGACAGTCTTGAAGAAGCGACAAAAGAATTTTAACCCCAAAGGGAGAACGCGAAGATGAAACAGAATATCCACCCCAAAACCAACCTGATCAATGTGACCTGTGCTTGTGGCAATGCTTTCCAGACCATATCAACCGCTGCCGAAATGAAGGTTGATGTTTGTTCTGAATGTCACCCCTTCTTTACTGGCACTCAGCGCTTTGTTGACACAACCGGTCGTGTTGAACGCTTCAAGGCCAAGCTGGAAACCCAGAAGAAGGTTGCCGAAGCCGCAGCTGCCAGCAAGAAGACCAAAAAGCCGGAAAAAGCTCAGACTGAAAGCAAGCCCGAGTAAATCGGCTGATGATCAGTAAAAATCTGCTGCCAGGCATAAAAGCTGAAGGCAGCAGATTTTTGCTGCTTTCACAGAATCACAGGAGAGAGAATTGACCGTTATATTAATGCGCAATACTCCAGATCCTGATCGTCTGGTAGCATTGGCTGCCCGCCGTTGTTATTCGGCGCGTGCTGCCGGCGAAATCGAAGAACGCCTGTCTCTCGAAGAAATTGAGCGGCTGCTTGATTTTCTGCGACAGCGTAATCATCTGTCGCCGTTTGAGCACGCCGAGTTTACCTTCTCGGTCGATGGGGTTTCGCGCGCGCTTTCGCATCAGCTGGTGCGCCATCGGGTTGCTTCATACTCGCAGGAAAGCCAGCGTTATGTGAATTACATGAAAGCGCCGCAGTTACCTTATGTGGTGCCGCCGAGTATTGCCGAAAACGCCGAGGCGGCGGCTATTTATGAGCGTGCGCTTGCTGTTACGCTTGCTGCCTATCGCGATATGGTCACTGCCGGTGTTAAGCCCGAAGACGCGCGTTATGTTTTTCCCAACGCGATTGAGACCAAGCTGATTTTTACCTTTAATGCGCGCAGTCTTTTTAACTTTTTTGAACAGCGCTGCTGTAGCAAGGCGCAGTGGGAAATACGCAACCTGGCATTTGACATGCTTAAAGCCGTGCGCAAGGTCGCGCCGTTGATTTTTAAAAGCGCCGGTGCGCCATGTCAGTTTGCAACTGCCCCATATTGCCGTGAAAACGACAAAGAATGCCCTTTATATAAATTGATGGTAAAGAGGACAAACGACAATGACCAGTAAAACTCTGGAAGAACTTAGAGACGATCTCGATACGCTTGACAGCAATATTGTTGAGTTGCTTGATCAACGTGCTGTTATGGCGCTCAAGGTAAGGGCTGCTAAACAAGCAGCTGGTATTGAGCGCTCACTGGTGCCGGTAAGAGAGGCACAAGTTTTTGCCAGACTCGGCAAAGCACATTTGCAGAAGCTCACGCATCCTCAGCTCGAACAGATTTATGTCGAAATTGTTTCGGCCTGTCGTCAGCTGCAGTCTCAGAATCGCATCTGCGTGCTTGATGAAAAAGCCGGCTGGGTTCATGCCGCCGCGATGAATCGTTTTGGCAGCTCTTGTGAGGTCATTGCCGCAGATACATTTGAAGATTTTTCTTCGGAGCTGGCAAGAGGGCTTGACAGCTTTGGTTTCGCTTCTTTTACGCCTGATTTTTCATACGAACGGCTGAATTTTATCGATGCGCTGATGTCAGAACGGCTTTTTGTCGTCGAAGAGTTCAACCATTCACCAGAATTCTGTGTGGTAAGTAATACGGCCAGAGACCTTTCCGAAGCGA
>MFYY01000259.1:0-5445 GCA_001787855.1 Candidatus Riflebacteria bacterium GWC2_50_8 | reverse complement strand
TGTGTTACCGCAGACATGCTCAGGCAGTTGCGCCAGTTCTTTATTTCGCTTTCTTATGATCTTAAAATCAAGATTTGTCGCAGTATGACCGAGGTTCTCGAAAACATGCAGAGCGTCAACCCTGTTGCCGCCATTCTGCCTGCCGAGATAGCGAAATCGGCTGCAAATGAGCTGATTGTACTCAGGCCTGGCCTTAAGATAGAATCAATGCCGAGAATAAGGTTTTTTACGCTGGCTACCAAGCCGATAAATGAATACGCTCCCGGCCTTAAGACACTGTTGCTTTGCGCCATGGATGAATACAGCGACAAGCTCAGTCTCGTTTTCTCTGAATTGCGGCAGCAGAATATAAAGGTTACTGATGTTCACAGTGTTGAATTTTCCGGGAAGCCATTCAGCAGCGTAGTAGCGCTTGAAATGATTTTGCCGGACAACCGCGAAAGCTTTGACAAGGCTGTTGCCAAAATCGAATCAGCCAGCCTGCTGTTGAAAATCTGCGGGTTTTTTCCGGTTTTTCGCGAATAAGAAATGAAAATTGTAATTTCGGGTGGAACAGAGATCGGCCTGTTGTTTGCAAAGATTCTGGCGGACAAAAACGATCTGCATGTCATCGAATCCGATCCCGAAGCCATAAAAAAACTCGAACAGCTTGATCTCCAGGTAATTAACGGCAATCCCACAGCTTTATCAATATTGCAGGAAGCCAGCGTTAACGAAGCTGACGCGTTTATTGCCTGCGCACATTCAGATGAAGTCAATGTAATTTCCTGTCTTGCTGTTAAACAACTTAGCAAGGCGCGCACTTTCTGCTTTGTTAATCGTGCGCATTATTTCGAAACATTTGCCGGAGAACTCGGCGAACAACTGATAATAGACCGCCTGATCTGGCCAGAAATGCTTCTTGGCGAATATATTGCTCAGATCATTACCGTTCCGGGCGCTATAGACGTCAAGGTTTTTGAGAGCGAAGATCTCAAACTGCTTGAATTCAGGCTGAAACACGGCGATGCCTCGATCGGCAAGCATCTCAAGGATCTCAACATACCGACTGGCGCCCTTGCGGTTGCGCTGTTTCGTGGTGACAGTGTAATCATTCCCGGCGGTATGACAAAGCTTGCGGAAGGTGACAAGATTATTTTCATCGGCCACGAAGCCAGCATGAGAAAGGTTGAGCACCGCTTCAACCCTGCTCCTGGTCGTAAGACCCAGAATGTTGTCATTGTTGGCGGCGGAAATGTTGGCTTTATACTGTCGAAGACGCTTGAAATGAGTGGAAACGTAAAAGTGCGTCTGATCGAATCTTCTATGAAACAGTGCGAAAGTCTGGCCGACCGGCTAAGCGACAAGGTGTTGATCTTGAACGCTGACGGAACCGATGCCAGTTTTTTGCGTGCCCAGCAGGTCGCTAACTGCGACTGTCTGATTGCCTTGACCGGCAATGATGAGCGCAATCTTTTTGTCTCTATGCACGCAAAGCAGCTGAATGCCAAAAAAGTTATTACCCGAGCACACAATGTTGATAACATTGATTTTTTCGAAAAGCTGGGTGTTGACGTTGCCCTCAGCTCGCAATTTATTGCTGTGCAGAGCGTTAATCGCCAGATTCTCGAAGAAAGCGTTGATGTTTTTACAATTTTTGAGAAGGGCAAGGCTGAAATCCGTGAAATCGCTGTACCGGCACATTTTCCCGCGACAAAGCTCATGGATCTCAAACTGCCAGATGGCGTAATCATTGCCGCAATTAGACGCGGCGGGCATACTATGGTTCCCTGTGGTCAGGATAAAATCAAGGGCAAAGATTATCTGCGGGTATTTTGCGCTTCAGACCGTGGTGAAACGCTGGCCAATTTTTTGCAGAAATACACCGAAGCTGCTGAAAACGCTGAAGAAGAAGCTGATTCATGATCAGGTTTCGTATCGTAGTTTCGGTTGTGGGCATCATAATACAGGGGTTTGCTGCACTGATGACGGTTCCCCTGCTCTCTGCGCTACTTTCAAAACAGTATGACTCCGCCGGCATGTTTATATTGTGCAGCTTGATAGGTCTTATTGGTGGTCAGCTGGCCTGGCGTTGCCATCATGAAAAAAACTTTGATGACCTTACCCGTGTTGAAGGCATGGGCGCAGTAGCATTTGCATGGTTAAGCGTGGCGCTGGTAGGTGCTGTGCCATATCTTGGTTTCGGCATTGGTTTTGTCGATGCGCTATTCGAGTCAATGAGCGGGTTTACCACGACCGGCGCGACAATTCTCAAAGACTTTTCAATTCTCAACAGCTCGATGTTTTTTTACCGCGGTTACACGCAATGGCTCGGTGGCATGGGCATTCTGGTGCTTTTTGTCGCGGTTTTGCCGCATCTGGCGATTTCTGGTCGCCAGTTATTTTTTGCCGAGACCTCATCGGCAAGCAAAGAGAAGTTGACGCCGCGGGTCAGCGACACCGCACGCCGCTTATGGGGCTGGTATTTTTTTCTGACGGCTCTTGAAGCAGTTGTTTTATTCGGCCTGGGCATGCCGCTAAACGACGCGATTTCAAACTCATTTGCTACCATGGCGGCCGGCGGTTTTTCACCGCACCCGGAGAGTATCATGGGATACCATAATGCGGCTGTTGAATGGGTTATCACGTTTTTCATGTTTCTTGCCGGCGCCAACTTCACTCTGCAGGTCAAGGGAATCAAGGGTAATCTCGGCTCTTTTTTCAAGAATCCCGAACTGCGTTTATATGTGCTGATTATAGCTATTGCAACGGTCTTGCTGACATTGAATCTGTGTGCTTCAGAGTGCACTACAGGCTTTTTTCACACGCTGCGCACTGCAATGTTTCAGAATATCAGCATTATTACAACGACAGGCTTTGCGACAATAGATTTTGAGTTGTGGTCAGACGGAGCCAAGGTTGTGTTGCTGGTTTTGATGTTTATTGGCGGTTGTTCAGGCTCTGCCGGCGGTGGTATTAAAGTTATCCGTCTGTTGCTGATGATTCGCTATCTCGGCAGAGTATTGCTGAAAACTATTCATCCCAGCGCTGTCATCACAATTAAGTTAGAAAAACGAATTTTTAAAGAGGCCGAAATTCAGCCGGTATTTTCTTTTGTGGCGCTCTATTTTGCATTTTTTGCAATTGGCGGAACCTTGGCGGCGCTTATTGAAAACAACCTTATCGTTGGTTACACCGGTGCCATTGCGACGCTGGGCAATATTGGCCCAGGCTTCGGTGTTATCGGCCCGATGGGCAGCTTTGCCAGCCTGCACTGGTTGAGCAGAAGCATTTACATCTTCCTGATGTGGGCCGGTCGCCTCGAAATTATGGCCGTCGCCGTCTTTTTGCGCCACGAAACCTGGAGCGACTCGCGCTGGTGATCAGTCGGTAGATTTTTCGATCCAGCCGCCACCAAGCAGTTGCGAGTCTTTATAGATGGCCAGTCGCTGTCCTGGAGTGACTGCTGCCAGCGGCCTGTGCAGCTTAACCAGAGCCTTGTCACCTTGTCGAAAGACAATTGCCGGTTGCAGAGCCTGACGGTATCGCGTTTGAATATCGCATTCAAGACTATCGTGTTCAAAGTCGAGCCAGTTCATCGCACTGGCGCTGAAGCTGTCGCAGAGCAGGCGGTCAGGGTCTGTGCTGACCGTTATGCGGCCGGTTTTTGCGTCAATGTCGGTAACATAAGCCGGTTTGCCGAGGGCAATGCCGAGTTTCTTGCGCTGGCCAATCGTAAAAAACTCAATGCCTTCGTGTTTGCCAACGACCTTGCCGTTTTCATCAACAAAGAGGCCTTGATGAGGTTTCGCGTTGAAGTGTCGGCACAGGGTTAAGGCAAAGGTTTCGCCTTTGTAGCCGAAACAGGCATCCTGGCTCTCCTGTTTTTTTGCGTTGGGCAGGCCTAGTTTTGCTGCCATCTCCCTGACGTCGGGTTTGCTGAGTTCGCCAAGCGGCATGTAGCAAAGGTTCAGCTGTTTCTGGGTCAGTGCCGACAAAAAATAGGTTTGATCTTTTTCAGTGTCAGCACCTTTAAAAAGCCGTGCTTTTTCGGGATTATCACGATTGATTACTGCGTAATGCCCGGTTATTATGCCGCTGGCACCAGTCTCTTCAGCGAAACGTTCAAGAACCGGGCCGAATTTGAGGTAATGGTTGCATAATACGCAGGGATTGGGAGTCCGCCCGGCCTGATATTCATCGAGGGCATACTTGAGAATTTTATCGGCAAAGTCTTCTCTAACCGAAATAAACCGGTGTGTTATCCCCAGTTTTTCGCAGACCTGTCGAGCCTGAATATTGTCGTCGAGTCCGCAGCACGACTTGGTTTTTTCGCGGCTGTTGTCACAGGTTTTCATCTTGAGGGTGACGCCAATAACCTGATAGCCCTGTTCGAGATAAAGCGCCGCAGCTACCGAAGAATCAACGCCGCCACTCATCGCTGCAATAAGAGTTTTTGCTTGTTCAGCCATGCTATGTTATACCTGTAATTCAAGATCAATGCAGGTGTCAGCATACCTGATCCTGTGCAAAAATGCAAAATGCGCTAAAAAAAGAAATCCGGGTTATACCCGGACTGAAAAATAAGGAGGCAAACAAATCCATAAACCTTTTCGGCCGCAAATGATGTTTTGTTAACGATTATTTGCGCGACATCAGCGTACAAGCGCAGACATCAAAGCATGAAAGACAGCTCTGCCCAATCAGGCAAAACACCAACAGAGCAAAAAAAGTTCAATCAGCCTTTTCGATTTGTTCTCTTTTGATCTCGGAGACGACTGATTTGTATTCTTCTTCGGACTTGATGTAATTCTGTTCGGAAAAGATAAAATCAAAGCTGCTGGTTGATTTGACACTTCGTGGCCAGCCATCTTTGAGGTTAATGAGCATGCTGCCCTCGCGCAGCAACTTGACATCGACCTTTACCCTGTTGCCCTGCTGCATGGCGTAATCAGCTTCACTGGAGAATTTGAAAGTTATTTCAGCATCTTTACCATCATTGTGCAGGCGTTTGAGCGTGTATTCACCGGTTATATCGATATCGTAAGGTGCCTGGTGAAAATCGATCGCTACCGGCTGGACAAACTTGCGCTGCCACGTATCGCCAAGTTTGACGGGGTTCTCAGGATAAAATACCAGGTCATGCTGATAATACATCTGGTATTGTTCAGGAATGCCTTCAATGCTGGTCACCATTCCGAGATGATTGCGGTTGACTGTTACCGGTGTGTCGCGACTGCCAAGGCCGCTTACCCACAAAAGTGGGTCGAGCACTGAGTCATTCATTCCCTGATTTGGTTGGCCGGGCATATAGTAATCGAGAGTGGCGGTTGCGATCTGTGATTCAGAAGTGATAACGCCAGTTTCATTGTTGTGAATCAGCCTTGTGCTTTGATCGACAGCGAGTCGGAAGTATGTGTCCATGACAGGCATAAACAGCATCTGCATGCGACTCTTGGCATGAAC
>MFYY01000258.1:3201-5347 GCA_001787855.1 Candidatus Riflebacteria bacterium GWC2_50_8 | reverse complement strand
TTGCGAAACATCTCGATGCTGAAAAATCCGGAGAAGGATCCGAAGTGGCCGGTGGTATGGCCGAAATCGACGAATCTATTCTTGAAGGCATTGTTGACCCAAGAGCAGAAGCATTGGATGACCGCATAAAGGCTGATAGCGCAGGTGATCCGGCCTCTGAAGCAGATGGTAAAGAGAGCACAAAACCCTCGCTGTCAGACCAGAAATCGCTCCAGGGTGGAACCGGCCCACGTCAGCGCTATCTCGAACCGGGAGTCTACATCGATATGATGCGTCAGGTTGATCCCGCCGCCGATGAAAACAAGCTGATCATCCGCTATTATCGTGACATTGCCATGCCCTATCTTGTTCCGTTTCCGGTTGAAGAATCGCTGCCACTCGCTGAACTTCTGCCAGAAGGTACCGAGCAGTGGGAGCCAGGCGACCCGGTCGAAGAACTCGACTGGTTTGAAACGACTGTTACATCGCCAGTCGTTGTACCAGGCATAACAACGCGCCGGCGAGTTTATACAGAAGATGTCGATGCTCCCAGTAAACCACAGTCTTATAATCTTTATGTCGGCATTGACTGCTCTGGTTCGATGCGCAATCCGCGCTACAATTTTTCGTGGCCAATCTGTGCCGGTACAATCGTATCGCTATCTGCGCTGCGTGCCGGCGCAAAAGTAATGAGCTGCCTCTCCGGCGAACCTGGCTCTTTTCTTGAAACAGATGGTTTTGTGAAATCCGAGCACGATGTGCTTAATGTTCTGACCTCGTATCTTGGAACCGGCTATGCTTACGGGATTCCACGACTGCAGACGCCGCATCTTGACAAGGTTAAGCGCAAAACCCATTTGCTGATAGTCTCTGATGACGATATCTTTTCGATGCTGCAGGCTAAGGGGCCAAAAGGTGAATTGAATTACGATATTGCCGAAAAGGCTCTGCTCCGTGCCGGTGGTGGTGGAACCTTTGTTCTGCATTCCAGCAGCAGCTGGCACTCTGAAGGTGTCAGAAAGCTTGAGAAAATGGGCTGGGCTGTACACTATGTTACAAAAGAAGAAGAGATGATAGAATTTGCTCGTGCTTTTGCGCGACAGTTTTATAATAAAACCGGAAAACGGCCATGATTATTGTACCGACAATTTCTGAAATGATTCATCATATCAAGCGCTGCCCGCCTGAATTCTTAGCGCCGCCGCTGCAGCGCGGGCGTGGCGAAATTCATACCGAGGCGCTGGTTAACGATATATTTCGCATGTTGAGCGGCAACCCGGCATCGCCAAAGAGAATCGAGCTGTCGACCGCGAAGCGTTCTCCAGCTGAACTGAGTCTCATTCAGATCTGCTGCTGGGCTTTGTCGCATCCTTTTTTCGGTCAGATTGACTGCGGCTGGCTAACTGATGTTTTCTGGTCGCAACTGGGCGGTATTGCGGCTCTCGTAAAAACAGAGCTTTGGGTGACTGACGAAGAGAGGGCAGAAGAGCTTGCCCGGATGATTTTAAAGTGTTGTGGTTATGTTCCAGCCGGTGAGACGCCAGAAGAGGCTCTTGACCGCTTTGATTCGGTCAACACGGTCAAGCGCATGAAGGTTATCGAAGAAAGCAGAGCCGCGAACGAAAGGGCCCAGGCTATTCGTCGGCAGATGGCAGAGCAGCGGGCGCGTGAAGCAGCCAACGTATATGGAAGAGAATGATGAAACCAGTAGCCGTGTTATCTGATTCTGAAAGATTTCCGCTTATCGAAGATCTTGGCTTTCTTAAAGAGCTGCGCCAGGACAGCAGCGCGCCAATATTCAACTTTGGCTCGGGGGACCGCCTGACGTCAGACAAACTGGCGCAGGTCGATAATTACGCTGCCCGCATGCGGGCTCAACAATTCTGGCAGAAAGGTGCCCAGCCAGACTGGTTGCCGGAGTTTCTTGACTGGTGTCGGGCCACTGTGCCGGCATACCGCTCATATCAACCCGGGATTTTGCAGATGCCTTCGTTACACCGCGAACAGATTGCCAGCACGCCATGGCAGTATGTTTCTGATGAATGTGTTGCCGATGATATGCTGGTATACAATACTTCTGGCTCTACCGGTGCACCAATGGACGTTCTGTTCGACGCGGTTTCGCAGGCGGCCTGGATTGTTCAGCTTGAATCAATACTCGCAGCTG
>MFYY01000258.1:2134-3182 GCA_001787855.1 Candidatus Riflebacteria bacterium GWC2_50_8 | reverse complement strand
AATCAGGAATCGACGCTGACTTACGCTTCACTTTCGACCTGGCTGCGCGGCGCCGGCATACTCAAGATAAATCTCAACCCGGCGGACTGGAGAAAGCCGCAAGACTGCGTCTGCTATCTCGAAAAGCATGACCCTGAGATTCTTACTGGCGATCCGTTTACTTTTCTTGCGCTGGCTGAAAAGGCTCCCGCCATTCACCCGAAGGCGCTGGTTTCGTCAGCGATGACCCTGCATGCTGGTTTGCGGCAGCGTCTCGAATCGCAATTCAAGTGCCCGGTCTACGATATTTACTCGCTGACCGAGTGTCGCATGATTGCTGTGGCAAGAGAGGTCGGCGTTTATCGCCTGATCCGCCCCGATCTTTATGTTGAGATACTTCATCCCGACAAAGACGAGGTTCTGCGCGAAGGCGAACGTGGTGAAATCACGGTAACCGGTGGCATAAACCCGTTCCTGCCGCTTGTTCGTTATCGCAGCGGCGATTACGGTAGCCTGCGCCATGACAACGGCGTGCCGTATCTGCATGACCTGTCTGGCCGCGCTCCGGTAGTGTTTGTAGCCGCCGACGGAAATTTTATCAACAATGTCGATATTTCGCGGGCGCTGTGCGAGTTTGCTCTTGCCGGATTTTCGTTACATCAGCGCAAAGACAGAATGCTTGAATTTTCCGCCTGGGGCGAAGAGGCGAGCGAAGCCGATGTCAGGCGTGTTTTCGCGAATTTATTCGGGCCGTCTGTTGTCGGTAAAATTAAGATAATGGGAGCTGGTATGCCTGAAGGCAAAAAAGTTCAGTATTCAAGCGAGTTCAGCGAAACGGATGCCTGCCTGTGACACCGATTGAAATCATTGCCGTCGTAGCTGGTTTTCTTTGCGTCTATTATACGATAAAAGAGAACATCCTGTGCTGGCCGACCGGTCTGCTGCAGGTGTCTTTGTATATCTTCATTTTTTACGATGCCAAGCTCTATTCTGACGTGATTCTGCACATAATTTACGTTGCCATGAATGTCTACGGCCGGCATTACTGGCTGCACGGCGGGAAAATGCG
>MFYY01000258.1:1208-2126 GCA_001787855.1 Candidatus Riflebacteria bacterium GWC2_50_8 | reverse complement strand
AAATTTCCCGTATGTGGCTGGCAGGCTCAGTGATTGGTTCGGTGCTGGCAACCGCGCTGCTTGGCTGGTTCATGGCAACTCGCACAGACGCTTCTTTTCCTTACCCGGATGCTTTTACCACAATTTTCAGCCTGGTGGCGCAGTGGCTTATGTCGCTGAAAAGGCTTGAGTCGTGGTATTTCTGGCTCGCTGTTGATGTCGTCGCGATCGGCGTCTATTACGCAAAGGGTTTGTATCTGACTACAGGCTTGTATTCGCTGTTTTTGATAATGGCGGTAATTGGGCTGTTAAAATGGCGTCGCTCATTGTTAAGCATACAAGATTCGCTCGATAATGCTGAATTGGAGCCGGCAGCGTGAAAATCGGACTTACTATCGGCAAGTATTCGCCGCTGCACAAAGGGCATCAGCTGGTTATTGAAACGGCGCTGGGCGAGGTTGATAAGCTTTATGCCCTGATTTATCACAGCCCTGAAACCACTGATATTCCGCTGCCAGTGCGCGCACGCTGGATTCGCGAGCTTTACCCGCAGGTTGAGGTGGTCGAGTCGTGGGATGGTCCAACCGAATGTGGCTATACTCCTGAGATTATGCGTCGGCATGATGAGTATCTAAGCTCGCTTTTTCGCGACAGAAACATAACGCACTTCTATTCGAGTGAGCCTTATGGAGAACACGTGAGCAAAGCTCTAAATGCCGAAAATCGGACAGTAGATATTGCCCGCAGCACGGTGCCGATTTCAGGAACAGTGATTCGCACCGATCCTTATGCGGCGCGCCAGTATCTTGCTGACATCGTCTACCGTGACCACGTTGTCAATGCAGTTTTTCTTGGCGCACCCTCAACCGGCAAGACAGCAATTGCCAAAAGTCTGGCTGCTGATTATGCGACGGTCTGGATGCCGGAATACGGCCGCGA
>MFYY01000258.1:638-1199 GCA_001787855.1 Candidatus Riflebacteria bacterium GWC2_50_8 | reverse complement strand
TCAAAACCAGTTAAATCGCAGACTTACTCCTGACCAGCTTACAGAGATTGCTCGCGGTCATCTGGTGCGCGAAGACAAAATGCTGCTGCAGGCTCGAAACTATCTGTTCACCGATACCAATGCGCTGACGACAAGAATTTTTGCATATCATTATCATGGCGGCGCGGAAAATGAACTCGAACAGATCGCCAACGCATGCGTTTCGCGCTACGATCTGTATTTTTTGTGCGACACCGACATTCCCTACGAAGACACTCCCGATCGCTCTGGCGATGCAAACCGCCATGAAATGCAGCAGCAGATCATTGACGACCTGTTGCGCCGACAAATTCCCTTCACAGTTCTGAGTGGCACTCTCGAAGAACGAAAAAGCCAGGTCAGGCACGTTCTGTGTTCATTTAACAAGTATGCTGTAAAAGAAAGTGTTGCCGCATTTCCGTTGCATCGTAATTTCATCCAGGGAGCGTAGACATGGTAGTTCGCAAGCAGATTCTGTGGCAGACACCTATGCAAATCGTCTTCGTCATATTTTTTCTGATGCTGCTGCTTTGTTCTATACCA
>MFYY01000258.1:0-631 GCA_001787855.1 Candidatus Riflebacteria bacterium GWC2_50_8 | reverse complement strand
CTCAGTCTCCCGAGCAATTGCAGTTCGACCCGACGCGCCTGGTTTTTGAAACTGTCGCCGGTGATTACGGCAGCATCTATAACGTCATTCAGGACAATGACGGCTTCTTGTGGCTGGCGGGAATAAATGGCGCCATGAAATACAATGGCTACGAGGCCGAAACGGTGTATTCCGGCGAAACGGTTTCTGCTTTATTTCAGGATTCTCAGGGACTGATCTGGATGGCAGTCGGGTCTGGAGTGGCTGTATACAACAAAAGGACCGGAGAAATTACCGAGTATTTTCCTGATGCCAGTGATCCAGACGCACTGAGCGGCTATTTGCGGGTCGCTTACCAGAAAACCCAACTGCTGACCGAAGACCGGGATGGTTTTGTCTGGATAGCTACCATGAATGGGTTGAATAAATTCGACAAAAACCGACGGAAGTTTACCGCCTGTAAGAGCAAGGCTGGCGACGCGACAACGCTTCTCGACAATGATATCTGGTCGGTGTTGACCGCCAGCGATGGTTTGCTCTGGGTTGGAACGGCTACCGGACTGCATCGGTTCGATCCCCGGACAGGACTGGTACTCGAGCGGTATGCCGCTAATGCTGATGACCCTGCTGCGCTGCATGGGAAATATGTCCA
>MFYY01000257.1 GCA_001787855.1 Candidatus Riflebacteria bacterium GWC2_50_8 | reverse complement strand
CTTCAAAAATCTTTTCGTTGTCTGGCCCATGCAGTGTTGTGTATTCGTGAGTATTCAAGCCGGGGTGTCTGGGATTTGCCGCGAGAAACTTTAACGCTTTTACCACTGCCTTGTATTGTTTTTTGAGAGCCTGGTTTGTTTTGAGCTCACTCAGCTGTCGGTCGGATTCGTCGGTAAAGAATTGCCTGAAGGGATCTGACATCAGAGATCCTCAGGTTTTTTTTCTGTAATACGCCCTGCTTTTGCGTCGATCAAACCTTTTTGAAGGCTTTCCATGGCTTCTTTGTTTTGATAAAGCCAAAGTTCTGAGGCTGGAATTTCGACGATCGGAACCAGGAGGATTTCGCCGCGACTATCCTGGAAAACCTTCAAACGCTTAAAGTCTTTCAGATGTTTCCCTAGAGTAATACGGTTTCGGTCATCTACTGACAAGACGCCAATTTCCTGAAAATCATCATTAATTCTTAATGTTTGAGGCATAATTATATCTCCTGTAACAAGTATACCCCATTTCCCTTATGCCCACAATGGGTATTTTAGATCGGGGGGATCGGGGACAGCTTGCTTAACTCTTGCAGAGGTAATCGTAGAGGTCAGGTAAGAGATTGCATGATTTCTTCTGCCCAGGATACAGATTCTTCGTAGACTTTGGCGAGCTTGCCTTCGTTAACCCTGAACAGAAGTCTGGGATCTGCTTCGCTGACCGAATTGTCGTAAAAATATGCTCGGTCCAGACCGGGTAACGCTTGAATGCACAATGCAATAGAACGATAATACCTGCTGATGATTTTGGAGATCGGAACATCGTGCCCACCCTCCATTACTCTGAGTGCGACACGCTGAGCATTTATTGTCGGGTCTGAAGTGCAGACATAGAAGAATCTTATAAAAAATCCGGCAGCTTTGGCCCGCTTTACGAAGTCGAGCTTTTCTGGCGATGAAAACACGGTTTCAAAAGCCAGGCTTTTTTTCTCAGCCAGGCATTTATCACGAATAATTTGCGCCTGATTTGCAGCCTTGATAACTGCCTCAGGTGAATTCCAACTGCCAAACTGCTGCTGGGCAATTATATCAGGATTGACGTATTCGCAACCCTGCATCCATTCATGACGAAGAAGTTTTTCGGTAATGGTAGTCTTACCCGATCCGTTGGGGCCGGCTACTATGATGAGTCGGGGTTTGAGCTCAGGTTCCATGCAGAGCGTCCTTTTTCCGCTGCTGCAACGCTTCGGCTATAATTGCCTTGAGTCTGGCAAAATGTCTGGCCAGAGTCTTTTCCTTCAATTCTCTTGCAGATTGCCCCGCTTGCCTGATAAGATCGGCAAGTTCCTGCTCGCCCTTTTCTTCGCTCGTCGGTAAGCCCATTTTGCTCTCCTGATTGGTTGTGTTATGTTCCCGAAATCATCGTTTACAGCAGTATAGCTCAGGAATTTGTCTGGGGCAAGCCGTTATTTATCTTTGTGGCTTAGGCAGTCAGTGCAGGTCATATTGTAAATATTACATGTTCGTCAGACCGGAACTGCTCAAGCCCGACTGGTCGCGCGACCGCATCATGGCTGAAGTCAGCGCTGCCGGTGTTTCCCGCGCCACCAGGTAGGTCTATCTTTCGTGCTCGTGCCCACACGGATGTGGGCATACTCGGCCGCCACAGGAATGGCGCGGCCAAGTGTAATCGTAATCGATTCTCACGCAGAGTCACGGAGAAGATGGATTCTGCGACTGCGAGCAGATTGACGGAAAGAAGGCGGGTCAGGCTGCTTTCAGTTTGAGTAGTTTTGCCTGTGTTGACTCCAGAACTGAATCGCGCAAAAAACCGCTGGCGTTAATAATTTCTATGCCGATCAGCTCCCCTGCTTCATTCAATTCTGCGGTTATGTTCGGACTGATTTCAATGCTGTCAACTTCCTTTTCTTCGGAAATTACCAGATACAAAATATCTTCCTCTTTAAAATAGGTCATTTTGGGGTTACCCATGTACAAATCTCCCGGTTTTCAGCCTGAATTTCAACTGCTGTCTGCTGGTAGCGTGAACGGTGACCGGAGTGATTCGGTTATCGTGTTTTCCGACGACCACATTTCTGCCAGTAGAGGAATCAATGTGTCTTTCGGTTGAATACCTGATGATTTCCTCCAGCACAGAAGTTTCATAACCTCTGAGCTTTAGCATAACTTGTTGCATCATACTTCAGGTTAGTCAGGCGGGCAAGATCGAATAGTGTTTGCTGCAGTGAGATTTATCTTGAGAAGGCTTTTGAGCAACCTCTGCATGGCGTCCTTTTTCCGCTGCTGCACCGCTTTGGCGATAATTGCCTTGAGTCTGGCAAAAGTGTTATCATTATTCAGTTATGAAAGTTCGAGAAATCATTAAGCTGATCGAAAAGGATGGCTGGGCAATGGTTGCCAGACGAGGCACCAATCACAGGCAATTCAGGCACCCTGCAAAATCTGGTCGAGTTACGATTTCAGGGAATCCGGGTGATGATGTTGCGCCCGGTACGCTCAATAGCATTTTAAAGCAGGCTTTGCTTAAAGGGAGTCTTTGATGAAAGAATTTTTGATTGTAATTGAGAAGGCTGGAAAAAACTTTTCTGCGTATGCGCCTGATGTGCCTGGTTGTGGTGCGACCGGCAAGACCCCTGAGGCCGCCAAGGCGAACCTGCGGGAAGCAATAATTTTTCATATTGAGGGACTTAAAGAAGATGGCTTGCCCATTCCTGAGGCAAACTCAATTTTCGATCGCATAGCCGTCTGATGCCGTTTAAAAATCATGTGGATCGGGGGCAGCTGCAGTGAGATTTATCTTGAGAAGTCGTCACCTGCCCACCAGATAATCGTGCTCATGCTCATGCTCGTGCTCGTAATCGTAATCGAATTCTCACGCAGAGCCGCAGAGGCACGGAGAAGCAGGAGAGCATCCGCAGTCGCCCACAGGATGTTGGTTATACTCGCGCCAACAGGAGGCGGTTGATTGCGCTTAAGATAAGCAGGGCAGGTGAGTTTTTTGCGGACTATGGTATAATGCAAGAAAAACTGGAGGCGGTTGATGTCTTTTTCGGTCAAAAAATTTGCGGCAGAAGCCCCGTTCTTTCTTATTGCCGGCCCCTGTGTCATTGAGTCTGAAGATATCTGTCTTTATATCGCGCAAAATGTTAAGGCGATTGCCGAAGAACTCAAAATTCCGGCGATATTCAAGGCCAGCTTTGACAAGGCCAATCGCACCGCCGGCAGTTCATACCGCGGGCCCGGACTGACAAAGGGGCTGGAAATTCTCGCCTCAATCAAGGCCAAGACCGGTATGCCGATGCTCTCAGACGTGCATGAGCCGCAGCAGTGTGCCGAAGTCGCCAGAGTCTGCGATATTCTGCAGATCCCGGCGTTTCTCTGCCGCCAGACCGACCTGACCGAAGCCGCCGCCATGACCGGCCGCGTTGTTAACATCAAAAAAGGCCAGTTTCTGTCGCCCTGGGCGACCCGTCATCTTGCCGAAAAAGTGCGAAATACTGCCGGTTCTGGCGAAGTGCTGCTGACCGAACGCGGCGCCTCGTTTGGCTACGGCAATCTCGTCGTCGATATGCGCGGGTTTCCGATCATGCGCGAATACTGCGACGGCGTGGTTTACGATGCTACCCATTCGCTGCAATTGCCCAGCTCCGGTGCCGCGAAAACCGGCGGGCAACGCGAATTTATCGCGACCCTGGCGCGCGCTGCCATTGCCACCGGTGATGTCGATGGCCTGTTCATCGAAGTTCACCCCGAGCCTGAAACATCGCCTTCTGACGCCGACAATATTCTGCCCCTCGACGATCTTAAAGGCCTCCTGTGCGAACTGGCAGCCATCAAAAACGCCCTGACCGAAGCCCGAAAAGCATCTTGACAGAGGACTAGCAATGAGAGATTTGCGTCTGATATTGTGTCTGGTGTTGGTTTTCGTGGCTGGCGGGCTTGCTGCGGCCGGACTTACCCTTTATTCGTATCGGGATGACCTCGGCCAGATTATTGTTGTCGACAGCCTTGAGCGTATACCTGAACAATACCGCGACAACGCGAAACGGTCTTTTATTCCAGCTTTTCGCAGTGCGCCGCCGCCGAAAAACCCCGCACCAGCTTTTGAGGCCGTGCCAGAAAACAACATCAGCGTCTCGCCTCATCAGCCAGTTGAGACCGACAGCTTTACCGTCAGCGCTCCGCCCGAAGAAATCGAGGTTGAGACCGGCCTGGCCAGCGCCACCCTCACCATGGAACAACTGCGCCTGATTCATCTCAACAACGAACGCATCTATCTCGCCGCGCGTGATAATGGCCTGCAGTTTCCCGCGATCGGACATCTGCATCTCAGCAACGGTCAGCTCATTGTTGATTTTGCCATGCCGACTGAGATGACTACCGCCGCCGGCACCGCCTGGCAGAAAGACGCCCGCAACTTTTACGACCAGCTGCGCTCAATGCATATCAGCATCACCAGCTGGCTCTCGACAAATTCCCCGGAACTGGTCGCCGCCATGCCAATGCTGCTCACCCGCGCCAAGAGCCTTCTCGCTGATCTGGAGACCGTCTTCTCAGCCATCCCGACGGGAAAGTAAGAATACTATCCGCAGATTGTATTCAGGCGGCTTTGCTGGTGGGTTCGTTCTGGATGATGATTTTGGGGTTCTTGTTGGCAGCAGGAATCGGCAGGTTCTGTTCCTGCAGAAGTTTGACATGTTCAATCATGCCCCACTTTGCCTTGTAAAGGCAATCCTCAATAGAGTGACCTATACCGGTAAAGCCGTCAAGGTCTGGAGAGTAAAACCCAAAAAAATCCGGTTCCTGCGTTGCTTCTATTATCAGTGAATACTTGAAATCTAGCATTTTATGCGCCTTTTACTCTTTTATGCCTGCCGCCTTCAGAACGGCCAGGCAGGTGCCTTTCGGTATTTCTTTTGCTCCGTGATAATCAACTCTTAAGAGATTTTTGCAGCCTGATTTGCAGTAATAACGTATCGACCCCTTTTCTTTCAGGAGTTTGAATCCATTCTTTTCAAGCAATCTCACAAGTTCGCTGAATTTCATAATTTGTTACTTTTTTTATTATGCCATATGTCTGATTTCATGGCAAATGTTGCAAAAACGATTACGATTACGGGAAGAAAATAAAATTGCCGATAGATATTGCATGAAGCAAACGGATCAACAGGAGAAAGATATGCAATGCACCAACTGCCCGGACCGGGAAGTATGTTTCCACTTTGGCTCAATTAATCCGAACGGTCACGATTACCAGCAGCTCAAACAGGCTTATCTGCGCACCCTGCGCTGCCGCCGCCAACGCTTCGGCTGAAATAGAAAAGAGTCTCGCACAAAGGCGCAGAGGCACAAAGAAGAACTGCAAAGAGTTAAGAAAGCCTCGCAACAATTATTCTTTTATTTGCAGCTTAGTGAAAGAATCCTCTTCTTCTGGCCTGCTTAAACCTGCACGTAATCTGTGTAATCTGCGGATGCTCTTTCTTGTTCAGAAGGCGATGGTGCCGCCGAAGATGAAGTTGTCGCTCTGCTTGTGTGCGATAGCGCCCGGAAGGTTCTCGTAGTCGCCATCAGATACATAGGCAGCGTTCAGATAGAATGAATTCTGGTAGTTAAACCGGAACCCGAGACTGAACTTGTCACCGTTAAAATCATAGATAAAGCGCAGATGATCGTTAACCGGCACGGCGCCGCCAATCATGAAGAAAAAGGGGTCGGCATAGCCTTCGCCCTTGTCATAAGTGTAATTGTAGCCGCCGTAGCGCGCCTTTTTCAGCTCTTCCCAGCCGTTATAGCTGAACCTGAAATCGTCAGCGCCAAAATTCGCGCCAACCCCGACCCAGGCCACCGGCACGCCGGCGCTGACCCACACTGAGTGGTAGCCTTCGTCGCCGGTAAAGCTGCCGCCCAGCGTGACATTGCCCGGCGCCTGATACTTGAAGTTCAAATACAGCGGCTCGGCAATATCAAAACGGTCCTGATTCGAAAATGGTTTGTCGAAAGAAACTTCCATACCGTCGCTGACACCCCAGGCAACGCTGACATTGGTGTCAAAGTAGTCCTGGTCGGTATACTTCACGTCATTGACGTTAAAAAGCTGAAAAGTCTGAATGTGCACGCCAACCGCCGTCTTGCCGGGTTCGAGAACGCCCGGTGAGGGAATCAGTGTCGCGCCAGTTCCGCCGGCCATAGCAACTCCCTGCCGTGGAGTCAGCCTTTCAGTCAACAGCGGACGCAACTCATCTGGCACACGAGTCTCTGGAGGAAGCAGGTAATGCTCACCATCTCGTTTAGAATCGCCTGAACCCAGTGGAACAAATTGTCCGGGCTGGCTGGTAACATAGTATGCATCAGCTTCGGTGCTCCCGTAAGCGCTTGAATATGCAGGCACCTGCATGTCCTGAACCTTGGGCGCCGGCTTAGCCTCCTGCTGGCGCGGGTTCGACATAAAGCCCTGAAATCTGCTCAGGTCGAGAGCAAAACCGCTGCTGGCAACTGACAGCAAGATTGCGGTGGCGGTACAGATAAATGGTTTGCGACTTTTCATGCTGCCTGTATCGGCACAGGTTTTACTTTTCTAAACAACAAAAATAGCGAAAACGTTTCTAAAAAAATAATCTGCGCTAATCGGAGAAATCTGCGGATGCTGTCTCTTTGCTGTGGATTCTGTCTTTCTGCTATGTTTTTCTGTCTCCATTGTCTGAGACCGGGCGTTCGTTTTCTTGACATTGGCTGGCTGCAAACCTATAATATTTTGCTGATAAACCGTTTATTCTTGAAACAGGTGTACATGAATCAGATTGATATCGAAAACGTTCTATTCCAGGACGGAACCGTCTCTCTATCCAAGGCAGCAATGCTCTGCAGCATGATCGACAACGATTATGACGACGATCTCGTTGCCATGCTCGCCGGACACGGCGTGCGCGCCGTGATTACCCGAGCCGGCGGCAGCGGCGACAACCTTAAAAGCAAAATTCTGCGCAATACTTTTGGCGCCGCCGAAAACAGCGGCCTGCTCGCGGTCAACATGAAAAATCGTCACGTCATCATGCAGCTCGTCGACGGCATTCTGCGTTCGTTCGACAGTCCGCTCATGGACGTAGCCGGCGGTGGCCTCAAAATCGGTCTCGCCGTGCGCGGCAGCGATATTGCCATGGGAATCTTCGGCAGCCTCGGCCTTCCCGGTCTCGACGTCGACTTCGAAGTCTCAGCCAGTCGCGTTCTCTACCACTGTCTGGAGGACTGATCGAAATGGTCGGAATAGTAGTTATTACACATGGGATGCTCTCTGAGCAGATGCTGGCGACGGCGTCGCTGATCATGGGTGCGCCTGAAAACGTGCATGCCGTAACCTTTACCGCCCGCGATTCTCTTGATGACCTCAGAAAGAACGCCGGAACAGCGATCGAGCCCTATCTTAACGAGGGCTGTCTCGTTCTCACCGATATCATGGGCGGCAGCGCCACCAATATCTGTGTCGAATTCATGAAAAACGAAAAGGTCGAAGTGATCACCGGCGTTAACCTGCCGATGCTGCTCGACGCTATCGGCCGCCGTGAAGTTGCCGAAATAAAAGAACTTGCCCGCAAGGTACAGGAAAGCGGCTGCAAAAGCATTATCAATCTTAAAGAATTCTTCGAAAAAAGAGCTGCAAAAAAAGCATGAGCAAACCCGCCGCATTTTTACGCATCGACGACCGACTGATCCACGGCCAGGTCATTGTTGGCTGGCTGCCGGAAGTAAAGCCCGACCGCCTGCTGGTGGTCAACGACAAGATCAGCGAAGATTTCATGCGCCAGGAACTCATGGCACTCAGCGTTCCGCCAGAAATCGAACTCAAATTCTATTCAACCGGCGAAATCGCCGCCGAAGAAGTCTCTGAACATTCTTTCATTCTCGTTGCTTCGCCGCGCGACGCCTGGGAATGCCTGCAGAAGGGCATCGCCCCGCGCCGCTTCAATGTCGGCGGCATGCATTCCCGCGACGATAAAGAAGAAATCTTCGAAGCGCTGCACGTCGACAACGAAGACCGCCGCTACTTCGATATGATCCTTGACCTGGGCATTGCCCCGGTCTTCCAGCCCACACCCCAGAACGAACCAATGCCGTTAGGTGATATACTGTAAAGCGAGGAAAACACATGGCTTCCATTAACTTTTCAAAGGTAGTTAAGACTTACGAAGGCGCCAAAGAGGCGACTGTCAAAGGCATCGATCTGCAGATCGATGACCGCGAATTTGTCGTGCTGGTTGGCCCGTCAGGATGCGGTAAAAGCACGAGCCTGCGCATGGTCGCCGGCCTCGAAGACATCACTGAAGGCGAAATCAGAATCGGCGATGTCGTAGTCAACAATTTGCCGCCGAAAGATCGTGATATCGCCATGGTTTTTCAGAACTACGCGCTCTATCCGCACATGAACGTGCGTGATAACCTCTCTTTCGGCCTCAAACTGCGCAAGTTCCCAGCTTCCGAGATCAACCGCCGCGTCGAAGAAGCCGCCGACATCCTCGGTCTGCGCGAATATCTTGAACGCCTGCCCAAGCAGCTTTCCGGTGGTCAGCGCCAGCGCGTCGCCCTCGGCCGCGCTATTGTCCGCGAACCCAAAGTGTTCTTGATGGACGAGCCGCTCTCTAACCTCGACGCCAAGCTGCGCGTGCAGATGCGCGCCGAGATCAAGAAGCTGCACCAGCGCCTTAAGACTACCTTCGTTTACGTTACTCACGATCAGGTCGAAGCTATGACTATGGCTGACCGCATCGTTCTGCTGCACGAAGGCATCATTCAGCAATACGACGTGCCCGGCGTCATTTATGACCGCCCCGCCAACGTGTTCGTCGCCACTTTCATCGGTTCGCCGCCGATGAACATCGTCAAGGTCAAGCGCAGCGCCAAAGGCATCGACCTGCCCGCCAAAGACGGCAAGGGCAACGACCACCAGTGGCAGATCAACCTCGACGAGCATTTCGCCGGCGGTTTCGAAGACAACATGTTCCTCGGCATCCGCGCCGAACACATTGCCCTCGAAAACTCCGCGAACCTGCCGACCCTGCAGCTGCCGTGCCGCGTCGATCTCATCGAGCCGATGGGCGCCGAAACCTACCTGTATCTCGTCGGCAACGGCCACAGCATCAACGCCCGCGTCGAGCCCTCGGTCAAAGTCGAAGTCGGCCAGCAGGTCACCGCGCACATTCCGCTCAAGTGCCTCCATCTCTTCAAGCAGTCCGACACTATCAGAATCAAACGCAAAAACGACTGACACCCCGGCGGCAAGCCCGCATAGATTGTCTGAATGAAGGAGGGAGCCTCGAGCCCTCCTTCTCCGGTTTTAAGAATATGAGCCAGTTTAAGGGAAAAAGTATTGCACTGCCGGTCGCTATAAGCGGCCTGCTGCTGCTTTTCGCCGTTCTGGCCGGCTGCTGCGGAAACACCGGCAAAAGTGGTGCAACCAGTGGTGGCCGCATTCATCTTGAATTCTGGAACACCATGGAAGGCGGCGAAGCCCGCATCATGCCTGACCTGCTGCGTGATTTCATGACCGCCAATCCTGACATTGAAGTGAACGAAGTCAAGGTCGATTTTTACAAGGGCCGCGAAAAGTTCATTCAGGGCGTCAGCGAAGGCGGCGGGCCTGATGTCATGCGTGCCGACCGCTTCTGGCTGCAGGATTTCGTGGCAAAGCAGCTGGTGCGCGAACTCGACGAGTCTCAGATCAAGGATGAGCTCGAAGACATGGTGCCGATAGCGCGCGGCGTTGTCACTTTCAACGAAAAATACTGGGCGATTCCCATTTCAGTAGACTGTCTTGGCCTGTTCTACAACAAGAAGCATTTTGCTGAAAAAGGCGTCAAGGTGCCTGCAAACTTTGATGAATTCGCTGCTGCCGCCGAAAAGCTCACCGACCAGAATCTCGGGCGCTACGGATTC
>MFYY01000256.1:2952-4818 GCA_001787855.1 Candidatus Riflebacteria bacterium GWC2_50_8 | reverse complement strand
TCATTACTTTGCGGTGTGCTGCCTGCAAATCAATCTTTTGTGGTGGATCAATCTCTTCAATTTCGTTCTTTGTCGAATTTTTTTCTTTTATTTTCTTCATATTGTTTCCTGTTGTGGCAATATTTCAATACATACTCGGTGCACAATTATAAGCCTTGCGTCAATGACTTGTAAACAATATACTACAGCAGTTTGAAATTATAATGGGACTGCGGCGATGCGGCGCAAGGAGACAATAAGATGAAGGTGTTGAAATTCGGCGGGACTTCATTAGGAAACTGGGAGCGCTTTTCGCAGGCAGCCGACATAATTTTAAGCGCGGCAAAGCAGGAAAGAGTCGCCGCAGTGCTTTCAGCGCCGGCAACCATTACCAACAGTCTGCTTGAGACGATGGAAAAAGCCTGTCGCAATGAAGATTATCAGTCCGTTCTAGCCAGAATTGAAAGATTGCTGCGCAACCTTTTCGCTGCCGCTGACAGCATGCTGGTTACCGACCAGATCCAGCTGCTGACAGCAATACTTAACACCCAGATTACTTTCTGGCAACGCAAGGCCGAGGGTGTCGCACTGCTTGGCGAATGCCCGGATACGATAACAGCTGCAGTTGCAGTTGGCGGTGAATACATGTCGGCCGCACTCATGGAACAGCTGATGATTTCCCGTGGCAGAACCTGCGCCCAGCTCGACCCGGTAAGACTTCTGCCGGCTTATGGACCCACGCTTGACGCTATGGTAGATGTCGAGCATGGACGCAAATTGTTCGCCGGTATAGCTTTGAACGAACATGATGTCTGGATCATGCCGGGTTTTGCGGCCGGCGACCGGCACGGGCACGTGGTAACTCTTGGTCGAAACGGGTCAGACTATTCAGCGGCTGTTCTCGCGGCCTGTATAAACGCAGACAGTTGCGAAATCTGGACAGACGTTGACGGTGCCTTCAGTGCCGACCCGCGCATTGTACCTGACGCCGCTTTTCTCGCACAGCTAAGCTATCAGGAAGCCATGGAAATGTCATATTTCGGCGCCAAGGTGTTGCACCCCAAGACCATCGCACCAATTGCCCAGTATCATATCCCATGCTATATCAGAAACAGCCTCAAACCTGATTTTGCTGGCACACTGATCTCGAATGAGACTGACCGGACAGGTATGCAGGTCAAAGCCGTGTCTCACCTTGAAAAACAGACAATGTTCAACATTTCTGGGCCTGGTATGAAGGGCATGGTAGGGATGGCCAGCCGGGTTTTTGGCGCCATTTCACGGGCCGGGATCTCGATTTCACTGATTTCGCAGAGTTCTTCGGAATACAGTATCTGCTTCTGTGTCGCATCAGACTGCGCGACGAAAGCAGAGCAGGCGCTCAACAGCGAATTTGAACTTGAACTGCACAGTGATCTGCTCGAACCTTTCGCGCTTATGCATGGACTAGCAATTGTGTCGCTTATCGGCGATGGCATGCGCACCCGCCGCGGTCTCGCGGCAAAGTTTTTCAAAGCACTGGCACAGGCCGGCGTTAATATCATAGCTATTGCTCAGGGGGCTTCCGAACGTTCGATTTCTGTTGTCATCGATCAGAAAAAGGCTGCTCAAGCTGTTGTTGGCTGTCACCAGATTTTCTTCGACGTTCAGCAGTACCTCGATCTCTTTCTCGTCGGTTGCGGCAACATCGGAAAATCCCTGCTGCGCCAGGTTCTGCAGCAGAAAGAAATGCTCAAAAAACACAACATTACCATTCGCACCTGCGCTATCGCAAATTCGAAAAAAATGCTTCTCGACGCCCATGGCATCAATCTGGAGAACTGGCAGCAACAGCTCGAAGAGAAGGGCCAGCCCTGTGATCTTTCTGAGCTGTTCCGCTGGGCGGCC
>MFYY01000256.1:744-2934 GCA_001787855.1 Candidatus Riflebacteria bacterium GWC2_50_8 | reverse complement strand
CGACAGCTATGTCGACGCCATGAACGCAGGCCTGCACGTAGTAACTCCCAATAAGAAGGCAAACACCAGAGATTACGAATATTATGCGGCCATGCGCGAAACCGCGCTGCGCCAGAAGCGCCAGTTTTTATACGAAGCTACTGTCGGGGCTGGACTGCCGGTTATCGACAACCTGAAGAATCTTATTTATGCAGGTGACGAACTGCTACGTTTCAAGGGCATTCTTTCTGGTTCTCTCTCGTTTATTTTCGGACAGCTCGACGAAGGCATTTCGCTTTCAGAAGCCACCAGAACGGCACGTGAAAAATGCTACACCGAGCCTGACCCGCGCGAAGATCTCAATGGCATGGATGTCGCCAGAAAGGTGCTGATTCTTGCCCGCGAAGCCGGTTTTAAGATCGAACTTACCGACATTGTTGTGGAAAGCGCATTGCCATCTGGATTTGACGCCAGCGGAACGGTTGATGAATTCATGGCACGTCTGCCAGAAGCTGATGCTGCCATGGAAAAACGGGTTAAATCTGCCCGGGCCGAGAACCGTGTTCTGCGTTATATCGGCGAAATCGATGCAGGCGTCTGCCGGGTAAGAGTTGGCGAAGTCAGCGCTGATGATCCTCTCTACAGCGTTAAAGGCGGTGAAAATGCCCTGGCATTTTACAGTCGCTATTATCAGCCGATTCCGTTTATTCTGCGTGGTTATGGCGCCGGCAATGAAGTCACTGCCGCCGGTGTTTTCGCTGATCTGATGCGAACCCTTAACTGGACAAGAGAGACCGTAGCATGACACTTACCGTATACGCGCCGGCAACCATAGCAAACCTCAGCGTCGGTTTTGATCTGCTGGGCGCTGCAATTGCGTCAATAGACGGCAGCTGTCTTGGCGACCGTTTAAGCGTTTCGCGATCTGCCACCGGTATCAGTCTTGTCTGTTCCGGTCCATGGAGCCATAAACTACCAGATGACCCGACCCAGAACATTGTTTACCAGTGCGCGCAGAATTTTCTCGAACGCTTGCCAGAACCTCGTCAATGCGGGCTCGATCTCAAACTCGAAAAAAACCTTCCGGTTGGCAGCGGCCTCGGGTCGAGCGCAAGTTCGGTGGTTGCCGCTTTTTACGCGCTTAACGAACTGTTTGAACGTCCATTTTCCGATGAGCGGCTTCTTTTGCTGATGGGAGAATTCGAGGGACGTGTCAGCGGCTCAGTTCATTACGACAATGTCGCGCCGTGCTTTCTTGGTGGAATGCGGCTTCTGTTGCAGTCTCCCAGCAGCTTTTGCGCAAGTATTCCATATTTTAAGGACTGGTACTGGGTGGTCGCATATCCAGGCACATCTTTGTCTACGGCGAAAATGCGGGCGCTGTTGCCACAGGAATACAGCCGTTCAGACATGATCAGCTATGGTCGTTTTCTGAGCGGATTTATTCATGCTTCATATCGCAATGACCGCGCGCTTGCCGCGGCCATGTTCAAAGATATCGTTGCTGAGCCATACCGCAGCCCACACATTCCTGGCTACGAAGCTGCTAAACTGGCCCTTGCTGAAACTGGTGTGATGGCCAGTGGTATTTCCGGTAGTGGACCAACAATGTTCGCGGTAACTGACGACCTGGTTGTTGCTCAAAAAGCTGCGCTATGGCTCAAAAACAATTATATAAGCGAACCCGGCGGATTTGCACATGTCTGCCAGATCACCGATACCGGTGCATGTGTTAAACAAATTCAGGATACTGCCTTATGAAGCTTTATAATCTGCGACATCCCGAAGAACAGGTGAGCTTTGCTGATGCGGTTAAACTTGGTATGGGCCGCGACCGCGGCCTGTTTTTTCCGACCGCGATACCTCGTCTGAACAATATACAGCAGCTTCTGCAACTGCCTTTTGTCGAGCGCAGTCAGCGTATCATCGATGCCTGGATCGGCAGCGAACTTGGCTCTGATACAGCCTGTCGCATGGTCGAAAAGGCGTTCAACTTTCCGCTCCGCCTGGTAAAAGTAGATGCGCAACGGCACGCGCTTGAGCTTTTTCATGGGCCGACCCTGGCTTTTAAAGACTTTGGCGCGCGCTTTATGGCCCAGTGTCTTAGTGAATTCGCAGCCGGACAGCCAACAACAATTCTGACCGCAACCTCTGGCGATACCGGCGCTGCCGTTGCCCACGCCTTTTATGGACTGCCCGGAATCAATGTCG
>MFYY01000256.1:0-732 GCA_001787855.1 Candidatus Riflebacteria bacterium GWC2_50_8 | reverse complement strand
AAAACTGTTCTGTACACTTGGCGGTAATATCCGTACCATAGCTGTCAGCGCTGATTTTGATGCCTGTCAGGAGCTGGTCAAAAAAGCTTTTGTTGATGTTGAGCTGCAACGCGCCCTGAAACTGAACTCTGCCAATTCGATTAATATCAGCCGCCTGCTGGCGCAGATATGCTATTACTTTGAAGCTGTCGCCAGTTGCGAACCCGACAACCCGCCGGTGATCGCGGTGCCAAGCGGTAATTTTGGCAATCTGACCGCCGGTCTGCTGGCGCGCGCCATGGGACTGCCAGTCAAACGCTTTATCGCTGCGACCAACAGCAACGATACCGTGCCGCGCTATTTGAAAGACGGCGCCTGGGCTCCGGCAAAAACTGTGGCGACGGCATCGAACGCCATGGATGTCGCTGAACCCAGCAACTGGCCGCGAGTTGAAACGGTGTTCGCCGCTATGAATCAGCCACTCAGCGAGCTTTCAGGGATTTCGATTTCGGAAGAACAAACTGCTGAATCTCTGCGTGAGCTCAAGCGCTGCGGCTACCTTTCTGAACCGCACGCGGCCGTTGCCGCAGCCGCTCTGCAACAATCCCTGCACGCTGGCGAACAGGGCGTTTTTCTTGGCACCGCCCACCCTGCCAAATTCAAAGAGGCAGTCGAGAAGGTTCTAAATCTGCACGTCGAGCTTCCTGCCGCTCTGCAGGTATACCGAGCGGACCGCCGCCAAGAGCCATACCC
>MFYY01000255.1:1409-38795 GCA_001787855.1 Candidatus Riflebacteria bacterium GWC2_50_8 | reverse complement strand
CCGGATCGCAGATCGAAAGAAAAGCGAAAAAGATTGCTTCGCTGCCGCCGGTAGTAACGATAATGTCTTCGGGGGCAAGTTCAATACGGTTCTGGCGGTAATAGCCGGAAAAGGCTTCTACCAGAAAATCTTCGCCCTGCGACGGGCTGTAGGCAAGAACTTCCTGGTCAAAATTGCGAATTGCCTCGCGAATTGGCAGTGGGGTGGGTATGTCTGGCTGACCGATGTTGAGCGGGAAAACATTAATGCCTTTCTTTCTGGCCGCAACTGCAAAGGGTATAAGTTTGCGGATCGGAGAAGCCTGCATTTCTTCAGCTCTAAGCGAAATCTTTTTCATCAACACTTTCCTTTCCTGAGGTAACCTCAAGTTCTTTTGTTCACAATAGCTTATTCGCCAGAAAAATGTAACTCCATTTTTGTTTTTCTTTCAACCTTTTGTTTCTAATGATTCTTGCGATTTTTTCCGAGAACTATGGTTGAATGAAAAAAATTAGAATTATTCTGACACTTTTGCTGTTTGTTGTACTGCTCGCGCACGCCGGTTGCATGAACTCAGAAACGGCGGGTCGTGGTGGGATTGCCGGTATTGTGACCGATTCTTACGGCAACCCGTTGAGCGGCGTTCGAGTCGCCGCTCCCGAAGCCTCGACCCTGTCTGATATTTATGGGAAATGGCTGCTGGAGTCTTTGCCTGCGCAAACTACCGAGCTGACAGTTTCGCGTGAAAACTATCAGACACAGACGCGTGCAGTTGATGTGATAAGTGGCGAAACTGTTGACAATGTGACATTCGCACTGGTATCTGACGGCGACATTTTTGATGTTCAGGTCAGTTCGATTACTTCGACTTCTGCCTCGGTGATTTTCTATACGCGCCAGAAGGCAAAAGGTTATGTTAAATACGGGCGCAGCGCCATGCTCGAGGACTCAACCTTCAGCGATACTGATGCGATTTTTACACACCAGTATTCATTGACCGGACTGGTGCCGGCCAGCACTTACCGACTCAAATGTGTTGCCACTGATGAGGCTGGTCGCAATATCGAATCAAGCCTGATTACCTTCAACACGGCATATACGTTGCGGCCAGAAGCGCCTACCGGTCTGATGCTCAGCAAGGTTGCCAACTCGAACATCGTCAAGATCGACTGGGACAGCGATACAGCTGCTGACTTTGCCGGATTCAAAGTATACCGCGCCGAATCAGCACAGGGCCCGTTTACTCTTGCCGGATCAGTTAACCAGAACAGTTATTCTGACAACAGCGTAACTCCCGGAGTCAAATACTATTACCGCATTACCAGGCTTGCTGGCAGCGGTGAAGAGTCTTCGCCTTCTGCTGTCGAATCATTTCTGATGCCTGGGGTAATGACGCAGAACGCGGTGTGGAGAGCCCAGAATTCGCCATATCAGCTTACTGGTGATCTTACCGTGGTTCCCGGAGCAAGCCTGGTTATTGACAAAGGTGTCACCATAAACGTGTCGCGCGGAAACCAGTGGGATTCAGAGTCTGCTGATGACCTGATTGAGCTTCGCGTTCAGGGAACACTGCTGATACAGGGTACAGCCGATCAGCCGGTAGTAATGACCTCAAGCAGCGGTGCTCCGGCAGCTGGAGACTGGCAGGGAATCATTTTTGATGTTGCCTCTGATCTTGGCGCCAGCCTGATCAAGGGACTGCATCTGTCATTGGCAGAGTGTGGTCTGGACGGCCTTTCAGGACTGCCACAGGTAACCGCATCGAGTTTTATCAGCTGTCGTGTGGCTGGCATAAAATGTGCTGCAGCCCGTTCTGATCTGCTGATCGAGAAGCTTACCATCGACAGCTGTACTTCGGGCATGCTGATACGTGAGAACAATGTTAACGTGACAATAACCGATAACAAGGTTATCCGTAGTGTTTATGGCATTGTCTGCCGCGATAACAAGTATGCTGCGGTTGAGCGCAACCAGATCAGCTTTTCAGGGGTCAGCGGCCTTGATGTTGGAAATACTGGTGTAACTTCTATCGTCAGATACAATACGGTCGGCTGGGGTTCAACCGGCACCGGCCTTATCTGTCGTGGTCGCGACGAGATTCGGCGCAATACTCTGCATGCTAATATTGGCCTTGAGATAAGAGATACCGCTCAAGCGGTTATCAGAAGCAATTTGATGCTGGTCGATAAATCGCGTAACGGTATTGGAGTGCTTTATACCGGCGCTGTGCCCTATAATATCGCTACTGCCAGCAATACGGTGACGATTCAGAACAACGCAGTCTGGAACGTAACGTCGCTGGCCAGCAAGTATGCGAATTCAGATGGCACTGTGCTGGCTGCATCAGCTGACCTGTCGTTTACTCAGGCAAGTGGCCCGGCTCTTGAGGGCGGCGACCCGTTCGCTGAGTTTCCAAAGCTGAGTTACAGCTACGTGCCATCTTCCGGCAGCCCGCTCAAGGGCATGGGTTATGATTTTGAGACGGTGGGAGCAGAGAATGTTCCTGACTGAACGTAAAAACTTCCTGCCGGTGAGCGTTCTAACAGCGATGCTGCTTTTGCTGGCGTTGTTGTCTGGTTGTGGTCTGCGTCAGTCGCAGACCGGCAGTTTGAGCAGTCGGGTCATAGATGCTGATGGCAATGCCGTGGTTAACGCCGTGGTGTTTTCGATCTTTGCTGAGCAGGAAAAAGTTTACAGCGGAGTTGACGGTGGGTTTTATCTCTCTGAACTGCCGGCAGGCTTGAATAATATCGTGGTGATGCACAACGATTTTGCTCTTGAAGAGCGGCAAATCGAGATTAAATCAGGCGATGCTACCGTCATTGAGTCGATCAGGCTTGATCGTGCCAACGCGCCGCATCGTATTTTCAATGTACAGGTCGCTGATGTTGCTTCGACAAGCGCACGCATTACCTGGAACACCTATCGTAGCGTAATTTGCAATGTCGAATATGGCACTACCATGAGTTATGGCACTATCTATCGCGAGGAACGGCCGGCCGAACAGCATGCCGTGATTTTGACCGATCTGCAGCCCGAAACGGTTTACCATTTTCGGGTTCAGTATATCGACGATGGCGCCATAAGCCATTACTCGTATGATTTTCCCTTTCAGACCGAAGATTCTGATCGGCCTGACACGCCGTCTGCCATACGTCTGCGCCCGCTTGTTGCTCTTGGGGTAGTCGAAGTTGAGTGGGATGCCGCGTCTTCGAGCTCTTCGGTGCAGGGTTACAATATTTATCGCAAGGTTAACGACGATGAATGGCAACGAATAAACGATAGTGCGGCCGGTCTGCGCGAACGCGTTTTTGCCGATATTAACGCTGAATCAGGAACTTTCTGCCGTTACGCGATTACTGCGGTCAATTCATTTGGTGCCGAATCGGACAAAAGAGTGTCTGAAGTAGTTTTTGTTCCTGGCATCATAAACAGAAATGTGACTATCAGTGTCGCCGATTCACCGGTATCAATTCATTCTGACCTGGTCATCGCCGCTGGAGTAACGTTCGCGGTTGAAGCTGGCAGCGAATTTCTGATCGCCGACACTGACGCGTTCGCGGCAGGGCTCGATGAGCAGAGGGTTGAAATACAGGTTAACGGAAGAATTTCATTGCAGGGTACAGCAGAAAACCCGGTTAAATTCGGGCCTCTGCAAGGATCTGGCCAGCGCGACCACTGGGCAGGCATTCGGGTTCTGTCGAGTATGACCGGCGTTTCAGAAATCAATAATACTCAAATGTTTGGCTGCAGCGGATATGCTTTAAAAGTAGCCGCAGATCGCATACAGATAACGAATCTGGTGATAACACATTCAGAAAATGGCGTGTCACTTGCGGGCTTGAAGGATACGCTGGAACTTCAGAACTGCAGCTTTAAAGAGATTGCCGGAGTGGCGCTCAAGATCAACAAATGCCGGCGTGTGCTTGTTTATGATACAGAATTTTCTCAAGTTGGCATGGCGATCGAGAATTTTACCGACTATGCCGACGACCAGCTGATGGTCTACAACACATTCATAGATTGTCTGCAGACGGGCATAACCGGGACTTTCGGCAAGTCGAAAATCTACAATGTCCTTATTGTCGCCGAAACCGGGCTTGCGGTTAAACTTGAGAAACTTCTCAACAGCCGCGAAAACTTTATCGATCATTGCACGATCGATGCATACAACGGCATTCTCGTCGAGCAGGGCGAAGTGACAATTGAGAACAACATTGTCATTAATCGTTTGCAAAAGGGTAGTGTTGGCATAAACAACAGCTCGTTTCTTGCCCCCGAATATGACTTTAACAACGTTTATGGCTTTAACACAGCTTATCAGGGCTGCTCTGCCGGCGTCGGCGCGGTACAGACTGATCCAAAGTTTGTTGGCGGCAACCCGTTTGATTATAATCTGGCGCCTGACTCTACACTGCGCCTGCAGGACTATTATGGCTCAGAAATGGGTCGCTATGGCAGTTCAAGGTTGTAACTGATGAAATTGATTAAATGCGTTCAAGCTTACCTCGGTTCACGTCAGGGAAGACTGCTGGCGATGCTTCTGCTTACCGCTCTGCTGCTCGTTGGCTGTGAGAACAAAATGGGAACGCAACGCGGTGCTGTTTCGGGTCTGATAACCGACATGAACGGTCACCTGATCAGTGGTGCCGTGGTAACTTCACATCGTTCACTGTTTAAAGCAGAGACCGATGAAAAGGGCAATTATTCGTTTACATCACTCGATGTCGGGACGCATCGGCTCAAAGTAGAGAGAAGCGGATATTTTCTCGCTTCAAAGACCATAGAGCTGGGTTACGGGCTGGTTCAGGAGGGCGTCAACTTCAAACTTGAGCCACTTGACGATATGATCAGTTTTGTCGTTTCGCGCCGTGGCAGCACTGATGCTGTTATTGATATTACCTGTCTGGAACCGCTGTCGGTATGGCTTGGCTGGCGTGAGAGGCACAGTGCGCGCGTGCAGACTTTGCCGACGCAGGTGCTGGCGAAACATCAGATTATTCTCGACGGGCTTTTCCCCGGCGCTGACTATTTGTTTGAAGTTGAAGGTCTGACTGCCGATGGCCGCAGATTCATATCGGAGCAGGGCTCGTTTAAGACAGTGCCCCGCGGTGATCTCGCCGGTGCGCCCGATGCGGTCAGCAATTTCAAGGTCAGTCAGGGCAGCAGCGGGCCAGTGTTAAAATGGCAATATCTGGGCATTGACCCGTTAGCAGGCTTTCGTGTCTTTCGTGGGGAAGGCGATGGCAGTTTTGCTCTGATCAACGACGAGAGCATGCTTTTTGCCGTTGAAGAGAGCTTTTCCGATGACGACACTGTGCCAGGGCGGCTTTATCGTTATGCCATGCAGGCCGTTGATCTTGATGGCAACGTTTCATCAATGTCGGCCAGTCTCAGCATTGTGCCGGCGGGAAAGATAAGTGAAGATCTGGTCTGGAAAAAGAGCTGGAGCCCGATTTCGCTCAACGGCGACCTGATTGTGCCGGCCGGGCGCACCATGTCAATTGAACCCGGTGTAACCATTCGTTTCAGTAACATTGATGAAGGCCAGGCTGGTTATCGTCCGGAAATCTGCGAGTTGATCGTAGAGGGCACTCTTCTTGCCGAAGGCAGCTTAACCGAGCCGATAAGATTTATTTCGGCAGCTGCTCTGGCTGGAAAAACCGACTGGGACGGCATACGCATGGTGCCGGGTGCCGCTCAGAATCAGAGTATTTTGCGTCATCTGGTAATTTCTGGCGCAGAAAAGGGATTGACTGTCTATAATGGCGATTATCAGATTGAGAATGTCACGGTAAGATACTGCCAGACAGGTATTGCGCTACAGGGAGCGAGCGGAACGGCATTGCTGGATATGACCTTTGAAGATTGTGACAGCAGTTTCAGGGCCGAAAGCACCTATAACTGCAGTCTTGAGAATGTCAGGGTAAGGGGCGGTCAGACCGGGCTCAGCCTGGCTGGTAACAGCGACTTTTCTCTGACGAAATTTGATGTCAGAAACGTTCGTGAAGTTGCGGTTAGGGTTGTTGACCGCTCGCTACCGCGCTTGCGCAATGGTCTGCTGCAGTCGATGAAGACCGGCCTGCTGATCGGCGGTTGCAGCGGCGACCACCAGTATATTACTGTTGATGCGGCAAACGGCGTTATCATCGATGGTGCCGATGTTCAGAATTTAAAGAACTGTATTGTTGTGAACCGACAGCAGCCGGGCGCTGGCTATGGCATCGACGAGAAAACCTTAGGCAGAAGCTATGTGTATAACAATATCTATGGCTTTTTGCAGGCTACGCGCAACTGTGATCAGCTCGGAGCGCCGATCATCAATGCCGATCCGCAGTTCGTCGGCGGCAGCGCCAGTGAATTTGATTATAATCTGAAAGCAGATTCGCCATTGGTTTCGGCTTCTGACCGCAATGGCCAGCTTGGCGCCTACGGCAGCGACACATAAATTTTCTCAAGTTTGCCAGGCTGAGTGCCGATACTTCCAGAAGAACACAAGAGATTCCGGAGGTTAATAATGCGCAGCTTTGGTATTTGGTTTGTTCTGGCAGGTCTGATTTTGTCGTCAGCTGGCAGTGCTGATGCACAGAAGTCCTCAAATAAAGATATGAACGCGCGAATAAATGCTCTCAGAAACAGACTGCAGAATTATCAGCTTGCGCGCGTGCGCAAAGAGCCTCAGAAAGTGGCACTGATCAACGAGAACGAAACTGTCGAAGTCAAATTTGAACAGCTTGTTGAAGAATTTGAATCACGCAAGGATGTTGCGGTTACTGTATTATTTCATGACGCGGATTATTCTGAAAATGCTGTTAACCCAGGCTTTTCGGCTGCTCTGGAGCAAGGCGACAATAATGTTGCGAAAGCGCAGGCGCCTGCTGCTTCTGTGAAGGCAAAGACAGGCAAGTCACCGTCTGTGGCGAGTGTTGAGCCGTCGGTGCTGCCCGCGTCGCTTGTTGCCGATGCCGCTCATCAGCTCGAACAGGAACGCGCGCAACGGCAGGAAAAGTATGCCGAACTTCGCCGCAAAGTTCAGATGGCAACCCGTGGTGTGCATGAAAATGCGCAGCAGATTAACGGCATGGTGGCTCAGATTCCCTGAGAATCCGAACAGGCAAAAAAAAGAGCCGCCTTTTCGAGCAGCTCATAAAGGGATATTGTTGGGTTACTCGACCTTTTGCAAGGTCTACTGAAAAGTAAACTTTTCAGTGAGGGCCGTTGTTAACGAGCTTTTATAAGTCAACCGCTTTTCACATGCTAAAACGGGACAACAAAATCGCTCGCATAAAACAGGAAAGACTCTTATCCTCTCAGATCTAATTTAAATTGTAACAAAAAAAATACGATCTGCCAATCAGCTTTCAGGGGTGTTGTTTTTCAGCTGGTTAAGCCATATTTCGGCGGACACATCACTTGGCGCTCGCCAGTCACCGCGTGGAGAAAGGGCACCCCCCGAACCTACCTTCGGTGAGTCAGGCACGCAGCTGCGTTTAAATTGTGACTGACCAAAAAAGCGTTTTATGAATACTGCCAGCCATTTTTTTATCGTGGCAAAATCGTAGCGACCTTTGCCTTTTCCCCAGGCGCACCAGCTCAGATAGGCGACTTTGGATGGCCTGAACCCGTATCTTAACAGGTAATACAGGTTGAAATCCTGCAATTCATAGGGGCCAACCGTGTCTTCGGTGATCTGTGCCGGTTCAGAATTATTTTCGCCCGGCACAAGTTCTGGTGAAATCTGGCCATCGACAATTCCGCGAAGAATTTTCGATGCCTTGTCACCAAACTCGTTGTTGTCGATAAACCAGTTGATCAGGTAGCGCACGAGAGTTTTGGGCACCGAGGCATTGGGGTTGTAGTGCGACATATGATCACCGACTCCATAAGTGCACCAGCCAAGCGCAAGTTCGCTGAGATCGCCAGTGCCAACCACCAGTGCGTTATTGGCATTAGCAAGCCTGAACAGGTGAGATGTCCGTTCGCCGGCCTGAACGTTTTCGAAGGTTATATCGTAAAGCTTCTCGCCATGAGCAAAAGGGTGCTCGATGTCTTTGAACATCTGCAGGCAGGAAGGCTTTATGTCTATCTCTCTGGCGCCAACGCCAAGAGTTTTCATCAAATCGAGCGCGCTGCTCTTTGTGCTGTCGGAAGTGGCGTAGCCAGGCATTGTGCAGGCGATAATGTTACTGCGCGAAATGCTTAAGCGGTCAAAAACCTTGCAGGCTACGATCAGCGCAAGTGTCGAATCGAGTCCGCCAGAAACCCCGACAACCAGACGCTCAATGCCACAGCTCTGCACGCGGGTTGCCAGACCCTGTATCTGAATGTTCAACACTTCCTGACAGCGTTGCAGGCGAACAGTCGGAGAGTCCGGAACAAAAGGAAAGCGCGCGACATCTCGCAAAAGTGGTTCATCAGCTTTGACCCTGGTGACATTGAACTCAACAGTCCTGAATTTGCGGGTTTCTGAATTATGCTCGGCTGAGCAATCTTTGAAGCTGCTGTTGCGCATGCGCTCCAGCTGCAGTTTCTCGACGTCGATGTCGCTGATTATAAGCGAGCCGGAGGCGTCAAAGCGTTCGTTTTCCTGGAGAATCTGACCGTTTTCGGCGATGAGAGCGTGTCCATCCCAGGCCAGGTCGGTCGTTGACTCGCCCTGGCCGGCGCCGCTATAGATATAGGCGCTGAGCAAACGGGCTGAAGTCGATTTTAACAGCAGCTGCCGGTATTCCGGCTTGCCGATGATCGCGCTGCTTGCTGAAGGATTGCAGATAATCGTGGCGCCTGCCATGGCCAGCCAGCTCGATGGCGTCACCGGGGCCCAGAGATCTTCACAGATTTCTACGGCGATAATCGCGTCGGGGTTCTCCTGACAGCGGAACAAAATATCACTGCCGATGGCGACAGTCTGGTTGCAGATATTTATATACTGGTGCTGCAACTCTTTTGCCGGCGAAAAATGGCGTTTTTCGTAAAACTCACCGTTGTTGGGCAGGTAGGTTTTAGGCACCAGGCCAAGAAGGCGCCCGCCCTGGATAACAGCAGCGCAATTGAACAGCCGCCCGGAAAGCATCAGAGGCAGACCGGTAACGATCAAAGGGTCATAAGTGGCGCTGGCGCTTACCAGCGAGAGCAGAGCCGATTCGCATTCGTCTAGCAGGCTCTGCTGATGAAACAGGTCCTGGGCCGTGTAACCGCTCAGGCTCAGTTCTGGGAAAACAACGGCGCCTACATGCTTTTCATGACACTGTTTGAGCATGATGATCTGACATGAGGCATTATGCATGGGCCGGGCAAGGCCGACCAGCGGAGTTGCCGCCGCACATCTGAAAAAGCCGTGAGAAAACGGATTAAAAAATGATTTTTGCATTACCCCATGCTATAGCGTTTTTGCTTGTCTGACAAGCGAATCAACGCAAATTTGACTGAGTTTCGTCGATGAGGTTCTGCAGACTCGGTGGAACATAGGTTCTTGACGGCCCGGGCTCTGGCAGAAGAAGCGGCTGGTTTCCGACTTTCATTATCTTGCCGGCTTTTTCCGGGTCCATGAATCCGAGCACTTTCCCGGAATGTTGCGGGATCATCCCGGAAAGGATTTCGTAAATAAGCTTGTCGTCAGGGACTTCGTCGAAAATTGTCGACAGCGACTTTGGTTCCATCTGAGCTGCGATGCTGCGCACCTGATCAAGCCGATTATCCTGCTCCATAAACCGGATCAGACTTGATTCAAGATTGAGAGTTTCTGAGGCCAGGCGGTTCGAGAGTTCGTCAACGGCAACCTTGCGCTTTTCGAGATCAGCCCGATCGTCGGCGAGTTTTTTCTGTTCGAGAGTCAGTTCTTCTCTCTGTTTGCGCAATTCTTCCATTTCGCGGCCGTACTGTTCCTTCTGCGATCTTATCAGTCCGCGATATGAGTCTTCTAGAGACTTGGCGCGGGCTTCAAGATCTTTGCTGCCTTCGGTGATCAGTCGGTTGAAACGCTCCTGTTCCTGCAGCATAAGCTGCTGGTAGCGTTCTTCTTCCGGGAGCTGGTGTAGTTGCACAAAATCGAAATACTGTTCAAACGGCCATGTGTTGCGCCAGCTCTCCGGGATCCGATGACGAATCGGGTAGAAGTTGAGAAAATCGACGGTCAGAATCGACAGGAAGATGGCGATACCGAGTGAACCAAGCAGGAACAAGAACATCAGGCGGCTGAGCGCAAGAAAAATTCGCGAGGGTTTGCGCTCTTCCTGCTCCTGCTCGACCAGGGCCTGCTTGTTTGCCCCTTGTGCAGCGGTTATAGGCTCAACTGCCGGAGTTTCTTTTTTTTCAGGCATGAAAAGATTTCCTTATTTTGTTTTGTCTTCGGTGCCCAGTCCGCTAAGAACCTGGCTGACAAAATTTTGTGTCGAAGGGAAGGGCGGCACGCCGCCAAAGCGTTTTACCGTGGCCGGGTCACTGTTGTAGGCAGCGAGTGCGAGCGATACGTCGCCACCGTTGCGTTGCAGCATGTCAGCAAGATGTTTGGTGCCCGCTTTTATATTCTGTTCGGGATCGAGCGGATTTTCTCCGCCCAGTTCGTTGAAAATCTCAGGTTTAACCTGCATCAGACCGAGATTCCCCTGCTTGTCGACAGCCTGCGGGTTGTTGCCTGAAGCGACGGCAATCAGCTGCTGCACAAGCTGCGGGCTGAGTTTGTGCTCTTTAGAATACTTCTCAATCAGCGTTTCGACATCGGATTTGATATTGTTGGCAATGCTGGTTGCTGCCGGGTTGGTTGCTGGCGTGGCATTTATTCCGGCTGATACCGGGGTTTTGGTGGCTTCAATCATGGCTGCCGCGAAAGTCTGTTGCTGGCGCCGCGCGCGCTTGTGTGCCATGCCTTTAAAACTCTGGTTAAGGCCGTCGATGCGTTCGAGGATTTTGTTCATATTTTCAAGCATCGTCGTTATCTCCTGCCGATTTGCGAATACGGTTGCCGTATTCATCGAGCTTTTTCTGCTCTTTTTTAAGCATTTCCTTGGTATAGGCGGCTTCGTCTTTTTCGCGCATTTTTTCGTAGGTCATGCGACTGCGGCGCTTGACCATAAGCTCGTCGACAATTTTCTGGCGCTGCTTTTCGAGTCGCTCAAGTTCTTCTTCATTAAACTCCCATGCTCTTTGAAGCCGCGCCAGGTAAGCCGGATACATTTGAACTTTGGTCATATTTCCGGCCTGCAGATCGAGAATCTTATTGTCGAGGGCCTGAGCATATTCGTCTTTAAATTTTTTGATTTCTGCCTTGATTCCGGCAATTTGTCCGTCTTTCTGGGCAAGACGCGTTTTAACTTCGTTCTCTTCGTGCAGGCAGATCTGCAGTATCTGCTGAAAGCGAAAAACAAATGCCATGATCAGCCGCCCTGACCGACAATTTTACTCAATGCTTCAAGGCACTTTGCGAAAGGAACCGCTTCATTAATTCCCTGCTTGATCAAGCCCTCGATCAACGGATGCTTTTGTATTGCTTCGTCGATCTTAGGATCGGACCCGGCTTTGTATGCACCCAGGCTGATTGCGTCGGCATTTTTTACGTAAGTGGAATAAATGTTGCGGAGCTTGCCGGCCATTTCGAGGTGGGATTTTTCGCAGATTTCGGGCATAAGGCGGGAAATGCTGGCGAGAATATCGACCGCGGGATAGATGTTCTGGTGAGCAAGTTCGCGACTGAGCACCAGATGCCCGTCGAGAATACCGCGCACTGCGTCGGCAACCGGTTCATCCATGTCGCCGCCTTCGACAAGTACTGTGTAGATACCAGTGATTGAGCCTTTTTTGGCAGTACCGGCGCGTTCAAGAAGTTTGGGGAGCAGCGAGAATACAGACGGTGTATAGCCTCTGGTCGTTGGCGGTTCGCCTACTGCCAGGCCGATTTCGCGCTGAGCCAGCGCAAAGCGGGTAACTGAGTCCATCATCAGCATTACTCTTTTGTCACGGTCTCTGAAATATTCTGCGATGGCAGTTGCGGTAAATGCTGCTTTGACGCGAACCAGCGCGGGCTGATCAGAAGTCGCTACAACTATAATCGAGCGCCGCAAGCCTTCCTCACCAAGGTCTTTTTCGAGAAACTCGCGAACTTCGCGGCCTCGTTCGCCGACCAGTGCAATAACATTGATATCTGCCTGTGAAGAACGGCAGATCATGCCCATAAGCGTGCTTTTCCCGACGCCGGAACCTGCAAAAATACCCATGCGCTGGCCGCCGCCGATGGTCAGCAGACTGTCGATAACTTTTACTCCGGTTGTCAGGGGAGTTTTTATGCGCTTGCGAGTCATCGGATTCGGGGGGTCCCGGTTGATGGGAACCCTTGCTATCTGCGGCGAAAGATCGCCTTTTTCGTCAATCGGGAAGCCGAGACCGTCGATCATGCGCCCAAGCAGTTCGTCGCCGGCCGGCGCGGTGAGCGGAGTGCCGGTCGGAATAACTTCGCTGCCCTGCCTGATGCCTTCGGTATGAATCAACGGCATGAGCAGCACGCTGCCGCGGCGGAAACCAACGATTTCGCAGGGCAATGGGCCGGTTGGGGTAACAATGTGGCAGACATCGCCGACCGGATTCTGTGGGCCGGTTGCCTCTATCAACAGACCGACGACCTGAGTGACTCTGCCGTTAACTCTTATCGGATCTGTGTTGGCGAGAGTCGCTGCGTAGTCTGAAAATGAGATGTCGCTCATGTATTTGCCTGGGTTTTTCTAAACTTGTTGAGCAGCGCGCGTTCAAGTTCGCGGGCCTGTGATTCGATGGTCGCGTCGATGGTGCCAACGCCAGTTTCGATCTTGATGCCGCCGGGCGAAAGAGTCGGGTCTTCAATGATGCGAAGTTCACTGATCGAACCGAGGCGGGCCATGAACTGGTCTTTATGCGCCTGACACATTGCTTTGTCTCTGATGTTGATGCGCAAAACCACCTTGTCGACTTCGGATACGCGGTTGAGTGCCTGATCGATATTTTTAAGAACGATCTCGGGCTGGGCGATCGGTTCGACCTTGATTACCGTGCGGGCAAAAGCGATGACGAGCTTGAGCATCTCTTCTTCTGATGCCTTGAGAATGCCCATACGGGAGGTCTGCAGTTCGTTGATGAGTGCTTCGCTTTCCAGCATGAGGTTCTGCCAGTCAAGTGATGCTTCATGCAGGCCCTGCTTTTCACCGGCTGCGATGCCCTTTTCTTCGCCAAGAGCGAAACCCTCTTTATAGGCTTTATCGCGCACCGAATCAACTTCGAGCCTGGCCGCTTTTTTGATCGCCTCTGCTTCTGCTTTTGCGGTTTCTACAATTGTAGCGGCAGTTTCGCGGGCTGTTTGCACGCTCTGGTTCGCGTCGGAGTCGGCGTCGTGCCGCTTTTTAAGCATGTTCTGGCTGAAGTCCTGTTCTTGTGCCGTCAGCTTGCCTTCTTTGCCTTTGAGCTCTTCTTCCCAGTTGCGTAGCTCTTCTTCAAGAGCTTCCAGTTCAAGTTCCTTGATTTTTATTGCTTCAAGAGCGGCGGCATGCCGTGACTTCTTTGCTGCCGGCGAAAGAAATGAAACCGGCTCTGCCGCTGCTTTTTCAGCGTCAGGCCTTGCCTGATCCGCCCCTGGTTCAGCCGCTTTCTGCGCCTGCTTTGTCAAGATCTTTTCGCCAGATCCGGCGAGATGTTCGGGTGACAGGGCTCGAAAAGTCTCTACAGCAAAAGCGTCTTCTGCCGGTTCGAGATCGACTTCTGGCTTAGCAATTTTTTGCCGGTGATCAATGAAAATCGGCTTTTGACTGTCGATTTTTATCTGGTGCGGCTTGTAAATTTTACCCATGTTATGCGGTTCCCTTAATAGACGAGGTCATCATTCGGGCGGGAAATGAACAGTTCTTTGCCGTTCATCAGCTCGGCAACGACTGCCATGATACGGTCTCTGGCGGCATCGACTTCCTGGTCGCGTGCCTTGCCAAGCCTGGTAATCTCGTCCTTGAGATCGTTGAGGGCGCGCTGTGACATGTTGGCTGCGATATTTTTAAGAACAGCAGCCGGGGCACCCTGCAATGAAACCGCGAGATCACGTATTCTGATGATTTTGAGCAGGCGTTGCAAACCGCGTGCATCGGCATAAGCAAGGTCGTCGAAGAGAAGAATGTGCCGGCGCAGTTCGCTGACAATCTGTGGCAGTTCCTTCTGCAGGCCGCCAAGAATATGGCGATTCGTTTTGGCATCGCAATGCCGCATGATGTTCGCGAGTATTTCAAGGCCTGTGCTGTTTCCAAGTTGCGTCTTAGCCAATCAGTTCCTCCTCTCCCGGTCGAGAAATTACAACCTCGCCCCTGGCTTCGAGTTTCTTCACTATGGCCACGATACGCTGCTGAGCCTGATCGACATCGCGCATGCGCACCGGACCCATGTATGCCATTTCTTCTTTGAGCATTTCTGCCGCACGTTTCGACATGTTCTTGTAGAATTTTTCTTTGACTTCGTCGGTAACGCCCTTGAGCGAGATCGAGAGGTCTTTCATGTCGATTTCCTTCATCAGGCGCTGCAGACTGCGGTCGTCGATAAGCACCACATCTTCGAAGACGAACAGGCGCTTCTTGACTTCTTCGGCCAAGCTTGGTTCCTGAACTTCCATGGTTTCGATAATGTTCTTTTCGACTGCGCGTTCTACCGCGTTCAATACGCCGATAAGAGAATCGATACCGCCGACGCTGGTGAAATCCTGCCCGATGATCGAAGACAGGCGCTCTTCGAGGTAGTTCTCAACTTCGCGGGTGATATCAGGACTGGTGCGGTCCATCAACGCCAGGCGCTTGGCAATTTCTACCTGAGTGTCCGGCGTCATTGACTGCAGAATAACCGCAGATTTTTCGGGTTGCAGGTAAGCAAGAATAAGAGCCACTGTCTGTGGGTGTTCATTCTGAATAAGTGTTGCCAGTTGGGTTGGGTCGGCAGTTCGCGCTGCTTCAAACGGCTGAATCTGCAGCGAAGTACCCATTTTAGCCAGGATTTCAAGAGCTTTGCCCGGGCCGATAGTTTGTTCAAGCAGATGTTTGGCGTATTCAAGGCCGCCTTCGGCGTAGAACTTGCGAGCCATCATCTGCTGTTCAAACTCAAACAGCACCGCGAGCTTATCTTCGGTCGAAATCTTGCGCTGCTTGGCAATTTCGATGGTCAGGGTTTCAATTTCTGAATCTGAAAGCGCCTGCAGAATGGCGCCGCTGGTTTCCGGGCCAAGAAAGATCAGCAGAATTGCGGCCTTGGCTCGACCTGGTATGTCGAGTATCGGCAGTTCTTCAATTTTGAGAGGAGGCAGTCCATCTTCCTGGTTCACATGCTGGCTCCTGTTATTTGTTCAGCCACAGACGCAATACCTGTACGGCGTCTTCTGGCTTGCTGCTGACAAGATTTCTGACGCGTTGTTCGAGAAGCTCGCGGGCGTTCGCCTGCTCGTTGAGCTTGGCGAGTTCTTCTTCTCTTTCGCGGTCGCGTTCTTTGATAATGGTGTCGAGTCTGTTGAAGCCTTCTTCGAGAGTTCCATTGTCCTTTTTCTGGAATGCTTCGCGATAGATGAACTGTTCCTCGGGCGTCATTTCTTCAAAGTCGCCCGGCATGCCGTCGTTGTTCATGGCATACTGATAGGCCTGGTGACGCAGATCCTGTACTTTGCGCTTCTTTTCTTCAAGATCGCCAATTTCCGGGAAGAAATTCTTGATATCTTTGAATCTTCTTTCCCAATCCTGCCATTTCTGCTCATTCTGGCGCAAAGAAGCGTTGTCGCGCGCAAATTTGAGTGCTTCGGCTTCTGCTGCGGCCTCGGCCAGGCGCTGCTGTTCTCTGGTGAGCGCTCTGGCTCTCGATACCCTGACAAAAATGTAGATCAGGCCGAGAAATACCGGGAATGACATGAGTAGGCCTACAACGATCATGAACATCTGTTTCTCCTGCTGTTTCTTCAGGTCAAAGGCAGCCTTGGCAGCATCAAGTTCGTCATTTCTGAATGGTAATACCATCAGTGCGAGCTTGTCGCCGCGTTCTTTGTCGAATCCGACGGTTGTTTTGGCAATTTCAGTGATCTTTTCTTCGAGCGTGCCCATGGCGGTCGGGTCATCGTTCAAAACTACCGAAACAGTCAGGCGTCGGATGGTGCCCTGTTCCTTAACAAACTTTTCCTTGGATCTGGTGAATTCATAGTTGGTGATGGCAGCGTTGCGCTTGTATTCGTTCCAGGTCGAATTTTCAGTTCCTGGATAAGCCGGTGCACCAGGAGGCAGATTCGAATTGACTCCCGGTTCGCCATCTTCAACGAGGTCTTTACCTTTATATTCTTCTTCTTCGAGTTTCTCTGAGAGCTTAAGGCCTGAATTCATGCCTTCTACCGGAGGAATTACCACGTCGCTGACCGCTTCCTTCTGGTCAAAGTCAACATCAAGACGAACTCTGACAATAGCACGGCCGTAACCGAAAGTGCTTTCGAGCAGGCTCTGCAGTTCTGAGCGCAGGTGGTTTTCGCGATTTCGTGTGTATTTCATCTGCGCGGTCTGAACTTTGTCGAGGGTCATCGCTTCTTCGTCTTCGATGATCCTGGTCAGATCGCGGGCTTCGGTGTCGGCGATTCTGATTTTGTCAGGGTTGAGGCCTTCTACGGCTGAGCATACCCAGTCGCGAATGGCGCGCACCTGGTCCTGGTTAACTTCGGCGCCTGGTCTGAGTTTCAGCAGAATGCTGGCCGAAGGCTCGCGCTGATCTTCCTTAAATACTTCTTTTTTGGGCTTGACGATGCTGACGCTGGCTTCTTCGATCGGACCCATGCGAATAAGGGTCTCTTCGAGTTCGGCCTGCAGGCCACGCACATAGTTCAGGTCGAATTCCTGCTGCGTCTGCCCGGTAAACATTGAGCGCTGATCGATAAGTGTCTGCCAGCCGGCTTTTGCCTGGGGCAGGGTTTTTTCCTGGGCGAGCTGCAACAGAATGTATGACTTGTCAGGAAGGGGCACGTGAATGTCGGTGGAATCTGCACCGAGTTTATACTCGATGGTCAGCTCCTGAAGCTTGGCAACTACTTTGCCGGCATCTTCAAGTTTGAGCTTTTCTTCGAACAGCGGAGTAAATTCTTTTTGTGTGCCCCACATCGAGGCGGTTGCGATACCCAGAATTACTACGCCTACTATTGCTGCCAGCGCTATCTGCTGGCTTCTGGGTAATTTTGCAATCGGTTCCCATAGTTGCCTGAGAAAATCGGTCATCGTCTGCTACTCCCTACTCCCTAATGTGCCCTGTGTATGATGTATGTTTTTCCGGCTCTGGAAGTTTACTAGATTATTTATAGTACGACAGAATGAATCTGTAAAGACCTAAAAATTAAAAATTCATGCGCATTATTTCTTTGTATGCCTCGATTACTTTTCCCCTGACTTCAAGGGTAAGATTCATCGCGGTCTTGGCTTTTTCTGCGGCAATCATGACGTCGTGCAGATTGTCTACACGACCAAGAACGGCATCCTGAGTGAGCTTTTCCGAGGTCTTGCCGAGTGCATCGACTTCGTCAATAGCGGTCTGAAACTTGTCGAGAAACATACCCCACTGCTCTTTGGCATTGGTCGATGGTTTCTCTGGCTTCTTGTTAATGTCTACCCACGGATTTCGTTCAACTACTCGCATTGTTTATCATCTTCCTCCTATACCAAGTGCGGCATTGGTGATGTCCTTTGCCGAGTTGATGCAGGTTACGTTAGCTTCGTATGCACGTGTGGCGGTGATCATGTCCACCATTTCGTGCACTATGTTGATGTTCGGCCGACGAATGTAGCCCTCGGCGTCTGCATCGGGGTGATTCGGGTCATACTCCATTTTGAACGGCGCCATATCTTCCATGATAGCGTTTACTCTGACGCCTTTTCCAGGCTGCTGTGGGTTCAGGCGATCCTGGAAAGGCCAGCGGCCCTGCGCGCTGCGCGCTTCGAATATAACCATCTTGCGTCTGAACGGTTCGCCGTCTTCAGTTCTGGTGGTATTAACATTGGCGATGTTGTTCGAGATGACGTCCATACGCAGGCGCTCGGCGGTCAGACCGGAAGATGATGTGTCAATTGCTCTGAACATACCCATCAGGCTTTACCTCCTCTGGTGATTACGTCATTCAGTCCGGCAAACATGGCGGCCAGGCGGGTGGCATGGATCTGGTAGGTCATGGTGTTCTTGGCCAGATCGCTCATTTCAACGTCGATATCAACGTTGTTCTTGTCGTTGCGCATTACGTGAATACGGTCTTTAATCGTGGTCGGCCCGACATCATGGTAGTTGATCTCGCCGATCGGAATATGTCCGTTGTTCTCGCGTTTGCCGACCAGATCGATTTTGCCGTCAAAAACCTTTGCCATTTCATCTTCGAAAGTGACAATCTGGCGCTTGAAGAGTGGGGTGTTGACGTTGGCAATGTTGTTGGAAATTACCTTGTGCCGCACCGATGAAACTTCAAGCCCTTTGGCGAGAAGGTTCAGGGTAGCGGTTCCGGTCAATCTTTCAAACATTTCGTGTCTCCCTTGTGATTCAAATTAGAGAATGAATCTTGCCAGGTCGTGGTTCTTGAGCAGCGGAGCAATGGCTTTTTCGACGCTTCCGCCATCAATTGCATACTTGCCGCTGAGCTTCTGTGGTGCATCAAAAGCTGCTTCTTCCATCAGTTGTTCCATGATGGTGTGCAGGCGCCGCGCCCCGATATTCTCGTGGTCAGCGTTAGCCTGAAATGCGAAGCGGGCAATGGCTTCAATCGCGTCATCGGTGAACTCGACATCAAGTCCGTCAACGCCGAGCAGTGCTTTATACTGCCGGGTCAGGGCGTTTTGCGGTTCGACGAGTATGCGTTTGAAGTCTTCAATGTTGAGCGCGTCGAATTCGACCCGCACCGGAAAGCGGCCCTGCAGTTCGGGAATCAGATCAGACGGTTTGCTGACGTTAAACGCACCGGCGGCAAAAAACAAGATATGGTCAGTCTTGACGATGCCATACTTGGTCATTACGCTGGTGCCTTCGACGAGTGGCAGCAGGTCGCGTTGAACGCCTTCTCGTGATACATCGGGTCCGGTATTGCTTGTATAGGAAGAGGCAATCTTGTCGATCTCGTCGAGAAAGATAACGCCGCTCTCCTGAGCCAGACTGAGCGCTTCTTTCTGCAGTTCATCGTGATCGATAAGGTTGTTCATTTCTTCCTGAAACAGGATGTCGCGGGCCTCGCTGATTTTTACGCGGCGGCGTTTCTGTCGACTGGGTAGCATATTTCCCAACATGCTCTGCAGCCCCTGCATGTTAATGCCCATCTCTTCAAAGCCGGTCTGGGAGGAGAAAACTTCGACCATCGGTGTCGTCTGTTCGTTCACGTCGATTTCTACCTCCTTTTCGTTCAGTTCGCCTGATTTCAATTGTTCCGATAACTGCTGGCGTTTTGCCGATACAGAATCAGTCTCTTCTATACACATCGACAGGTTGCCATGTTTGTCTGAGTGTTTTTCATAGCCACTTAGGGGGTGATATTTTCGACTCTCCGGATACAGCGTGTCGAGCAGTTTTTCGTGGGCGCGTTCGCGTGCTTTTGGCCCCATCTGCTCGATTCGTTGAGCACGCAGCAGGCTCATGCTGACTTCGACGAGGTCGCGCACCATCGAGTCGACATCGCGACCTACGTAACCGACTTCGGTAAACTTGGTCGCCTCAACTTTTACAAAGGGTATACCTGAAATGTTGGCAATACGGCGGGCAATTTCGGTTTTTCCAACGCCGGTCGGGCCGATCAGCAGCAGATTCTTGGGTCGAATGTCTTCGCGCAGTTCGCGACTGAGCTGGCGGCGCCGATAACGGTTGCGCAATGAAATAGCGACCGCGCGTTTGGCTTTGTGCTGGCCGATAACATAGCGGTCAAGCTCTTCAACGGTCTGCTGCGGGGTCATTTCGCCGTCTTTCTGAATCATATTCTCGTTCACTTTTCAAGAACCTCCACAACAATCTCATTATTCGTGTATATGCACTGTTCGGCGGTAATCGCCATGGCGTTTTTGACAATTTCGACTGCTGAAAGCTGCGTGTTGCGGAAAAGGGCCTTCGCAGCCGCTGTGGCAATAGGTGCGCCTGAGCCGATCGCTGCTATTGGTTCGTCAGGTTCGAGCACATCGCCCTGTCCTGACAAGACCAGAATTTTATCTGAGTTGCCGACCAGCAGCATGGCCTGCAGTTGACGCAGGGCTTTGTCGAGGCGCCAGTCACGGGCAAGCTCAACGGCTGCGCGCGTCATGTTTCCCGATGCCGATTCTAGGCGGGTTTCGAATCTTTCAAAAAGAGTGAAGGCGTCGGCAGTGTGCCCGGCAAAACCGCCAATGATCGGGTAGGCGTTCAGGCGTCTTATTTTTACCGCTTTTGCCTTGATGATCTGTTCGCCAAGAGTTACCTGGCCATCGCCGCCGACGGCAAGAATATTGTCTTTGAGAACTGCCAGGATAGTTGTTCCTCTATAAGTCATTTTTGTCTCCTGCTCTTGGGTGAGAGAGTCTGTAGGTCTGCATCAGACGCTCTTTGCTGATTCGCGTATAAATTTGTGTTGTCGACAGGCTTTCGTGGCCAAGCATTTCCTGCACTGCCCGGATATCGGCGCCGTTGTTGAGAAGATGGGTAGCAAAGCTGTGTCTGAACTGATGTGGTGTGATGTTCATCATCATCGCGAGCTGGCGCGCATATTTGTCGATGATGCGGGCCATCGAGCGTGTGCTGAGTGCGGTGCCGAATTTGTTCAAAAAAAGGTGCTGGTTTTGCTTCTGCTGAGGCATCTGCGCGTTTCTGGCCTGCAGATAGGCATGTATGGTCTGGCAGGAAAGCGGAGTCAGCGGCACGATGCGATCCTTACTGCCCTTGCCGGTTACCCGCGCCTGTTGCACGTCGAGGTCGAGATTGTCGATGGTCAGTGTTGCTGCTTCTGAAACGCGCAGGCCGCTGCCGTATAGCGTTTCAAGGATAGCGCGGTCGCGCATGCCGTTAAGGGTCTGCAGGTCTGGTGCGTTGAGCAGCAGGTTGATGTCTTCTTCGCTAAGTGCTTTTGGCAGCGGCAACTGGCGCCTTGGGGAGTCCATGGTTGCGGCCGGATTTGCTTCGATAAGCTTCTGGCGGCGGGCAAACTTGAAGAGGCCGCGCAGTGCCGACTGGCCACGGCGCATGCTCTGCGGCGAGAGGCCATTGTTGCGGCGTTCTGCCCAGAATGAGCGCAACAGCGCATGGCTGAGTGTTTCGAGATTTTCGGCCTCGGTAACGTTATTCTGCGCCAGCCAGTTTTTAAAAAATTCGAGATCGCTGCGATAACCGCGCACGGTATTCGGCGACATCAGTCGTTCTTTGGCCAGCACTTCGAGATAGCGCTCTATCAGCTCGTTTACGGGCACGTATGTTGGCTCCGGCGGGGGGTGTTTTGTGAGATGTGCAAAGGTTATCACAATGCCCGCCAACGTACAAGAGCCCAATTACATTTTTTTCTCAGGTTTTATGAATTCAATGATTCGACTCAGATTATACATCTTATGCCAGGCTCTCGGCTAGATGAGGAGTGACTGTTTCAGACTTTCAGCTGGCCGCCGATCAGGGTGATTTCGTTGCGGTCGTAGTATAGGTGTTTAACGATCAGCTGGGGGATCTGGTGCTTCTGTCTGAGTTCTTCAATTGCCGTCAGAATGCTCTCTGGCTGCTTGCCGCGAAACTTTACGTTGACGACAAATTTTCGGCAGGCCTTCTGTTCGAGCCAGCGATCGAGAAGACCGAGCGTTGCCAGCGGCTTGACAATCATGTCGCAGAACATCCAGTCGACGGTTCTGGCGGGCATAAAAGCGTAGCCGTTTTCGAGCGAATGCTCGCAGTGCGGGTGATTTTCGACATGTGGCCTGAGGTCAGCAAAATCAACGGCGACGACTCTGGCTCCGCGTTTGAGAGCCGCCCAGGTCCAGCCGCCGGGTGCCGCGCCAAGATCGATGCAGACTTCGCCTTTGCGCGGATAAATGCCAGCCACCTGCCAGGCTTCTTCAAGCTTGTAATATGACCGGCAGGGCGCCTGCGGGTCGTGGGCGATCGAACCGGGCGAATTGCTGCGCATAAACGGCACGAATCGGCCCAATTCGGTTTTAAGTCTTTTTGCAGTACTCACCCAGAGGTAGCCGGTGTCGACCAGAACAGCCTGGATCAGCAGGCATGGGCGTTTCTCGTCAATTGACGACCAGTCCACGTATTTTTCAAGCGCGCGGCGCCGGTATTTTGCCATGCGCTGCATGAACTTTTCATGCAGCAGGGCTGACCGGCCGCTGAGAAACTCATAGTATGTCGAGTCTTCAGTGTAAAGGTCCGGGGTGAAACAGTGCAGTGTCCATGGCAGCGGGTTCTGGTCGAGAATCGGGTCGAGGGCGTTGCCGAGTGCTTGAATGAGATCAGCAATAGAATCTCCTTCAACCTCCATGCAATCCGGGAACCACTGCCCGGCAAATACCGGTTCATATCTGAGCCCGGCCGAGCTTGATTCTCCGACTACCAGCCCTGGTGCCGGAGAATAAAAATGGTCGCCGGCTTTTGCCGCAACAAGCTCCTGGCTGAGAGCTTCTTCCCAGCCATTTGCGCAAAGGTAGCCGTTAAGTTTGTTTGTTCTGGTCAAGTGGCAACCTCATTTGTCATCCAGTTCCAGACAATACTACAAAAAATGTTCACAGGCAGGTTATACCATAGTACGGAGGTTGTCTGCAAAAGAATATGGCATGATCGCACAATTTCTGGCCGGTTTAATGGCGATGTGCGTATCGCGCCAATGCCGGGTTGTGTGTTTGAGCAGTCTTGAATTAGCAGGCTGTTGATGATAGGATTGCAGAACAGGAGAATCTATGGGAGTTACATTCGAAAAAGAAGATCACATCGTAGTTTTTACTCTTGCGGGAATAAATACGGTAGAGCAGGCTGATGAGGCTTTTCGCGAGGCTTCAGTTTTTGCTTAGTTCTTGCCCACTTATCGGAGGCATATGTGTCGATCTGACATTGCCGGATAAGCCCTCTAAGCGTAAAAAAGGATGTCAGTCATGAATGAAAAGAAGAAAGCAATTGAAAAAGCCGGCGTCAACGGCCTGTTTGATCGCGTTGTCTCAATTCTTGAGATTGCGCACTCTAATGTTGTTCGTTCTGTTAACTCAAACATGGTTACAGCTTATTGGCTCATAGGTCGTGAAATTGTTGAAACAATTCAATCGGGCGAGCAGCGCGCCGATTACGGCAAACAGGTGCTTGGACAGCTTTCTCAGAACCTGACGAAGAGATATAATAAGGGCTTTTCGGTTCCAAATCTTCAGAATTTCAGAAAATTTTATCTGGCTTTCCCGGATCGGATAATTCAGTACCCATCGGGTACTAAATCCTCTGAACCATATCATGTGCTCACGATTTCTCACCTTTCGGGTGGAGAATTTGATGCCAGTTTAAAAGGCTTCCCGACAGGTAGCGAATCTGTAATACAGGCAATTCCCTACCCGGCGGGTAGCGAACTGAGTTCTGGTTTCAATCCAAACCTTGGCTGGTCGCACTATCGAGCCTTGATGCGGGTTGATAATGAAGAAGCTCGAAACTTTTACGAAAAAGAGGCTGCTGAATGTGGTTGGAGCAAAGCCCAGCTTGAGCGCCAGATTCATTCATCCTATTACGAGCGCATAATAGGCAATCGCGGAAAAACGGCTCTTGCTTCAACAAGCCGGGAAAGACTGCCAGGGGAGTCCTTTCCTCCGGAGCGGGTGCTCAAGTCACCATATGTACTTGAATTTTTGAATCTACCGGACACCCCGGCCTTACACGAGAGTGATCTGGAACAGGCGATTATCAATAATCTACAGGCGTTTCTTCTGGAGCTTGGCAAAGGGTTTTCTTTTGTGGCCAGGCAGAAACATATTCGCTTTGACGAAGATGATTTTTACATCGATCTGGTATTTTATAACTTCATCTTGAAATGTTTTCTGCTGATAGACCTTAAGATCGGCAAACTGACACATCAAGATGTCGGTCAGATGGATGGCTATGTTCGATTTTTTGAAGATAGATTCAAGGTTGCCGGGGATAACCCGACAATAGGACTTATTCTTTGTTCGGATAAAGGTGAAGCAGTCGCAAGGTATTCGGTATTAAATGAAGGCCGGCAGATTTTTGCTTCGAAATATTTGAACTATCTTCCAAGCGAAGAAGAGCTGCAAAATGAAATCGAGAAGGATAGAAATCTGGTCGAAGCCGCTGCAGAAGAGAACGAAACAAGCGAATTAGCTGAAAGAGAGATTCCGGAATGATTGCTAAGTGGTTTTCCAGAGGGTTTAAGTAGTCATTTGAATTTACTGAATATGGGTGATAGGATTGCAGGCAGGTGAATCTATGGGAGTTACATTCGAAAAAGAAGATCACATCGTAGTTTTTACTCTTGCGGGAATAAATACCGTAGAGCAGGCTGATGAGGCTTTTCGCGAGGCTTTTGGCAGTCCTGACGATGACAGGGTTTATTCTGTGCTGGTTGATGCGCGCCTGTCGCTTCGTCATCGAGATTTGAGCGAGGTCTCTGTCGTTGCGGAGCTTCTTACTACTTATCGAAAACGTATCGGAAACAAATGCGCGCTGGTGATGGACGAAAAGAGACCAAAGTCTCTTGAACTGGAAAGACGTCTGGCCGGTTTTTCACTGCGCGAAAAAATAGAATTTGCTTTGTTTTATGACATAGCATCAGCAAAAGACTGGATCGAAGAATTATCTGATGCTTGAAACCCTTTAATGAGGCTGATGGCGCCGGTTTTTCACCTCGCACTGGTTCGCCGGGTTGTGCCGGCCATTTTTATGAGTATGTAATGCGGTTGCAAGCTTTTACGCAATTCCTGTGAATCAAATTCAGATGTGAGATTTTGCATGACATGAGAAGTCCCTTGAAAAGAGCAGAGAGAACTGGACGTAATATACTGTTTATAAGAAAACTGACGCTGTTCCTGGTGACAGCATGTTTTTCTCTGGGCTTATCTTGCGGCCTGGCTCAATCTTCAGACAGACTGCTGATGAGTCTGCATCGTCATTATGATGTGATCGTGACGGGCGGAGATGCTGAGGGAATTGCCGCTGCAATAGCTGCAGCACGTGCTGGAGCCAGTACATTGCTGATTGATACACGCCCGAAACTTGGCGGGTTGCTTACCAGAGGCTGGCTTAACACGATTGATCTGAATCTGGATCGTCTCAACCGCCCGCTCAACGGCGGAATTTTTGGTGAAGTATATCGTGAACTCGATGATCATTCATTTGATGTTGCGACAATGGAAGCAATACTGGCACGACTGGTCGGACGCGAAAAAAATCTCGATGTTGTAAAAGGCGCTCTTACCATTCTGCCGGTTATCGGGTCGGCTTCAATGCCTCTTTTTCGGCCAGGCCAGACACTTAATCCTGACGATCGCGATCTGCCGGAACATTTAATAACCAGTGTTCAGCCGCCGTTACGTAGCGCAATTGCACCGGTGATTGTCGATGGTGTTGAAATCCACGCTGATTCAGGCAAATCGCTCGTTATATATGGTAACCGCATTATTGACGCTACTCAGGATGCAGACCTGGCGATAGCGGCCGGGGCCGGTTGGAAAGCTTATGGCGAAGATGTGTGGGGTGTTCCGAGAAACATGGCGACTACACTTGTCTTCCGTCTCGATAATATTGCAGATGCTGACTGGCAGAAAATGTGTGCAGCTCTCTCGGGGCAGAAAGTTTCTGGTGGCCTGCTGGGCGGGACGCGAAGAAGTATCTGGGGTTTCAGTGATGTAATGAAGAAGTATACCGCGTCTACTGATAGAATCCGCATGCGTGGCCTTAACCTTGGGCGCCAGAACGATGGCAGCGTGCTGGTCAATGCCCTGCTGGTATTTGGTATTGACGGACTCAGTTGTGAATCACGCCATGCGGCCCGACAGCTGGCGACAGCTGAGTTGCCGCGGCTTCTGGTTTTCTTGCAAAAAAATATTGCCGGCATGTCTACAGCAGGTATTGCAGATGTCGCTCCAGAGCTATACGTGCGTACATCCCGACAAATTCTCGCGCAATACACTCTTACGGTTGACGATGTTCTCGAAAACCGTGATTTTGTGGACCGCGCCTGTTTTGGTTCATACCCGCTTGATATCCAGGCGCAAGTTCCTGATCACCATGGAGATGTAACCGGAAAACCTGAGCAGTATGCTGTTCCGCTACGCAGTCTTATTCCTGTCGGGTTCAGCAATCTCATGGTTGTCGGGCGCAGCGCAGGTTTCGATGCGCTTGCCCAGAGCAGCGCACGAACGATTCCGGTTGGCATGGCCGCCGGGCAGGCTGCTGGAGTAGCTGCTGTACTAAGTATAAGAAAAGGTCGGCAATTTGATCTCATTGCTTCTGATCCTTTATTTATATCTGAATTGCACGAGATGTTGACAGGGCAGGGCGTCGACATTGCGCCAAACAGTGCGCGTGCGCCGGTTCTGGTTGATCACTGGGCTTACCAGGGTCTGAAGTATATGCGCCGGCGCGGGCAGATTTCTGGTGGCTATAAAAATGAATATTGGCTCGACCGGCCGATCGGCGGCAAAGCCTTTGCAAATCGCCTGTTAAACACCTGTTCGGAGCTGAACAGGCAGGACCGGCAATGGCTGTATAATTTCAGCGCCGCCGCTGACAGCTTGAACCTTGGCATGGCCTGCAAAATTCTCACCTGTGTCGAGGGCTTTGCCGGAGGCGATGCACCAACAAACCAGAAAAATCTCGAAAAGGCACCTGACCTTATTTTTTCAGACTTTCAGAAACGGGGAATGTTCAATGCGCCATGGCCAGAGCAATCCGCACGATGGAACATGCTGTTAACCCGTGGCGGCGCCTATATGCTGCTGATGCGCTGGTCTGACAGCATGAATTCTGCCGGCAAAAGCCTGAATTAAAGGCGTTCTGCCGTAAGCGGCTGATAATGCTTTTAAATGCCGGCATGAAATCGGGCCAGGTCTGTCTGGTTATTTATCCCAGATCAAACCTGGGAAGTCGTTCTCAGAAAGAAACTTGCCGGCCTCTTCTTCTGAATCGAAGCTCTTAATAACGTCGTAGACAAGAAAGTGGCGTTCTCCGTCAATTGTCAGGTCAAGAACCGGGCGTTGAACCATTTCCTTGTCTGGTGGGTCGATATCGAGCAGGCACCAGCGTGGTTCGTTCGTTTTCCGGCAGATTTCGCACCGCTCAGGCCCTCTTTTACAATGAGGTACCTGCATTTTTTTTATCAGGTATTTCATTTTTCTTTCTTCCTTCTGTTCGGGTATTGTCTGCAATTCGGGCACATCGCTTGCCATGCCGGCAGTTGTTGAAAAGGCGTTGCCGACGGCTTGCGGTTCAGCTGCCATTAACGGTTTGCCCGGCATTGCTGCCGTCGAAAGCATAAGAATAAGGGCGACGATTTTAAATCTCATTGCATCTCACCTGTTATCTCTCTTTGTGTTTCCGGCTTTACCACGATCAACAAGCCGGTTTCTTATGGAATATCTTGATCAGATTCAGAACAAACAATCGCATGACTAAACAACAGTATACCTCGTATTGAATCAGATTTCGCATTTTGACTAAATAATGTTCTTGAGGTGAGATCCCTTAAGCTGTTGGACAATGTTTACATCATTGATAACACCATAGTTCAGCTTCGGGATGGACTTGCCAAGATTTTTACTGGAGTCAAAATGGCAGCCGGCGCCAAACTTTTGTGATTTTCTTTCGCAATTTTCGTGATTTTCGTAACTTTTGTGGTTAGAATAAATCATCGCTTGTGCTTCTGGAGAGGATATGAAGAAAACACTTTCAGCTAAGGATAAGAACGAAATAGTCATCTATACCGCGCCAGACGGCATGATACAGACAGAAGTCCGGTTGCAGGCTGAAACTCTCTGGCTTTCGCAGAAAGAGATGGCTGAACTATTTGCCAGAGACAGTGATACGATTGGGTTGCATCTTAAAAATATTTATGCAGAACAGGAACTGGAAGAAAAAGCAACTACCGAGTTTTTCTCGGTAGTTCAAACAGAAGGCGTCAGACGAGTTTCCCGGCGGATTAAATTCTATAATCTGGATGCCATTCTCTCTGTTGGTTACCGGGTCAGCTCAAAACGTGGGACCCAGTTTCGTATATGGGCGAGCCGTGTGCTTAAAGATCGGGGGAAATAAATGAACCACGAAAAACACGAAAGGCACGAAACGGGAGAGAAAATTCTTTTTAAAGAAGAATGCTTTGCAATTCAGGGAGCGATTTTTGAAGTGTACAAAGAAATTGGGCCTGGTTTTCTTGAATCTGTTTATCAGGAATGTATGGAGAAAGAATTGCGGTTAAAGGGTATTCCATTTCAAAGACAGGTTGAAATAAATCTCAATTATAAGGGGGAGCTCTTAGACCAGTATTTTAAAGCCGATCTTATCTGTTATCAATCATTGTTGAATTGAAGGTCTGCAAAGCCATTGAGGCAATCCATCGGGCACAAATTATGAACTATTTAAAAGCCACAAAACTGCGACTGGGACTTCTGGTGAATTTTTATGCTTATCCCAAAGCCGAAATCGAAAGGATAATCTTATGATTAACTTTCGTGATTTTCGTGCCTTTCGTGGTTTAAATAATTGGAGATTTATATGAAAGCAACCACCGAAAAAGCATTTGAAGCCTATATTCAGGAGACTATGGCCGCCCGTGGCTGGATGACTGGCTCAAATCAGGATTGGGATAAGAACAAAGGCCTGTTTCCTGAGCAGGTTGTCAATAACTATCAGACCGGCTTTGATTAACCACGATTATGCGCCATGTGTGTTGATTAACGATTGTGTGGAGTACAGGCAGTTCAAACATTGCCCCGGTTAAATAGGACAAGCGATAAGTTGAGAGAGCAGGGAGGAAAACAAATGTCGGAAATTCGTTACAACGCTATTACTGGAGACTGGGTTATTATTGCGGTTGAGCGCTCGAAGCGCCCGATGAATTTTTCTGATGCAGCAGCCAAGGCGAATATTCCGGAGTATCTTGCTACATGCCCATTTTGTAAGGGTAACGAACATATCGCTCCCGACGAAGAGTTCAGGATCTCTGATGAGGAAGCCGGCTGGCGCATCCGCACAGTGCGCAACAAGTTTTCTGCGCTGTCCTTCACTGGCGAGCCGGTTGCGCTTAACCATACCCGCAGAACAATCAACGGGGTAGGCAGACATGAAGTTATCATTGAGTCGCCGTTGCACAACCATTTTATGGCCTTTCACAGCGTGCAGGAAACTGCCGGTCTGCTCTCTGTTTATCGCAATCGCTTTTTGAGTTATTATGAAGACCAGCGCGTGAAACACGTAATTCTGTATAAGAATCACGGGCCTGAAGCCGGTACCTCGCTGGAACACCCGCATTCGCAGATAGTGGGCACGCCGGTGGTTCCTGGTCAGGTTGTGCAGCGTATCGAGCTTGCTGAGCGCTCGTATCGCGAGACCGGCAAGTGCCTGTTTTGCAGCACCATGGCTGAAGAGGTAGAAGAGCAGAAACGTCTGGTTGCCGAAACAGAACACTTTGTCGCGTTCATTCCGTTCGCATCGCTGTCGCCTTATCATGTCTGGATATTTCCGAAAGTGCACTCGGCGTGCTTCTCGACAATCTGCGAGAACGCTATGACCGACCTGGCGAGCTTGCTTAACAGCGTGCTGGGCAAGCTTTATACTGCTCTGCACAACCCTTCTTACAATTTTGTCATTCGTTCGTTATCACCGCAGGAAGCGGATTTGCCATATTTTCACTGGTATCTCGCCATCGTTCCGCGCATCGCAAAAGCGGCTGGTTTCGAGCTGGGTACCGGCATGTACATCAACAGTTCTGTTCCGGAGTATAGCGCCGAGACTCTTCGGGCCGCCGCTTCGCCGCTTTCAGCTGGAGCTTAGTTGTATCTTAGTTGTATGATTGGTTGGTCTTAACGTTACAGCTGTCGGCGGTTGCTTGATGTTATTACAATCTGGAGGCGAGATGGAAATTAAAGGTAGTCAGACTGACTTTGAAGCGGTTCTTTCGGAGGACTATTTTGAGCGTTATGATGCCTGCGAAAACCTTTTGCAGGCGAATGAAATTCCGTTGAAACTTTCAGACCTGCGTCAGGTCTTTCAGCATATAATTTTCGAAGCTGATCCGGGCAATGAGACTGCAAAGCAGCACTACCGAGATGCTCAGGTTGCGCTGGAAAAATTCATCAGGGAATATGGGCAACCTGTTGATTATACAAAGTTGACGCCTGATGAGATCAATGAGTGCTTTCTTGATGCCTGCGCTGGTATCTCGAATAAACCTGATCTGGCCAGGATTAGAGAGTTGGTCGAGCGTGGCGCTGACATCAATATGCATGACAAACTTGGTTTTGCGGCACTTCAATATGCCACCCACATTTACGACCGCGATATCATGCGGTTTTTTCTTGAGCACGGCGCTGACATAAATGAGGTTATTCATTACAAGGACAATACTGTTTCGACGGTCTGGCTGAACAAGGTTGCATACTCGCAACCCGAAGATTTGCGGTTGATGCTGTCGCATGGCGCCAGGCCGAACGATCTTGATTCGCAAGGCAACAACGCCCTTCTAAAATACTGCGCTGGCAAACCGGATCGCGAAGGTGTCGCATTGCTGCTTGAATATGGCGCTTCGGCGCAGGCAGTAAACAATGAAGGTAATTCAGCCCTGCATCTGGTTGCCAGGATCACTGTCGATGCCGAAGCAGTGCAATTGCTTATTGAAGCTGGTGCCGACGTGAATCTGCGTAATGCTATGGGCGACAGCCCACTGCATGTAAACGCCAGATTCCAGCTGGCCGGAGATGAAAGAACCACAAACTGTCTGATCGAAGGGGGTGCGGATCGTGATGCCCTCAATGCCGATGGTGACACCGCATTGCTTCTGGCGGTGCGCTGCGACAAAGAGTTTGTGGTGAAGGCTCTGGTTGATCATGGTGCCAACAAAGAACTCAGAGATGCCTCAGGGCAAACCGCTCTGGATATAGCATTGAGCAAGGCTTTTCTCAAAACTGCCTGCCATATTGATCCGCAGGCGCTGGTCGCATATTACAAAAGTGCCGACAGGGCTGGTATCGACAAAATAAAAAAAGCCATTATCGACAGTTTCAGGGCTGGAATGCATCAATATGGCTCTAACAAGGAAGGTTACTCTATTTTCTCGCGCCGTGGCGAGGCGTATTTGTTTGAAGACTTTATCGAAGGCGCTACACCGCCGGTTGTTTCGACTTTTCACAGTGATGAAGAGGCCCTGAAGTTTCTTTATGATACTAACAGATCCTATTCATCATCAAACGAGACCGAAGTGACCGTTTACCAGAGAATATTAAGTTCATTACACAGGTGAATGCTATGGCAGAAAAAAAGAAGAAGCGACCAGCAACCGATGCGGCGGTTTCCCTGAAATGTGAATTCTGCAAAAAAATTGGCAGCTACTATACGGTCGATTACCATCATGACCATGTGCCGCCAGAAGAATTCGAAAAGTTCAGAGTAATATACGATGAAGGATTTTATTTTTCGATTATTCGCTGCCGCAGGTGCAGAACGATTTATAAACGCAACCGCTACGTTGATAACGAGATCTGCAACGAGTCTGACGAGGACGTATACCTTGAGCTTTCTGAAGAAGCCCTGGCCGATCTGCTGCAGTTTTATAAGAATAAGGCGAAGGAATTTAAAAGTGAGATACACCGCCGGTTAAGCGGCAAAATCAGCAGTCTGAGCAGAGATGAGAAGGCTGTTATCAATATTTTCTGCAAGTGCAAGAAAGACCAGCTGTCAATTTATGGGCTTATGGAAAAGGCGAAGGGTCCCTTAAAAAGCGCTCTTGAAGCGCCTCTTAAGTCTTTGATCGACAAAGGCGTTTTGAAAACTTTTGAGATTGGGACAATAATTTATTACAGAATTGTCGACGAGCGCTGAAGGCTGTTGCGCTGAGTCTCTTTTGCAATCAAGCTCACGGCATATCAACTTTGTCTGATGTTTCGGGCAGGAGTTTGTTCAGGAAGATGCCGATCATGGCGGCCAGTGCCATTCCTTCGACTTTGAAACTGATTGAACCGATTTCGACGGGCAGCGCGGCGCCGCCCAGACCGAGCACGAGAATGACGGCGACGATGATCAGGTTGCGCGGCTGGCTGAGGTCAATACGGTTTTCGATCAGGCTTCTGGCGCCGATTGCCGCGATCATGCCAAAGAGTATTATAGAGATGCCGCCAACAACTGCTGCCGGGATCGTGGAAATGATGCAGCCAAGCTTGGGAACTATGCCCATAATGATGGCAAAAACGGCGGCAATTCGCATGACCAGAGGATTATGAACTTTGGTCAGCGCGATAACACCAGTGTTCTCAGAATAGGTGGTGTTCGGCGGGCCGCCGAAAAGTGTCGAAAGGGCGGTGGCGAGACCGTCGCCGATCAGGGTGCGGTGCAGACCAGGTTCTTCGATAAAGCGCTTTTTAACGGTTTCGCTGATGGCGAGCACGTCGCCGATGTGCTCAACCATGGTCGCAATGGCTACGGGAGCAACGAGCATTATTATCTGCAGATCGAATTTTGCCATGATAAAGCCCGGGCAGGCCAGCCAGCCGCTGCTCATAAGATGGCTGAAATCGACTTTGCCCATCAGTATTGCAACCAGATAACCGCCGATCAGGCCGCAGAGAACCGGCAGCACTTTGAGAAAACCCCGGGCAAAAATGCTGACACAGGTCACGATGGTGAAGCTGATAATGGCGAGAAACCAACCCGAGCTGGCCATGTTAATGGCGACTGGTGCTAGTTTAAGACCGATAACCATGATGATCGGGCCGGTAACTACCGGTGGAAAGAAAGAGACGACTTTCTGGTAGCCGTAGGCGTAAACCAGACCGGCGAGAAGAAGATACATCAGGCCGGCGACAAAAGCGCCGCCGAGGGCGTATGGCATCATTTCCGGCTTGAAGGCATCAGTGCCGAAAGCGCCGGTAACAGCCGCCAGAGGCGCGATAAAGGCGAATGATGAACCAAGAAAAACCGGGACTTTGCCGCCGGTTACCAGATGAAAGACAAGGGTGCCGACGCCAGCCATGAACAGGGCGACCGAAACATCAAGGCCGGTGATCAGCGGCACCAGGACCGTAGCGCCGAACATGGTGAAGGCGTGCTGCAGGCCGAGTATGAGTTTTTTTTCGAGTGGCAGTTCGACTCCTTCGGCAATGATGCCGTCATCGACAATCTGGGTTTCCTGATTCATGCGGGCCTCCCCGGGAATATCTGTGTAAATTGCGGCAAGTATAAACGAGTTGTTCTCTCACTGCAATTTTTTGTTGAGAACAGCAGCAATTTTCGTCAAGATGACAGAAACCGCGGATTACATTGATTTGCGCGGACTTTTGAAGAGCTGCGATGATATTTTCGTAAAAAAAGAGGGCAGGCTTCGACTTGAAGCTGCCCTCTTTCTTGGAGAAGTGATTAGAGGCCTGTTACGTTGGCGCGTTTCATTTTCTGCTTGAAATTGAAAGCTGCCAATTTGAAGGGAGGAGCTTTTTCAACTCCGACATTTTCTTCGGTCAGGAAGGAAATGCTCCAGGCATAGACGATGTCGCTGCTGGTTTCGCCTTCGACATCGACGGCAACCCAGAAGGTCAGTGCCCACTGGATCGGCTGGCCGAAGATGTTGCGTTTGAAGCAATACCAGTCGGGTTCGACGATGCAGGCTTTGAGAGCTTTTTCGGTGGGCTTGCAGGTGGAGTTGAAGTAATCAAGAGCTGCCTGGTTGAGTTCGGCTGGCGTCCCGGGACCAGAAAAACCCTTGTCGTCGCCAGGCCACTGGCGTTCAGCAATCTGTTTCTGGACGGCAGCGGCATCACCGACAGCGGCTTCCTCGACCTTGGGAGCGAGCTCAATCAGAGCGGTGTTGTGTGAATCATAACGTAAGCCCAGCTGGACGAGTTTTTTCAGCTTTTCGAACATTTGAGGGCGGATCGCTTCATCGTAAGAGCTCATGCCATTGAGGTCACGTTCGGCGATGCTGGCGATGTCTTCGCCAACGCTCTGGCGCAGGGGCGCTATCGCTTTGCTGATTTTGTCAAAATGTTTAACTTCAGCGCTCCAGTCCCAGCCGGATGGGTTTTTGCCGAGAAGCTTTTCCATGGCAGCTTCAAGGTTTTCGAGATTGTTGCCGCAGGTTTTGCCGAGAGCTTCGATTTTCTCGCGCATCACGGCGGACTCAGTTTTCTCGAACTTTTCAAGCTCTTCGATGAAGCTTTCATGGTCGTTAGGATGAACCTGGCCGTTTTCAATCTTGTACATAATGTCGTTCAGGCGCTGGCGTTCTGCTCGCAGTGCTTCCCATGCCGCGAGTGCGTCATCTTTGGCGTTTCCGACTGATTTGAATGCAGATTCACATTCACTTGCGAGGCGGGCCACTTCAGCTTTCAGGCGAAGCAGGGCCGGGTGCGGTTGAGCGCCTTCCTGCGCGAAATAATTTTCGGCGCTGGCGAGGCGGCTTTTGGCATCTTCCATGATTTCCTGACCATGCTGGGCGTTGTTCATCTGAGTGGTCAGAATCATCGCTTCGAAAGCATTCAGGCGAATTTTGTCCCAGTTTTTGAAGAAGTCCGGGCGCGCGGCATCGAGCTTTTCGGCTGTGTCAGCGCAGGTCCAGTATCCTGCCTGTTCGGCCTTTTTGGCAGCGTTGCGAATTTTGGCATGCAACGGTGTAACATCGGGATCAGTCGTTTCCCAACCGTCCTGCAGGGCGCTGTAATAATAGCCGATGATGTCGCTGAACAGCCACTGAATTTCGATCTGCAGGCTCAGCCAGTTCCAGGAGTCTTCGCCACTACGGTTTTTGCAGGGCTCATACAGCTTTCCCTGTGACTTGAATCTGTTGTATTTATCGATAATAACATCGATTTTTTTGTCAAATTCAGTAATCTGATCGTAACAGTAGTCAAGATTGCTGGTTGACAGGCGTTTGGAAGGCGTCTTCGGTCTGGCGGTCGCATCTGCTGCTGGCGTGCTGGCAGCTTTGGCCGGTTCCGCAGCGGCGCTGTCAGCTGCTTTGGGTTCAGGCTGTTTTGGTGCTGCTGCAGCGGCACTGTCAGCTGCTTTTGGCTCTGGCTGTTTTGGCGCTGCCGCAGCTTTGCTGAAAACTATCGAGGCGATATCAGAGCCGGTAATGGTGCCGTTGGCGTCTTCGCCGTTCTGGTCGGTTCCGGTGAAGCTCATATAGGCGCTGTTGCCGGCAAATATCCAGGCGCGCGTCACTTTCTGAACTTTGCCGTCATGAGTGGTTATGGTGTGCTCGCGCGGGTCTGAGCTCCATTCGATGCTGGCAATATCTTTGAACAAGACTTTCGTCTTTGTACCGCCTTCGGGGGTAAACTCGATGCGGCCATCAGGCGCGATCGAGGTCACAGTAATGGTGTTGCCGGTGGTTGTTTTGATGACAGCCTGCAGGCCTTCGGCGGCTATTGCCGGCGAGAGTGCCAACATACAAATGATAAAACAATGGGACAGATAACTTAGAAAAGCTCTTTTCATCTTAGCTCCTTGAAAGCCTTTTTTTCTTCCAGCGATATTTACTCTATTTCTATAGTTCCAGCAACAATTGGCTCAGACTTAGCGAAGCCGAGCTCGCCTGATGATACAACCTGTTCAAATTTCTGTTTGTCTGGATTCCATTTGTTTTCGACTGCCCCTGCGTTAGACTGGTATTTGAAACCATAAGAAACGCTGACCCAGATCTTCCAGCCTGGTTTGGCATTGCTCAGCCAGTCAGAAAATTCTGAGCTGAGGTCTTCCCAGCTTGCGCCTGAAGTCATCGGGGCATCAGGAACTTCATACCAGATATATGCGCGTGAGCCCCATTTCGGAATGTCTTTTGTGCTGGTCGGCCAGGGTTTGGCAGTATTGAAAAGCGGAGTGCCTTCGTTATCGTGTGAGACCCAGAAATCCCAGAAAACGAGATTCTTTTCGTCTCTGAAATTAGCATTTTCAGACTGGTCGGCAACAACTTTGGCGAGGATTTTCGCGACATCTGTTCCGGCTGGATTGATCTGGCGAAGATCGAGGGTGCTGCCCTCAGATGGCTTGATAAAGCTTGTGCCATTTTTGAACTTTATCTGAGCCGGGTCATATTTTGAGAAAGACGGAAAGCCTTTGTTTGAGGCTAATATGACACCATGCCCGAAGGTTTTGACATAAGCAGGGTCAAATTCCTGAGCCTGTAACAGGCAGGTAAGAGAGAGAAAGCACAAAATCACTAATCCCAGACGCATATGAGTTCTCCTTGTAATAGAACCTCACTCACATTCCTGCTGATTCCTTGAGAATCGCAGGTTTATTTCTCTACAATCGTAATTGTCAAGCTAGCACTGTCTGAATGCTTAGTCAATATTTGTTAAAACGGTTACCTGATTTGAGTTGCCCGGTTCAACTGGTGCGCATATGAACATTCGCAGCATTGTATGGAACATTGGTAAGCGCTGATATTCTCATCTCAAGGTCTTTAAGATCTGGTTGTGCGCGGTTGCCATGCTGTAGCGACCAGCGCTGCCCTGTTTCGTTCTCGGGTCTTTGCCAAAAAGATTGTGCGCGTCAGCATCGTTTTCCGTTACGGTTTAAAGTTTGTCGACTGGCTGTTCAGGTGGCGCAGACTATTGACTTAAGGGGTGTCTGTGGTTATACTTGCGGTGTCTTATAAACATAGTATTTGTGGCGTGAAAGGACTGCTGATGCAGCTTAAACTGCAGGATCGTAGAGTCGTAGAAATGGTCAGCGCCTCGAAAGATGATATTCAGGCGATCATAGACCATTACATTGCAGTTTATAAAGGCAAATACCCTTTGCCTGAAGTTTCTGACCCCGCCATAATTGCGCGCAAGGTCGAAGACCCCGGTTATTTCTGGCTTCTGGCGAAGGTTGATGGGCGCCTGATCGGTTCGGTAATCTTTGCTGTCGACCCGGTAAACAAAATCGGCAAAACCTACGCCGCTGCCATTTTGAACGAGTTTCGTGGCCAGGATCTGATGCGCACCATGACCCGGCATGGTCTTAAACTTTTGACCGAGAAAACCCGTGTCTGCGATGTTGTTTATGCGACGACGCGCACAGTAAGCTTTGCGCCGCAGGTTTTGCTCGAGCATCTTGGCTTCATATCGCTGGGCATCTTCCCTAATGTGCGCAAAATCGAGTCTTTCGAAACGCACGGCCTTGAAGTATATTTGAGCCCGAACTCAATGAAGTATCGACGGCCGGCGCCGATGCTTATTCCGGAGCTGCAGCCATTTTACAGCATTGCGCGAGAAGAATTAAACCTCGAAGATCCCCAGACCGTGATTCTTGAAGAGCAGGACC
>MFYY01000255.1:0-1400 GCA_001787855.1 Candidatus Riflebacteria bacterium GWC2_50_8 | reverse complement strand
CTCGAGGATCTTGCAGAAGTGAGCCGGAAGTTTTACCAGTATCAGGATAAAGACCTGATGCAGAAGGTCTTTTTTCCGTTTACCGACCCGAACATGCTGTTCTCGGCCCGAGATGGCAGTGCCGATTTTTTTGTAAACTTCAACCGCATCGACGGCAACGGAGTAATGGTCGGTTACCGCTATAATGGCGGCGATATTCACAATGCGATGATGTGGTTTTGTGAGGCGGCTTCAAAATCAGGAATGCGTTACATCGAAATGCTGGTTAACGCGTTTAAGCCTCAGATGCAGCGTCTGGCGCTCGATACCAAGTTTCTGCCGTGCGCTTATTTCCCGGCCATGCGCATCAATGACGATGGTCTGCGCGAGGATTTTCTGGTTTTTTCGCGGTCGTTCGAGAATCTGGATTTTATGGATCTGAATCTGGTCGATAACAACCGGCGCTTTCTCGATGCGTTCATGAAGTGCTGGTATGAGTTGCTGGTGCGTTGCCAGCCGGATTTTGACGAGGAGTGGAGAATTGGCTGAAGCAAAACCTTTTGAACGTTGTGGCCAGTTGTTTGATATTAACCGTGCCTTTGCGCACAGCAAGGCGAATGACAGGCTATTTGATCAGGCGATGAACGAAGCGCTGCGCTGGCATGCCGCGAAATGTCCTGATTATCAGGCTTTTCTGCGTGAAAGCGGGCTGATTGATTTTACGCATGAATATGCGCCCGAAGAGATTCCACCGCTGCTGGTGACGATTTTTAAAGAGTTTCGGCTCGCTTCGGTGCCTGAACGGCAGGTCAAGATCGAACTGACATCTTCGGGAACCGGCGGCCGCAAAAGCGCGATCATTCTCGATAACCGCTCATATCGGCGCATAATGACGATTCTCAACAATATTTTTGATTCACTGGGCATGGTAAATCATCAGCAGAAGGTGAATTACCTGTGTTTTACCTATGACCCGAAGGTGGCCGGCAACGTTGGCACTGCGTTTTCCGACAAGGGCCTGACCGGTCTGACTGGCCGGCGTTCAGTTTATTACGCGATTCGCTGGAAAGAAGAAATTAAAGATTTTGAATTCGACCTCGACGCTACGGTTAAGAAGCTGATCGCTTTTGGCAAACGGCCTGAGCCGGTGCGCATTCTCGGGTTTCCGGCTTATCTCTGGCAGGTGTGCAACCGTCTCGAAGAAGCCGGTATCACGCTGAATCTTGGCAAGGACTCATATATCATTACCGGCGGCGGCTGGAAGATGCACAAAGACCAGGAGGTCAGCAAAGACTTTTTTAAAGACCGCGTCGAGCGGGTGCTTGGCATACCGCGCCATAATCTGCGCGATCTTTTTGGCATGGTTGAACACGGAATTCCTTATGTTGACTGTGAAGCCGGGCGGCTGCATGTGCCGATCT
>MFYY01000254.1:959-10105 GCA_001787855.1 Candidatus Riflebacteria bacterium GWC2_50_8 | reverse complement strand
CGCTCTTTTCCGATTTCTGCCAGTCAACCTGGCCGGAAGGACTTTCGCCAGACACCTGCTCAGTCTGCGGTGCCGATACTGCCATGCCGATTGCTACCGAGTCTTCAAGAGCCGTTGCGGCAGGAGTGGGCAAAGCTTCGTCTTTAAACTTGAGCTGGTGTTCAGAGCTCTGCCGACTGAAATTCAATGGTGCAGAACCGCCATCGCGACCAGGCTGCCCTGAAGCCCCCCCCTGCTTTGGATCAACCACCATAATCCCGGGCTGTCCGCTTTCGGAGCCGGGTTGTCCGTCACCAGACTGCTGACCTGGTTCGCCGCTATCCCCCGCCTCACCCTTTTCTGCCGGTGCAATAACGAGATCGGCACCGGAACCAGGAGCAAGATCAGCCTCGGTTGCCGGTCGCAACCGACCTTCCTCTTTAAGTTTTTCGTAGGTCTTGCGATCTATCAGCCTTGCCTTAACCAGCTTTTCAGCGGCGGCGCGCACTTCTTCTGAGCGTTGCTGAATATAGTCGCTAAGTTGTTGCGCCGCCTCAGCGGCCGATTCTGCTGACTGCTGACCGCCCTGACCTGCCTGCTGCATGTTCTGTTCGAGCGACTTGCCACCCGGCTGTTTTATGCCTGCAGCATCCATGCCGCACTGTTCAAGCTTCTCGCGCAGAGCATCGAGGGCCTTATTCATTTTTTCAGGGCTGTCAGCATTTTTAAGCTGGTCGGCAAGAGTCTGAAGACTTTGCAGGTTCTCCTGCTCAGCCATCATTTTCTGGGCGCCGGCTGAGCTTTCCTTGCGCATTTTTTCCTGGAGCTGATCAAAAGCTTCAAAGGTTTTTGACGGGTCGTTGCGATCAGAAGCTTCACTTATCTGTTCGATAGTTTCTTTAAGCTCGTCCGCCTTCTGTTCATCGACAAGACCGGCCTCTGCAAGCGCTTCGACCTGCGCGATCGCTGTCTGCTGAACGTCTTTAAGCTCCAGGCGTGGATCGCGATCGCCTTGAACCTGTCTTACCGGAATCATTATACTGAGCACCACAAACAGTATCGAGACAAGAAGCGCCGGAAATCGACCGGATAAATTTACGCGAAAAGCCGGAGTTTTCAGCTCACCACGCCGATTTTTCCAGGACTGGTCGCCAGTCTCAAACTCTGCCAGCAGCATCCCGCCGCTCTGGTTGTAGCCATCAAGCAGAGCCATGCCACGTGAGTTGTCGAGCTGTTGTCGACATGCAACCGCCAGCGCAGCCAGTATGCAGATCGGAATTCCGACCAGACTGAACCCGACAAAATCAATACTGGCAAGACGCAACTGACGCAAAAGCAAAAAAATAAAGCCGGTGACAAAATTGTAAAAGGTCAGCATGCTTAATGCCTGCAACATCGCGCAGGACATAAGATAACGCAGCTTCAGTAATTTAAGAGCCTGTGAAGTGTTGTCGCCTGCTGTTTTCATCTATCTCAATAAATCCTGTGTTTTACTACTGCATTAGTCTGCCCGAAAGAGCGCCGGCTGCTGACGACCTGCAGAAACCTAGAGGCAATTCTTCGCCCAACCTGCCTACAGTTTACCTCATAGCCAGAACGGGTGCTAATATTTGTTTTAGTTCTTTTTTCAGCCAAGTTCTGATAAATTGAAAGTATGGAAATCAAACAGGTTACAATTGAGCTGAACGAAGATACCATCCGCAAACTCGAAGAAAAAGCGCTGAAGGCCGGAAAAAACTGGGAGTCTCTTGCCGCTGACCTTATAAAAACAGGTCTGGGCGACACACCCGGGCAGCCAGTCGCTTTAAGCATGCCAGGGGTGGCAATGCTGAAAGAAACTTCTGAGCCGATTTTACCAGTCAGCAGAGAAACCGGTTCAGGGCCTGGCCTGACCAGGGACACTTCTATGCCGATGACAGGCCCCGCAACACCAGATTTTCCACCGGAACGACTTCGCCGCAAAGCTGAACTCGAAAATAAAATGCGGGAACTGGCGCTGGTTATTGAGACTGCCGACGAAGCCGACAAAGAAAAATACGGCATGCAGTATGCGATTCTGGCAGCCGAACTTGACGCGCTGATTTGATCAGCGAATAGTTCCGGCATGACGCAGCGATCTTCGATTCTTATCGCGCCGGGTTGAAATAGCCTTGAGCGCCTCTGTTTTATTTGTTGAATCCATAGCTGCCGGCCGCGAAAAAGTCTCATTGTATTGCCCGCTGGTCTGCACCGAGCGAAAAAAACCATTTTCTGGAGCTAATCTGCTGCGCAGATCGATAATATGCCTGGCAAGTTCTTCGTGGCAGCCGGAACATATGGTTCCGTTGTTGATCTGGGTTCCACAGAGCCGGCAGGGATAGCGGACAGAAAGATTCAGTCGGCGAAAAGTGCCTTCTTCGGCAAAGTCCTGCAGGGTGCGCTCTGATATATCGCAGAGACGACTGACTTCTTTTATAGGCAAACCAGGGCGAGAGCGGACCAGACCAATGGCATCATTAAGCTGATGTTGCCTTATCGAATGACATTGCGGGCACACTCGACCCGAGAATTTAAGATACAATTTTTTGCAGTCAGGGCATGTCTTTACTTCAAACATGTTCAAATCCTCATCAATCCAACCTTATTCTCAACCATTGTTGTACATTATAATGAAAAACTATCGAAATGCCAAATTCAATCTGACGATTTTGAGGGATTTTGAGGGCTTGTGTAAATTGGCGGCTGGTGACATAATGATGAACAATAGACAGCCATGCAAGGAGATAGTGATGCCAAGACGTAACAGATACAAACAGCTTTGTGAGGCTTATGATCGCGGCGTAGCCGAATGCGACCAGTATCGTCGCGAATGCCGCGAGTTCGTGCATGATCTGCGCAATTCGATAATCGAAAGCATTAGCTGCGCAGAAACCAAGGTATTCATGTTTCCTCCGAGCACCGGCTTTGTTTATAAAAGCCAGATGATTCAGGGCGACGCACTCGACACCGAATTTGGCGAAAATGGCACCGCAGCAATCGGCTTTGCAATCAACGTTAACGGTGATGACCTCGAAGAAAAGTTTTTCACATTTCTGGTCATTTTCAAGAAAACCGGATCAAAAATTCGCTTCAATATCGATGAAGAAAAAGAGTTCGTGAACAGCAACGAAGGAATCAACGAATTTTGCGAATATCTCTTTGAAGTCGCTCAGCGCAACCTTCTCGGGCGCCTGTCGAATTTTCTGCAATCTCCAGGCGAAAATAACACTCCAATCGGGTTCAAGGTTCAGACCGAATAGGTCAGTGAAATACCCTGAACGGACCCGGAGCATTGGGCGGTGGCGGAGTCAGTGACCGGTTAAAAGTGGCACGTGGCCGGTTGTCTTTGCTGACATTTGGGCGGTCGTAGCGCTCACGTTCGCGATTAACCACAATTTCTTTTTTCCTGCGTTCGGAAATGGCCTCCTGAGGCTGTCTGCCGTTCTCTTCGAGATCGAGAATTGTCTCAATACTGCGCGGCGCGTTGCCGGCATCAAGCCAGTTCCAGCCTTGCTGCGCCAACCAGTCAAGCCGGGCATATTTTTGATAGTACCCCTCGTCAATCTTATCGCCCCAGTAATAGCCGAGCGCCATGCGCACGTCACCGGTCACCTCGGCGATTACGCCAAGCCGGTAAAACGCCCAGGTAATCTTTTCGAGATCCACCGGATCAAGTTTGCTTTCCTGGTTGAATATCATCGAATAGAGCTCCTTGGCCTTCTTGAAATTCTGCTTTGCAAGGGCATACTCGGCCTGACTTCGGTATGTGGAATAATCGTATCCGCCGCAACAACCCGTCAGCGAAAGAATCAACAGCCCCAGCACCAGAAATGCCGGCAGCATGAAGATTTTGCGCCTGTAATCGGTTATTTTTTCAGGGTGTTGCATTTAATGGTTTCCAGAAGCGGTCGGGGCCTGTAAAAGCCGGTGGATAAATACGGGCTGACCACTCAAAATCAACCGCGTGCGAAGCCGGATCTTTAAACAGCATGTTAACAACCATGCTGCCATTTACATATTCTACTGAAATGTCGGTCAGGTATTCGGCGGCGAACCGCTGTTTTCGGCCGTCAGAGGCTGCCCGGACAAACACTTTGCCGTTACCGACATTTTCGACAGAGTAATTTACAAACTGCCCGCCATGAATCAGCACCTTGAATTCAGTTGTTCCTTTCCAGATGTTTCCGCTCTCGGGAACAAAAGCGATGCGACTCACATCGGAGCGCGCGATATCATTGCGCATGAATGAAACGATCCAGGCGGCCTGGTTGGCGGCCACAGCGGTAAAACTGCCCCGATGCACGTTAGAGGCGCCACGCGTCATGGCAATGATTACGCCGCCGGCTATAACTACCACAATGCCAACTGCGACAAGCATTTCAGTAAAGGTGAAAGCTCTTTTCACGTTCAATACCTGCTGACAAAGGTCGACAACTCATAATCCTTATCCTCGTCGCCGACCTTTTCCTTTGATTTGTAAATGAACATCAGGCGCATAACCTTACCGATCTCTGTCTTTGCGATCGAGGTCGGATAGCGCGAAACCTTGATATTGCCCTTTAAGGCAAGATACTCTGGATAACTGCCAATCTGCACATCAACTTTAACCGTACTGCCGAGACTGATAACCTTGCCACTCTGCGGGGTAAACGCAAAATCACCGTCTTCCGGGATCCAGCCCTTATTCTCGATCTGCTCAAGAATTTCGACCGCCAGCTGACTTACCCTTATTTCATCGGCAGAAAGAGTAACCTGTTTATGGGAAGTGCCCATTAACCCCCAGAGAGGAACCATTGCCGCCACCATAATTCCGCTGGCAATAAGAATTTCCAGAAGGCTTATGCCACGTCTTTTCATATATCGCCTCCGGCCGGGCCAATTACGACTCCCACATATTTTTTTATAAAATTGGAATTGGTAGGATCAAGGCTGAGGTTATAAGTCAGATTGCCACCACCGGCGACATTGGCCGGATCCATGGTATGAGCAGCAATTCCGCCAACCAGGTTTACCGGCGCATTGGGGTTGGCGAATTTAACTTCGCCGCCATTCTTGTCAAGAGCGACCAGATAAGCCAGGGTGCTGTTAGGGCCGCTGTTTTTGACCGTTATCGCCCCTTTTTCGGCCGTAATCATCAAAGGCGGATCAAACAGAGACGAAGTCGGAGGCTCGAAAGTACCGACAGTAACCGGGCCATCAACAATGATATTGCCACCGGTATGTCGACCGAGGCTATCACCAAGGATCAGCCCGGCGCCGCCGGTTACAATTCTGAGCACAGCGTTGCCAAGATTGAAGCGGTGCGTCTGATTGTAGCAAAAATGCTCCTTTATAAGTTTAAAAGCGTCTTCGCCCTGGCCAGGCTTGATTTCATAGCATATCCGCCTTGCCATGCCGAGAGTCGGGTCATCGCCAGCAGCAATTTTATCGATCTCGATATTACGGGTGTCAATACCCTCAATTTCAAGTTGGAAATCCTTTTCGCTGGAAAGCGGCGCAGCGCGAGTCGGAGGAATGTCTATCTTCTGGTTGGTTGAGGTGTATTGCGCGATCATATCGTAGATTTCGTCATATGAGCAGTCATCAATCTTGCTCATAATCGTGTAATAACAGAGACTGCCATCGGTGGTCAGCCAAGGAATCGACAGGAACAGAGGCTCAAGCGGGCTCATGTCCTGGACACCAAGTGCCGAAGGGCCGTTTGGCATATATATCAGCTTGTTCTCGACAAACAGTGATGACATACCGGGAATATTCGACGCACTGCTTCTGGCATTGTCATAAGCAGTAGAATTCATCGAAATTACTGCTCCGACAGGCGCTTTGCTAGCAGCATCAGCGAGATAGCAGATCTCGAGAAACCGGTCTTTTATGTCCCCGACTACACGTGTATGGCTGATCATGGAAGCTGAAGAATTCTGCGAATTTGCACCGAACAGATGCAAACAGGAGCTGGCCCAGCGACTTTTGGTAGTAACAGGATACTTGTTGAAATCGCGTTGCAGCACTTTTTGCCATAACTGGCTATGTGGGCCGGTATAAATGGTCTCAGAAAATCCCCAGCGTGCCACACTGAAACTGACCTGCCTGCTGCCAACCGGCCAGGGGCCGAAGTTAAATATCAGTGTTATCGGCTTGTCAGCTGAGGGAAAATACGAATGAAAATTCTGCCCGAACTCAAGCTGACCGGCAGCGCGGTTCAGTAGATTCGGACCGCCACCCAGATAGATCCAACCCCTGTTCTTCCAGATGTCTTCCGGGGTGCTTGAACTGTTGGGCTCTCCATTAACCAGAATCAAAGGGCGCGGCGAATTGGAAATTACTTTGCCGGTATCTGGAGTTGCGATGGTTACCGTGTTGAATTTTGTCTCGTTACCGCCCGAAGCGTCGCGCAGATAAAGGTTGAACTTGGTGATCGGCAACGGGAACGGCATAACCACCCTGAACGGCCTGGTTTCTTCCCACTTTTCAAGAGCCTGATCAACCTTGACTTCGACTGCAACCGTTATTTTTCCTGACTTTTCAAAGTCAAGATAGAAGCCATTCCCGTCATCAAGGGTTTTCACATCACTAACGTCAACATTGGTCTGCACAGTAACTTCATAAGGCTGGTTACTGGCCAGAATGCTGCGCAGGTCGTTAAAACCGATCTGCGACATCCAGTTGCCGAGAATTTCAGACTTGATTGCTGATGCGCTGTTCTGGCGGAATGCTGCGCGCAAAATCTGACCGGGTGAGGAGGTTTCACTGCTCGGGTCAATGAGGTCGGCCTTCATCTTGCTGATAATGTATCGGGAAATTGACTGCGCGCACTTCATGGCGCGCAAATGCTTGAGCAATTCGCGACTTTCGTTGAATTTTCCACGAACCAGATGATTATATGACATGATCATAATGCTCAGAATAAAGATGCCGCCGAGCACGACAAAAAGGACAATGCCGGCACGGTTACCAATTCTGATCATGTTGTTGCGGTCATTCATCGACGGCAGTTCCCCCGTTGGAAGCCTGTTTTTCGGCCGAATTTTTTGCGATCCAGTTGAGGGTACCGGGATGAACAGCTATCCCGACTTCCTGCATAATGCTCAGTGCAAGCTCAGGAGCGACAGGTATATTGCCAAATGCCTGATGATGTAACTTCAGATGCGCAGCGCCCTTAAGCATGCTGTCGAGAACCACCTCGACCGCTTCGTCGGAAGTGTCGGCACTCGCAATCAGCATATTGGGCAGCCCGATGGTCTGCACTTCAGGCTGGGTGTCACCATAAAATCCGGCGGGAATGGTTACATGCCGCGCAGTAGAAACTTTTGCCACGATCTTTTCGATCTATTCGACGCTGAGACTGACCAGTGAGCACTCGTGAAAAATTACAGCATCAGACACCGTGCGATTAGGCATGCCGGCCTGGATGGTGGCATAACCGATATTGCCGTTGGCCAAAGAAGTCAGCACAGCCTCTGGTGGAATTTCAACACTGGTTTTGCGTCGATACTGACCCATCGCCTCGATAATCTCAAGCGATGTGCGCCGTGTCGATGAATTGATCTGGCCAAGAAACACATTCAACCGTCCCGGAAATGTATCACCCGGATCAAAACGCTCGGGCGCGCGAAGTATGTGAACGACGTCATTCCAGAGGGGCCAGACCAGTCGCAATGGTGACGAGGCGTTTTCGGCGAGATTCTCTTTGATGATGCGACTTTCTGCCATTGCCAGAAAAGCCTTGCCCTGGGTTACCAGCCGCACGTTGTCTATTGAACCGTTGGTTTCGACAGGCTTGAAAACACCTTCGCTACCCAGCTGTGAATTGATCCATGTCGATAAAATGGTGCCAACCGGATAATAAGTGCCAAGGCGATTGCCGGTGGCGATCAACTGAAAAGAAGATGAATAAAGCTGTGGCGGCACCGGGGCCTCGGCCCTGGGCGGCTCAGGAACTGCCAGCAGAAGAATTGCCAGTGTAGCCATTACCAGGGCAATTGGCCAGATGAAAGTAGGCAGGCTTCCACGTCGCTTGTTGTTCATCAGCACAGTGTATCGTTTTTGTCGTCACATGGCAAGTCTGACATCACTGATGAGTGCTGCGCATCACCTGGGCCGGATCAGTCGAAGAAATCTGAAAAACCGGAAGAAATCCGGCAAGCAGACCGGCAAAAGAAAACGCAGCAAGCGTAAACAAAATTGTCAGCCAGTCAAAAACCAGCGCTCCACCCGCAGCCAGGGTCGTTGAAATTGCAGGTAAAGCCAGATACGTAACAATGTAACCGGCCATGATACCAGTCATAGTGCCAACCAGAGCCAACAACACCGCCTCAGTAACAATCTGCTGCAAAATACTGCCATTTTTCCAGCCCAGCGCTCTGAGTATGGCGATGTCGCGATGGCGTTCGACAACCGAAGCCCATTGCGAGTTAGCCGCATAAGCAAGCACTATTATAAAAACGATGAGGGTAAGAAGACGAAGGGTATTTGAACTGATGCCCATGACCTCAATGGCCGGGGCAGAACAGTTGAACGTGTTGATCATTCCATCAGACATCAGCAGCTCGACTTTTTTCATGGCAGTTTCATGGTTATGCAGGCCCGCGCTCTCGACCAGAAAGAGATTTGCCTGCTGCTGCAAAGGTGCGCTGAGGCGTTTGTTAATCATCGCTTCGGCATCAGCCCAGTTCATAAAAACATCTGCCCGTACCGGTCTGACTCCCGGCCTGAGAATCCCGATAACCGGAAACAGCGTGTCTGCTACATTTACCAGCGAACCAACCTTGAGATTCCACATTAGCGCGTAAGTTTCGTCAACGAGAACTACACCGCGGTCTCCTGGTTGCAGAAATGCTCCTGAGATTATGTCACGACTGGTTGCGGCCGTACCACGCAAGGCTGCGGTATCGCCAGACTCAAAGCCGCCGACGCTGAAAACATGCCCGTCCTGACCCTGTTTGAAGCGGAACAGCAGAAATGGAGTCGCAGCAAGAACTTCTGGTATTTCGGCAATTTTGCCGGCCAGAGATTTTGGCATCAGCCTGGTTACCACCATTGGTTCAGCAAAAAAAGCTTCATTGAGAGGGTCCAACGGGGTCTGTTCTGTTATAGAAAGTAAATCATCAGAGTATGGGGCCGGCGAAAACGCCACAAAATGCGTGCCCATG
>MFYY01000254.1:0-806 GCA_001787855.1 Candidatus Riflebacteria bacterium GWC2_50_8 | reverse complement strand
TGCCCTTTCACGGGACGGAACCACTTGTCCGCATGGCGTTCAAGAAGCACGGCAAAACGCCGCTCACTGTCGGAATCAAACTTTTGCAGTGGGTAGAGACAGCGGGAGAATCCGCCGAACATCATCTGCTTGATACGGGTCTTGTCCTCAACCGTCTCCCGAAAACTGTGAACGGGATTTTTTGCTGAAGCCGTATAGTTACAAGACTTAAGCGAAGTAAAGCCACGACTGACATGAACCTCGTACCCCGGTGCCTTTTCCCAGAAATGGGCCATCATCTGGGAGTGAATTTCCTTGGCAATCAGACGCCGGTCCCGATCCAGCACACTACGCGCCTCGTCTTCGGAGAGATAGGAAAGCAGGTGCCGCACCATCTGTCCGGCAAGATCATAGAGCAAGTCGGCATGGGCCAGATAATCGATATCGTCAAAGTCAATAAGGGCATACACGATATAGTCTTCCAGACGCTGCTCGGTAATACCGACTTCCGCTGCAAGGGAGTCCTGCTCGTTGGTATGAAGGTTATGAATCACCAGTTCTCTATCTGACGGCTGAAGATGCAGCCCATTGACATCAAGAGTAAAGGGGCGGAACCCTACTGTTACTTCACCAGTCGGAACCACTGAAATACGTGGAATGTCGATTATGTTGTTGCTGACGATCTCTGTTGCTTTGGCTACCAGCGCAAGAATATCAAGAGACTCATTTTCAAACAGCTCACTCTGGGCAGGAGTCAGACGTTCAGCCACCTGGGCCGCAATAACCTTTTGCACTTCCGGATTGCGAAGAGCGGCGCTGGTTGGGAC
>MFYY01000253.1:22482-22970 GCA_001787855.1 Candidatus Riflebacteria bacterium GWC2_50_8 | reverse complement strand
GTATTTTTGTGAATTGCCTCGTCTGGCACTGGTTGGCGCCAATCTCGCTTACCGCTTCTGGCGCACCGATAAAGAAGTTAAGCGCTTCATGGATGTTTATCAGGCCGAATACAACAAATACAAGGACTTTGATTTTAACAACGCGCCGGCTCACCAGCTCATCGATATTTTCAATGAGCTCGATAACACTGTGCTGGCACACTGGAAAGCTCCAATCATCAACGACTTCATGGCGATGATTTTTTACGGCGTACTTGATGCGCTGATGAAAAAATGGGATCTCAACGCCGATGCAGCGCTTAAAAATGATCTGCTCGCCGGCCAGGGCAATGTTGAAAGCACGCTGCCACTGCGCAATATTCAAAAGATTGCGCGCTTCGTTTCAGCTGATGCCGAACTCAAAGAACTGTTTAAAACCCAGCCTGCGCCGGTTCTTAAAGACATGTTCATTCCGCTGCCTGGCTCAGACCGTCCAGGCAGTCACCAGC
>MFYY01000253.1:22179-22438 GCA_001787855.1 Candidatus Riflebacteria bacterium GWC2_50_8 | reverse complement strand
CGTGCCATGTGCGAACTCAAGCTTGAAGAGCCTTCGATGAATGAACGCCCCGAGTTTCTTTTTGACATGATCAAGAATTACGCTGTTGCGCCGATGCCGGTCGAAGAAGATGTCGGCGAAAAAGAGCGTCTGGTGCGCGAAACAGCCGAACGCAAGGTGCGCGAGGTTCTTGGCGAACAGAAGATTTTCGGGCTGATCAAAAAGGTTGATATTCTGATGTTTGTTGCCAACTGGGCCAAGAAGGCAATGGCCGTTCGCG
>MFYY01000253.1:13097-22143 GCA_001787855.1 Candidatus Riflebacteria bacterium GWC2_50_8 | reverse complement strand
TGGTGAGTCGTATCTATAAAGCATTCGGTCTGCGCTTTGTCGAGCGCGGCGTTCTCGATAAGGTCGACGATATTTTCTATCTGACCATGCAGGAAACTCTCGAATACGTCACCGGCACCGCCCGCAGCCAGAAAATGCGTGAGCTTGCCGCCCTGCGTCGTGCTGAGTTCGATGAATACAAGGCAATGGACGAATTGCCTGATCGCATTGAGACTACAGGCATCACTTATTGCAACGACCTGACACGCGGCATGCTGCCAGCCAACGCCGAAGATGACGATCCAGATATCATTCGTGGCATCGGTGGCTGCTCAGGCAAAGTCACCGGCAAGGTGAAGGTCATTCTCAATCCGAGCGATGACATGTCATTGAACGGCGAAATTCTCGTGGCCGCCCGCACCGATCCTGGCTGGGTGCCGTTGTTCGCAACCGCTTCGGCTCTATTGATCGAGCGTGGAAGCATGTTGTCGCATTCGGTCATTGTCGCGCGCGAGCTTGGTCTGCCGGCCGTAGTTGGCGCCACCGGCGTTACCAAAAAGGTCAAGACCGGTGATGTTGTTGAACTCGATGGCACAACTGGTATTGTCAGGGTTATTTCACGAGCATGAACGAACAGCTGAACAATGTAGAGAGGCCGCAACGCAAACGCTTCGCTGATCGCCAGTTCAAGGCGGCGGCAAGTTTTATCGTGCGCTATCGCCGTGCTCTTGCGCTTTTACTGCTGATTGCCTGTGTTGGCGGCTTGTATTTTGCCCGGAACATTAATCTCGACAACAGCCTCGAACTCTGGTTTCTCGAAGACGACCCGACACTGGCTGCTTATCGTGAATTCAAGGCAAAATACGGCAATGACGAAATCATTCTGGCGATGATCGACTGCCGGCGCGATGGCATGTTTTCACCGGCGATGTTGAGTGCTGTGTATAAGGCTTCCAGGGCAATTGAAGATGATAAAGATAATTTTCGGCGCGTGCTCAGCGTTGGACTGTCGCCCTATATTGGCCTGCAGAATGACGAACTGATTATTGAAGACCTGATGTCTGGCACGGTAGAAACTGTGGCTGACGCTGCGCTCATCAAAGAGCGCTTTATGGATGACCCGTTCAAGCGCATGATTCTGCAGGATGCCAGTTCAACCTGGGCAATTATAATCGCCGAGCCGGTGGCAACACCGGACATGGATACCCGCCGCCCGCTGATCATCGAGTCGGTGCGCCAGAAGCTTGCCGGCTTTGATTATCGTCTGGCCGGCATGGGCGTCATGTATGACGAGCTTAACCGCCTGAGCATCCTTGATGGCGGTGTTTTTAACGCCGTGGCATACGCGGTCATCGCGATTCTGATTTTCGGGCTTTACCGTTCATGGGCTTTCCTGTTTATGGCCCTTTGCGCCATGCTGTTCAGTGGCATGAGCTTTCTTGGGTTCTATGGGCTGTTTGACCAGAACTTCAACATGGTCACCATAGTTCTGCCGACGTTGATGATGATTCTGTCTGTATCTGACGTGGCATATGTTTACAACAATTACTGCTTCAATTCTGAGCGCATCCGAAAAAATCGCGAAGAAGGACTTGCACATGTATTCAACGAAGTCCTTTCGCCATGCCTGTTCACGTCGCTGACCAATACCTGTGGTTTTTTCGCGCTGACCGCGAGTTCGCTTTCGGTTCTTCGCACTTTTGGCTGGTTTGCTGGCTTTGCCAGCATGACCGAGTATGTCGTTTCGATGATTGTCTCGGCTTATATTCTTGGCCGTGTTGAGCTGAAAGAAGAGATTCAGATCAAGCGCCCGCTGGAAGCTCAGATCAACTGGGTGGTAAAACGGGTGCCTGCCTATTATCGCCAGATTCTGGCGATATTCGCCCTGGCAGCTGTTTTTGGAGTCTATGGCATTTCGCAGCTCAACGTCGATACTTACTCTATGGGTTTTCTGCACGAAAAGAATCCGGTCAGGGTAGACAGCGACAAGGTCGAGGCCGTTTATGGTAACTACCTGCCTCTGGAAGTTCGGCTGATGACCGGCAAACGCAGCGGTATTCTCAACGTTGATTTCATGCAGCGCCTGCAGAAAACCCATGATGACCTTGACGCGGCCCTCGGCTTTGAAAAACCGGCATCGATTGTTGATGTGTTTAAAAAACTGAATCAGGTGTGGAGCGACGGCACCGAGGCCACTTACGTCGTGCCAGACAGCGATGAAAAAATCGCACAGCTGATGATGCAGTATGAGTCAGATCCCGATAATGACCTTGTCTACATGACCGACCCGCCTGATTATACGGAAGCGCGCCTGACGATTCGCGTGCCAATGCTCAGCGCTGCGGTATTGCGTGATTACGAAGAGAAGGCGAAAGAAATTCTTCACCAGAATTTTGACAACACTGGTATTACCTGGAAATTCGGTGGTTATGTTCCACTTTACGCGCGCATAATCAGTTATGTAACCTGGAGTCAGATTTCTAGTTTCGCTCTTGCCTTTGTTTTTGTGTTCGGCGCTATCGCGATATTGTTCAGGCGCTTGAGCGCAATGGTTCTGGTGATTCTTCCCAATGTTTTTCCGATTCTGATGACCTTGGGAGTTATGGGCTTGACCGGTATCAGACTTGATATCGCAACGGTAACGATCGCAGCAATCGCACTTGGCATTGTCGTTGATGACACCATTCACAGCCTGTATCAGCTCTATGACCCGTCACGTACGAACCTGACGCCGACAGAAGCGATTATCGACGGCATTAAAGAGGCTGGCCCGGCGATGGTTTCTACTTCGCTGATTTATTCTCTTGGATTCCTGTTCATGGTATTTGCCAGTATCAAGTCTATCGTTTACTTTGGCGTGTTGCTGTCGTTTACGATAGTAGTTGCTCTGGTATGTGATATTGTTTTTCTGCCGGCGCAGATCTGCCTGTTGCGCCGCTATTTGTCCAAGGATTTCCGTGCTGATGCTGAAAACGCATCAGCAGCTGCCCCGACTGGCAGCGAAGATTCAGGCGTTAATTAATCTGGAGGTTTGGTTATGACCAAGAAACCCGCAGTCGTTTACAGTAATGTCTGGGAAGACCCCGAACTCAACCGTGTGTCGCTGAAAGTTCAGCCCGGTCAGAACGTGCTTTCGATCACTTCTGGCGGCTGCAACTCTCTTTGCCTGCTGCTCGAAGACCCGGCAAAGCTTATTTCGATAGACCTTAACCCTGCTCAGCTCTCAATGCTGGAATTCAAGCGTGCTGCTATCATGGAACTCGACTACGACGACTTCATCGAATCTATGGGCACACCCTTTCTGTTCAAGCCCGGTAAGCCGGCTGAATACCGAATAGAGCTCTATAACCGTATTAAGAAACACATGCCGGCTTACGCTGTGCAGTTCTGGGATGAGAATCAGAACCATATTCGCGATGGCATCATGATGTGCGGCAAAGTCGAAAAGTTTTTCAAGATTTATCGAACCCTGCTTGGGTTCTTGTATTCAAAAGAAGATCTGATGAGCCTGTTCAAGGCAGAAAATCTGGAAAAGCAGCGGGAAGCTTACGCGACTTTCCGCAAGAAACGCTGGAATGCGCTGCACCGGTTGTTGCTTAACCGCGCGGTTCTCAGCCTGGTTAAAGGCGCGCACTCTTTTGCACAGGTCGACTTTGAAGACTTCGCCGGCAACCTCAATGTTAAACGCACCCGTGGCATGACCCGTTTTTTTAACCCTGACAACTATTTTATGTGCCTGTTGATGCTGGGCGCGCATTATCATGAAAAAGGTATGGCTCCTTATCTGCTGCGCGAAAATTACCCGAAGCTCAAGGCCAACATTGGCCGTCTCGAAATCTTTATGGGCACAATCGGTGACGTTCTTAAGAAGGATGGCCCGGGCAGTTACGACCGTTTCAATCTGTCAAACATTTTTGAATGGATGACTAACGAAGTGTTCAACGGCATTATCCGTGAAGTTCTTGAACTGGCGCGCCCCGGTTCACGCATGGCGTGGCGCTACACCTTTGCCCGGCCGCGTGAACTCGATGCCGAGAACCTCAGCCACCTCGTCTACGAACCTGAGCTCTCAGAGCAGCTGTTTAACCAGGACCGCGCTTTCATCTACGAGAGCTTTCACGCCTATCACCTCAAATAGAAAGCATCATCCGCAGATTTCACAGATTATACGGATTATTGCAAGCTGAGGAGGTGACCATGGCGTGAAGGCAGTTTGTTTGAGGAGTAGGGCGGTTTTGGTAAGGTGACGCTTTTTGTGATACAATTATTATAGTTGCACCTTTGGAGGCGATTATGCGAAAACAAAAGTTGTTGTTCTCACTGTTTGTGCTTATTCTGGCTGGCGCCGGCGCGGCCTGGGCCTTGACCGCCCAGGAAGTCCTGCAGAAGGTCGAAGACCGCTACATCGGCAATACTTCCAAGGCCCAGGTGCAGATGGATATTGTTGACAAGAGTGGCAACGTGCGCGAACGCAAGATGGTTATTTCGCGTCGCAAGGCTGATGCCAGCAACAAAGATAACTTTATTCATTTTGTTGCACCGCCTGACATACGCAACACCACTTATCTGGTCAACGAAAAGAACCGTGAACGCCAGAAATGGATCTATCTCTCTGCCTTCAAGAAAACTCGCAAGATCGTTGCCGAAGATTATGCTCTGGCATTCGTATCGAGCGACTTTTCTTACGAAAACATGGATGAAATAAGGGCTGACGATTATGTCGCCAGCGACCTCAAAGAAGAAAAATACAACGGGATGGATGTGTACACTTTCACTGCCGTTAAAAAAGACCAGAACACCAGCTATTCAAAGCTGTTGATGAAGGTCTGCAAAAACACCTTCGTGATTCTTTATACCGACATGTATGACAAGAAAGAGCCTGATAAAATCATCAAGGTGATGACAGCAGAAAACCTCGAGACCATTCAGAACATTGTAACTCCTATGAAGGTGACCATGAAAGACCTCAGCAAAGGCACGCACACTGTGCTGACTACTGCCAAGATCGCTTATGATCTGCCGCTTGCTGACGAAGAATTCTCTCAGCGCAACATGGAAAAATAACTGTCGCCAAAATCTCGCACAAAGACACAAAGCCACAAAGATAAAATTTCTTTGTGGCTTTTTTATTGCGAACAAAAACAGCAGAATCCGCAGAGAATTTCCGCAGATTACAGCGATCCCGTCGAGAGCCCGAATAGGCGTTATATGCCTGGTTTCTGATGTTGATCACAGGATTCAAGAAATTCAGATTCTGCTTTTAACACTGAAGTAAAGAGTTCAGATGGCGGGGCGATTTGTCGATAGAAATATCAGAGACAACCAGGAGGCCGGCAGATCGACCCAATTCTGCAATACTGCCGAAAACTGCTGACAGGCAGGTTTTTGAGCCGGGCTGTGCTTTTGCCAGCTCTGGCAGTGTTTATGTTGCTGATTTTTTCGGCCAACTGCCGTGCGGCTGATGAATGGGATGACTGGGGCAGCAGTGATACCAAGTCGGCAGAGCCTGTTGTCAAACGCCCGTTTATCTCGGGCTGGTGGAACTGGCAATACAACGAGTTTTCGTCTTATGATCAGGGCCGCATAACTTTTGAGCGCGAACTCGACAAGCAGCGCAAGATTGTTGCCGGCGCGAATTTTAACCACTACACCGAAGACAATAACAAAAAATGGAAAGTTTATCCCGGCGAAAACTACTATTTCTTCAAGGCCGGCGACTTCGATTACAAGCTTGGTATGCTGATCGAGAATATTGGCAGCGGCGACAAATTCTCGTTTGTCGACAAGATTAACTCACGCTATTACCATAACGGGCTGGCCAATGATTACGACCGCGACAAAAAAGAGGTTCCTGGTCTGCGTGCCACCTGGTATATCAACAAAAAACTGCGCTTCTCAGGGCATTATCTGCCATATTTTACGGCGAGCGAATTCCCGTCAATTTTCAGTCGCTGGGCCTATGCCATTCATAAAACCATAGCCAAAGAGGTTCTATTCAACGGAGCCACGTATAATACCGCTCCAGACGCCGAATTTAACCCGCAGTATCACATTGAGTTCGGAATGACCTATCCTAAGTTCGAGATGCGCTTTCACTATCTGCGCATGCGTGAGCGCCTGCCGGTAATCAGCATGGATCGACCCGGTGAGTTAAACGGCACTTACCCCCTTGACGAGACTTTTGCCGTCAATGGCAATGTTACGGTAACTTCTGACCTGCTGCTGCGTTACGAACTCGCCTGGAGCCGGGATCGCACCTGGTCGGCTTTTGAGAATGGCCTGATTGGCAAAAAATTTGTCAGCGACCACGTTGGCATGCTGGTCGGCAGCGACCGCAATCTTCCGCAAAATTTTTACGTAAACCTGCAGGGAATGGTTTCTTATGTGCCAGATCTGCTTCATTCAACACCGTTTCAGCTGAATCAGACCGAATATCTTGGCTCGATGCAGCTGCGCCAGACATTTCGGCAGGACCGGCTGCAGATCGAGTTTAACTCACTCACCAATTTTACTACCGGCGAATATGTGTTGAATCCCAAGATCATGCTGGTGCAGTCGGATTACCTGACTTTTGTGCTTGGTTACCAGGTTAACGGCGAGGGCGCTGAGTCTCTCGGGCCTGTAGGCCAGTTCTCAAAGAACAACACGGCTTTTTTCGAAACCCGCGTGACATTCTGAGCGGTCCGCTATTTCTGGCAGATCGGGCAATAGCACGAACTTCGCCCGCTGATGCGAATCATCTCGATTGAGGCTTTGCCACATTTGCTGCACAGGCTGCCCTGACGGTCATATATCAAAGTTTCAATTTCAAAATGGGTAGTATCGCCATCAATTAACGGTTTTTCGAATAAGCTTGCGATGCCGGCTTTTACCGCCTTGTCGATGACATTGATCATTGACTTGCAGAGCTTTTTCAGCTCAGCAGGCTTAAGAGAAGAAGCAGGTCGATCCGGGCGAATCCCGGCGGCAAAGAGGGCCTCAGCTGCATAAATATTTCCCAGCCCGGCGATGATCTGTTGATCCATGATCAGGGCCTTGATGCTGCATTGTCTTTTTGCGCAGGCGGTCGCGAGATATTGCGGGGTCAGACTGCCGGCAAACGGCTCGGTAACGCATTTGTCAGGAAACTCTGCAATCTCTATTGAACCAAAGCGGCGTGGGTCACAAAATGTCAGCACGCGGCCAGATTTCAACGCTATGCGCAAATGCTCGTGTTTAAGCCCGATAAGTGGCTCAGGTGTCAGATGAAAATGCCCGGTCATACCAAGATGTACCTTCAAAAAAAGTTTGTCGCCAAAATCGACATAGATGTTTTTGGCAACGCGCTTTATACCAGCAATTATGCAGTTGGTGATCTCTTTTGCTTCTTTACTGTTCGGAATTGGCAGGCGCAGTTTGGGCGACAACCGCTGCCACTCTATAATACTGTCTCCACATAGCTGCCTTGCAAGCGCAACCGCCAGCGTATTTACTTCTGGAAGTTCAGGCATTACAGTCAGGTGTCTCCGGATGTGTTTTATCTAAGATGAAGATTGAGTCGGAAGGTTGTCCCGGCATCTGACGTCTCAAAAGAAACCTGTCCACCGAGAAAGCCTTCGCTGAGCAGCTTGATTGCATAAGTTCCCAGGCCGCGACCTGAATCGCGCCGGCTGGAAAAGTGCCGTTGGAAAACCCGCAGGCGCATCTGTTCAATGATTGGTCGATGATTCGAGACGCTGAAACTGATCATGTTTTTGTCTTTGCAGGAAACTTCAAGGTGAACAGATCTACCCGGATCAGTATGCTCGAACGCGTTCAAAAGCATGTTCTGCAAGACTCTTACCAGGACTTCCCAGTCGATATAAATTCTTGTGTCACTGGTGTTCTCAGGTCTTTCGAGGTTTTTACCAATAATGAATGGTGATTCAGAAATTCCGTCAACCGCGAGTTCGATAACTTCATTGAGCAGTATTTCGCTTGGACGTCTGATATGTCTGTCGTTGGTGTGTCCGAGCAGAAAACGATGCAGTCTGATGTCGCTCTCGAGCAGTAACGCGCGCCGCTCAATATCGCGCAGAATGCTGGCCAGTTCTTCATGCCGGCTGTTTCTGGCCATTCTGGTCTGACAGTCGATTGCTGTTACCGCGCGGCTGAAATCTGAGATGAAATAGCGCTCCAGTGTTTCGAGATTGCGCCAGCGCGTGGTTTCCTTGAGGCTGGTTAACACCAGGCGCTGATTTTCAGAGCTATATGGTGTACACCTGACCTGAAAGCACCGGCTCTGCGGGCCTTTGGGATGATTGACACAGACTGTGGCATTGTCTGAAATTGTCGCGTCGTTACGCAGACATTCGAGAATTGTCAGGTTGATCTGGCAGCTTCTGCACCACGGAGATGCGCCACAGCCAAGCATTGATGAAGAATTAACACAACCCAGAATTTCTCCGATGCGCCGGCTGATAATACCTGTATCATCGGAAAGTCCAAACTGGTCAAGGGTTTCCTGGTTTGCGATCAACGCCTGGCGTTTGTCGTTTAAAACCAGCAGAAGATCGTTGCTGCATTCCAGCAGAGTTCTTAATGTCGAGTCGCTTCTGACCAGAATAGTCTGCTGATTGAGTTCTTGACTACTTGCTTTTTCAGGTGTGGCGAAAAAAAGGTTCACTTTTAGATCCTCCGGTCTTAACAGCTATCTCATGCTGTTATTTGTCTGTTCATATTTGCCTAGCGCTCTGTCTCACTTACTGTGCTGATATAGCCCGCGCTGACCTCTTGTGTTCATCAGTTCGCATGCTCCAGTCTGGTGTTTCCAGAGCCTGGATCGGCTATGCCATAGCAGTATCCCGTAATGAAACAGGTTTGCTAACCCTGTAACCAACATTTCTTTCAATCTCTGTCGATTTTTACCTGACCAGTTAAAATGTGACTCTAGATATGTGCCAAAAGAGTTTGGGGTGGGGCCACTCAAAAGAATCAATTTTATTTACAAAAATCTTCAGGTTATTTCTAATGATACCAAAAGTTTCTAAAAATGGAACGTCTTTTTAAAATAATAATATGGGCGTGCTTATATGCGCTTGGAAGCCAG
>MFYY01000253.1:8552-13063 GCA_001787855.1 Candidatus Riflebacteria bacterium GWC2_50_8 | reverse complement strand
ATGCTCGTTTCAGCCGGTATGATGCAAAACGCATGGCAGAAAAATACTCATTGCAGGTGGTCGCGAAAACAGAATAATGCAAACCGTGACTAAGTCAGAAAATGTGCCGGGCTGTTCAGCATTATCACATGTATGCAGGTGATGAGCACTGTTGCTGCTCCGGGGTTGTCGCTTTGCTCTGATCGAAAATCAGGGTTTAAGCTCATTTATAAGTTTTGGACTTATCAGGTAAAAGCGGCTTTCTATTTTCAACAGAGGGTTTAGCTTTGTCCACCTGGCTTTGTAGTTTGGCGATGCACCCTCAAAGCCCACATAAAGCACATGTCCGTCGAATTCGAGATCTTCAGAACCTGCCGGCAGCTCAAGAGTAGCCAGGTGAGTTGCACTGTCAACCACCCAGGCCTCGGCACTGAAGGTTCTGCTCTGGCCCTCAGGCTTAAAACTGTGCTTAAACGCATTTTTGCTGCCCGGCGCTTTGTAGAACGCCAGTTTTGAAGAGCGCGCGCCATAAGAAACGCTCAGCGCGGCAAAGCCTTCGCTGATGGCGCAACCCTGTACCGATTCGCGACAGAAAATCAGCCGGTCGGGCTTGTATGCTTCGCGAGATGTGCCGTCGCTGGTGAATTTGTATTTCTGGCTGGCAATCGGCATTCCAGAACGGTCAACGCGATAACCGGCGATCCAGGTTTTGAGGTTGAATTTATTTTCGGCATGATGCGGAACCGGCCCGTATTTGCTGTCTGACGATTTAACAAAGTCGCCGACCCATAGATATTTGCCGTCAAAGCTGACATAGCTGGCGGTTGAATCGACCGGACAGGTAGTTTTAACGATCAGATCACGTGTTGGCAGACTGAAGCTGGGCGGCAGTCCTTCCAGGCTTCTGCCCGGTGCTTTTGCTTGTTTATCGGCGACAAAGTCAATAATCTGCTGAAGCTCAAAACCATAAAGATTGTAACCCGATGCGACCCAAAGATAATTTCCGGCGGCGGTGATGCCGCCGGCATGCCCGGTATAAGGCTTGTCGGCAGCGAGATAGAGAGCAAATCTTCTGATGGCTTTACCGGTCAGGCTGTCGATCACGATCAGCTGCGAAGGTTGGCTGGTTTTGTCGGTCTTAGGGTAGTAAGACAGCAGTATATATCGATAAAAAGCAGCTTTTTTGCCATTGGTTTCAGGCACTTCGGGCATCGGGCAAATGCCCTGCATGACGAATTCTGCTGTTTCATGCCCCGGAATAGTTACGGCGCGGCTGATATACGGTGGTAATTTTCCGGGCTTATTGCGGTTTTTAACAGCGTCGACCACCTTGTTAAAACCGTTCTTAAAGAATCGGCCAATGCGCTGAAATATATTTCCTTTGTCGTCACTTATCTGTTCTTTGTTGCCATTTTCGCCGTCACTGCCGGCGGCCGAGAGCGTGCTTTCGCTGACCTTTTTGACCTCGACTGCCGTTTCTGAAAAAGGCGACTGCGCTTGTGCGCCGATGGTTATCAGCGTGAGAAATCCGATCAGAAAGAGTTTCGTTGCAGATATGCGGAGCAGTTGCATTGCGGGTTTCCTTTGCATCTGGAACTGTCTATGGTTTTTAAGGCTACAGACAATATACCGTAGTTTTGTGGCATTTGTTTTTACCAGGATCATATTTTATGAATTTGTTTGTAATTTGTTCTTTGTGAATTGTAGTTGCCAGGTGGATTTTTCATGAAAACATATGCTTATTGCGGCAAAACTTTGCTATAATGGCAGTGCAAAGTTCTGTCAGGAAAACATCTTATTGCGTAACACCTTTCTAATCGCCATTTTGTGGCTGTTGTCATCGGTTTGCGTCGCATGGTCTGCCAATTACCGGACGCAGGCCAACTTGCGCTTTTCTCACAAGACCCACGATAAAAATTCAGTGAGTTGTGCCACCTGTCATGTTGATCGCGAGGTCAGCGCACCCGAATCCGCGCCAGGTATGCCAGCCGGCTGGCAGCCGTTGCGACGTACACCGATAGTCGATTCCGCTGCTGGTAGTGTGCTTTCGCAAAAGCCAGAAGTCGATGACACCTTCGGCCGACCTGGAGAAAAGCGCTGTCTTGAATGTCATTTTAAAACTCGTGAAAAAGCAGACTGTGGGCTTTGTCATCTTGAAAAGCCTGGTCACACCGAGCGTGAGCGTCATCGCCTCAAAGATGTTTTCAAATTTTCCCATCAGAAGCATGCGCAGTTTGAATGCAGTCGCTGCCATCAAGGCATTACTAACTGGGAAAACCTTGATGGTCACTACATAGCTGGGCGTATGACAGATTGTCTCGAATGTCATGATGGCCTTAACACGCCAAAAAACTGTGTGATGTGCCATTCTCCGACGCCGCGTCCCGAGGATCATACACGCAATTACGAGAAGAAACATGGCATGGCATATCGCTCAGATCCTCGTCGCTGCTCGATGTGCCATGAAGACTCGTCATGCCTTGACTGCCATTCGCGTAAACCGCGTGATCATACTCTGGCCTGGGTAAAACGCCGCCACGGTCTCGCTGCCCAGACCAACCCACAGAAGTGTCAGGCCTGTCATGCTGATAAGCAAGTTTGTCGCCGCTGTCATGAAAACTGGTGATGAAAATTTTTTTGCTGCTGTAAAAAAAGTTTTACAAAAAACCGCTTGTAGAGCGGGTTTTGCCCTTGGTGTTGGGCTCGTTTTCTGGTAGAATAGAATAGGGAGATAGAAAAATGTCGTGGGATAACTCCAGACATGCGCGGGGGTTTACGCTTGTCGAGATAATAGTGGCAGCATCAGTGTTTTCACTGTTTTTTCTCGGCGTTTTTAACCTGTACCGCATGGGCAGCAACATGTTTCTGCAGGGCAGCTGGAAGCTTCAGAAGCAGAAAGATGCCGAACGTTTTCTCGCCGTTCTGCGTGAGCGGCTCGAAATGGCTTCTTCGCCTTCTGTGGTTACTAACGCGGCGGTCAATGAACTTCCCGTTCATATTTACACGCTTGCCAGTGGCAGCGAAGTAATCGCACCGCCCGACGACACCAGGGTGCTGCTTTTTGCAATCTGCAAACCCAACGTTCAGGTAACTGCTACCCGAGGGATGATCATGCCACACGTCCTTACGCTTAAGCGCAGCGCTGGCGCTGCCAATTCCATACTGCTTCTCGAAGGCAAATCGCAGATCGACTTTCCAGGAGTTAACGGTGATTTTATCAATGAATTGAATGCCGGCATGGTTACTGGTGATTTCGCTGGGGTGCCTGCCGACTTCGGGCTCGGCGCCTCAACAGGTTTTCATGCGGCTTTAAGCGAAGTTCGTTCGGTGCGGATCTTCCTTGGTGCGGCCAGCGGCACCTTTGACGCTGCGGCTCCAGACTCGTCCGGCCAGACTTTGGGTATCGAAGTAACCATGCAGAATCCGAAGAGCGAAGAAACCACGGTTACCCAGAGCATATTTGCGCGAATTAATGATGCAGCGCCCATCAGAACGAGGGATGCCGATGACTTGTAACCGCTATCAAAGGCAAGGCGTCACTTTGACAGAGATCATGCTGGCTCTGTTTATTCTGTCTGCGGCTTTTATTCCGATTATTGCGGTGATGAGTACTGGCATTCGTGGAACGCAGAAGGACGAAACCATTTTGCGCGGTGTGCAGCTTGCGCAAAAAACGCTTAATACAGCATTGCAACTGCCTTTCGGCGACCTGGTGGCCAATAAGGGGGGCGGCGGAGCCGGGCCCTGGGTGTTTGGCTCGGCCGGCGATGAGTTTAATTACGCGACAGGTTCCATGAATCTGAAGCTTGGCAAGGTTCTTGAGGGTACACTGGAGTATACGCTGGTTCTCGAAATCAGTGATGTCCCTTTCAATTTCAGTTTGAGCGTTCACAACCCCATGTCGCGCAATAACGCATCGGATACTCCGTTAGAATGGGGATGGCAGAAGGATGTCAGGGTGCCGAGAGTTGGCGATCAGACCGGGCTTTATCATCGCTATGTGTTGACTGCAACCTGGTTTGACCGCGGTCTGAGTGATGGTTTGCAGAGAACATATCGTCTTGTTTCTTCCAAGGCCCGTTTACATGAACTTTAAGGAGTGCTGGCAAAATGAATGTTGAGCGCAGAGGAACCGCAGTTGTTATGGCGCTGATCTTTGCCATTTTGCTGCTGCAGATGGGCGTAGTTTACACCAGCATTTTGCGCACTTCAAAAACGCAGACAAGCAAAATTGACGAGCGCTCACGCGTTGAGTTTCTTGCCAATGGCTTAATTGAGCTGGCTTTGCTGAAGTTCAGATTTCTTCCTTCCGATTTTTACGCAAGTTACGATGCTGCCAATTCACCGGCGATTCCGCTCGGCAACCGCAGCAACGAGTATCTGCGCAGTTTTATCGAAGACCCGGTTTTTACCATAAACGAGCAGGTCGAAGATTCATTGCTTGGCAATGTCATTTATAATGCCCAGATCTCAGATATGATACTCCACACTGTGGCCACCGGCACGCGTTGGGGTGTGCAGGCGCTTGAAAT
>MFYY01000253.1:6369-8544 GCA_001787855.1 Candidatus Riflebacteria bacterium GWC2_50_8 | reverse complement strand
GTCCTGCTGCTGAAAATGTTACCAGAACGGTTACCAAGGTTTACCGGGTCGATCGTAGCAGCACAGCTCCTGCAAATTGAACGGAGGATACATGCAAAGAAAACTGATTCATCAATTTATTCGCATTACCATGCTGGCAGCGCTGCTGGTAATGCCCTGCGCCGATGCCGATGCGCGAACTCCGGCGCCACAGATAGCAACTGTTGATATGGCGTCTCTGGTGGCGATGCATCCTGCTATGGCCGCTTATGATCCGAATATGCAGTCGTTTAAAGTTACGCGGCCCCGGCAGCAGTTCATTCAGGATAAATCGCGTCTGGCTGCTGACAAGGCAAAGAAAATCGAAGAACTGCGCGCTCGCATGCGGCAGCTCGAAAGTCAGATCACTGCTGAAAGACAGCGGCAAATCCGCGATGAAGCTCAGCAGAAGATTGATTTTGATAAATCCATGGCCAAGCTGGCGACTGAAGCAGTAAGGCTTCATCTGCAGGTTTTCAGGAACAAGGAAGCTGAAGCGCGGCAGCGTAATGTTGCCCGACTGCGCTCACTAAAGCTGCAAATCGACCAGATTGACAGACAGATTGAAAATGAAAATGCCGAAATGCTGGCAGACCGCTTTACTACTCCAGCTGAAACTCGTCAGCGTTTTTTGCAGATTCTTAATGAGATTCGACAGTATGCGCAGGTGTCGGCGGCGAGCCGAAACATTACTATTGTTCTCGATTCCGGCGGATCATCTTTCCCGCAGATGCAGCAGCAGACCGGACAAAGTTCATTGCCTGGCGATATCGATTATGCAGAGGTGTTTGAAAAGCCGCTGTTATCGCCTATTACACTGTCTTCTGACGAAGCTTCGGTGCAGGGTTACTATAATCTGCGCCGTGACAAGGCAATCGTCTGGCACAATAACCGTTCAAGCATTCTTGCACCATTTCGCAACGAGCTGGCCAATACAGCAGTTGTTGTTGGCGGAATTGATCTGACAATCGAAGTTTTGAATGCGATTCTCAAAAACTATCGTGTTGATCAGACTGTTCAGTCCATTCTTAATAGTGTAATCCAGGGCGGTCGCTGAGGATATATGACTTTTTCTACGCCGGGTCAGGGTATAAAGGGAGGTTTGCGATGAACAGCAAATGTGGCATCGGTGTGATTCTGGTGGTTATTCTTGTCATTATGTCTTCGCAGCTGTCGGCCAGTGTTCCGGCACTTGCCGAAGAATACATGCGCAACGGCGAAATTTATCTGCTGATCAGCTATAAAGATGTTCCAATTGGCGACCACGCAGGCGTACATCGGCTTAGCGACCCGGCCAATGCCGGCCTGTACATCGGCCGTCTCTACGACCCGGGTTCAAGTATCGGCATCTGTGTCGATCTGAACCGGGTAATCTATACCTTTACCGAAGATAAAAGCGCAACCCTTTACCAGTTTCTGCCCAACATGAAGCTGATGCGCCAGGTTGTTGATGAATCGTGCTACGCCGGCGATCTGGTGCGTGCCCAGTGTATTGTCGATTACGGCTATCACCAGTATTTTCATGCCGACCATCGCCCAGCCAACCCAGCTGGCGTGCGCGAGCAAGTTTACCGGGTTGGCCCGGTCGGGCGCTACGTGCGCGGTTCCGGCCAGGCCTACGGCACAAGAACTGGTTGGCCGGGCGCTGGCACCACCAACCACTCTGCCCTTTATACCAAGGCAATCGCTGCGCAGATGCCCTGCTGTCAGCTTTATACTCACCTTCCCAGTCCTACAGTCGCCGGTTGTGGAACTCCGACCAATCCGCCTGCGCTTGGAATAAACCCCCTGCCCAAAATAAACAATGTTCAGGATCCGATGTATGCCGGAAAACAGTGGTATCTCATCCCTAATGGCGGCTGGTATTCAACCTGGCAGAGCAGGGTGACTCAGGATGGCGCGCGTGGCCCTGACCCCAGTGGCGTTTTTTATCAGGTGTTTCGCGATTACGTTGAAGGCCGCCCCAGGCACTGGAAGCTGACAACCTGGAACAGCGCTACCAAGCCAATAGGTGCTGCTGCCGATATCGGGCCGGTCGTTGGTACTACTTATGACACCAAGATTTCACGCAAGATTCTTGCTGGATGTCTCGATGGCTGTGGAGGTGCTACTGGCACCGGTGCAGGTACTGCCAATCCGATGTGGGTCAGTGTTGCA
>MFYY01000253.1:4573-6345 GCA_001787855.1 Candidatus Riflebacteria bacterium GWC2_50_8 | reverse complement strand
TGAAAGCCCACTGCCGGTATATAACCTGACTCTCTCAAAAGGCGGTGGAGCCGCAACAGACTACGTGCCGCCAGCTGGCAACCCGTTGATTGGTGACCCTTATGATGTTGGTGTTACCGAGTCCAAGGGAACCAGATGGGTTGGTATTTCATTGCGTGATGCCAATACCGATTATGTTTACACTTTAGGCACAGAGCTTATCAATCGCTGGTATGAAGAGGTAACGCCAGGTACCGGTGATTTTTCGATCGACGCTGTAACTGTATCAAACCAGTGGGATCAGCAGGGCGGTATTGTTTACGCTTACGACAAGAACCTCGGCCTGGTGCTCAAGTTCGTTCGCAACGAGATAACCGGTTCGGTTGCCCAGTTTGAGCCAATACCGGTTGGAAACAGTGTTGATGCGATCGCCGCCGATGGTTTCGGCAGCCTGTATTTCTCAAAAACCGTCGCAGACCCGGCTCCAGAAACCCTGCTGTCTAATTTCGAATCCAGCCCAAACACCTATATAGAACGTGTGCGAGCTCTGGTTACTGATGATGGTTCGAACGAAGGTGTTGCCTTTTTTGAGCAGAGGTATTCGAAAAGCGTTTTTGAGCGCAGTGTTTACACCGGTCAGACCAAAACCGCCGGCAGCTATCACCTTGGTTCTAATTTCCGCGCTCGCCGTTATGTTCTGCCGCCAGATATAGTTATTGATTTGAGTCCTTCAAATTTTGAGACAAGATTGCTGGCGGCTGGTGGCTGGTGGGCCGGTTGGCTACCCAGTAATCCGACTGCAGACATGCTTGTAAGCGGACTGCCGCCAGTCATTACTTATGACCCGGCTGATTCGCCCAACCACATCGAGCTTTCCGTTATTAACGTTCCAACACCACCGATGCCGAACCGTTTCGAAGACGGATCGCGTGTTGATATTGCGGGAGCTTTTCTGAACTACCCGGTGCCGAGCACTGACAGTAACAATCAGGGTGGTGGTCTGGTACCTGGAACGCTTCTCGATAACCGCCGTGCCTATTTCTTTATGCCGGAAAACTACCCGCTGACCAGCGGCAAGCTCGACCCGCGAACGCAGCCAGACTGGAACAACAATGGTTATCTGGCCGGTTTTGTGAATACTGTCGAAAACGTCAGATACAAATGGAAGCTGTGGACTGTAAGCCAGCCAACGGTAAACCACCCCGAAAATCTTACCGAAGTCTTTGTTAATGCAGATCCTGTTGTAGAAAGCACTTCAGAGCCCTATTTTGTATTTTATTCGCCTATTGGTGGCAAATACATTCTTACTCTTGAGGCTGAATTTGACTGGTATGATTTTACCAAGCTGCCATTTGGCGGCATGCGCGATGATGTGTATTCGCCAACAGGCCAGTATAGAAGTGATGTTTATATTGTTAACGACAAAGCTGTCGCTCGCCCGCGCGCTAATGCGCAGGCGCAGATTGAAAATGCTTTTTCCGGCAGCCTTATCTGGCCTGAACTGTCAGCGCGACTCGACACCATTGTTCCACCAGGCCCTGGTGGCTCAAGCATAGTTGCCGCGATTCCGATCAATGTTGCAACCGCAGCCCCGGAAATCGGCACGGATACTCTCAAGGCTCGCATTGAGCGTTGCGATAACATGACCGTCGCAGAAGCATCGAGAATATGGGCCGCTCATAATCTCAGCAACGGTTATCACCACGGTGTAAATTCCGGCCCGGCTTCTTATGGCTGGCGTATTGAAGACAAGTATCTGAAACACATGTTTTATGATATTGCTTTGTCAAACA
>MFYY01000253.1:0-4565 GCA_001787855.1 Candidatus Riflebacteria bacterium GWC2_50_8 | reverse complement strand
AATGAAAGCGCCAGCAATTACAACTACGTTGCAGCCAGAATTACCGATTCTGATGATCCGCTTTACGTTCGCGGCGACCCGCTGCTGAGATTTGAGAATCAGATTGGTGACCTGCGCTGGGATGGCGATGTAATTCTCACCGGCGTTATGGAGCTGGCGCTGCCCGGCGGACAGCAGACCATGCGCTTGTTCGGCAGCGATGCCAACCCCGAAATTCAGGTTAACACCAAAAGTCAGGCTTTTGGTGTGGCGCCGATTGCTTATCCATCTGATCCAAAATTCCACAGACTTCTGATTACTGCCCGTCGTAACTTCCGCTACAAGGTGTACCCGATAGCGATAATCACCCACCCGGTCACCGGCGTCGAAAGTGAAATGCCACTGTCGCCGATCTGGTTGACCAACGTTATGAGCATCGAGGCTGAGGCGTTTATTCTTGGTGTAGACAAGGATGCTCCGCTGCTGCAGGCTGCTCAGACCAATCCGCGCAATATTTTTGGCTTAACCGGCCAGCCGCTGACGGCTGGTGTTGGCCCGGCTGATTATGCCAATCCTGAGGCTATATACTGGCTTATGTATGACAACAGCCCATGGGAAAATAGCTCGGAATCAGGCGTAACAGCGGTTCTCTCTGCCACAAACCGCGCTTATAACTCGTCTTATGACGGCAAGGCGTCATACAACCTCAGGCCGGTATTCAGCAAGGCTAATCGCAAGGTCAGTCTGCGCCACGAATTCACCGAGAATCCGAACCAATATGCTGTGTCGCGCGGTGGTGCCGTTCAGGAACTCTCAGGCTCGGGCGTATTTCAGGCCAAAAACGTGCCAGGCAGCGACAGTAACACTAACAGTCACCTCGGTTTTACCGTGCCTCTCGAAAATATTGGCTATGGCAATATCGCCAGAAACTATGCCAACAACACTCCTGGATATGTTCCCTACGCCTTCGATGTCATCGCAACCGATTCATCAGGCAACATGGTCAATACAAAACTCAATCTGGTGCTGAATGTTCGCGATAATATCCCGCCGATTCCCTGGGTAACCATGATCGACAACAAAACCGGCGCGTCATCAATCATTCCGAGAATCAATGGCACGTCGCAGAATGCTTATGGGCTGCTGCCATTCAAGATTGTTGATTCGATACCCGGTTACAAGCCTGCAGTGGCCTCAAACTCGATCACCTGGAACTCAACAACTGCTGATGGTATTATCGGCGGGTTTACCGGTGAGACCTTGCTCGCGTTGCCAAACGTAAGTGCCGGCGTACTTAATCCGGCCGACAGCTCAACCGTAGATGCGCTGGTTAAACTGATCAACGCTGGTGTGCCTCCAAACTTTCTCGAAGATAACGTTGAGTTCATGATGTATCCGTTCGCTACTGATAATGCCGGCGGTGCGGTCGCAACCGTTACTGTTCGTTATATCGATGCAGCATCTGGCAATGAAGCGGTATGGAGTTCTGGTAATGCTACCAGCCGTGACGCTGGCCAGCAGCCTCTGATAGCGACAGGTTCTCCTCTGGTTGGGTTCTTCAGGGGTCTGCCGGGAGATTTCCCGATGCTGGCTCCGGTTGTGGTGATCGCTAAAGATGACGCTCGCAGCTGGAACTGGTATGTCGGACCAGGTGGCAACAAGAGCTGGGAATGGCCGTTGAATGGTAGCAACCCATCTCTCAGCGATGTTGGCCTCACGCCGAATATTCTGCCCAACGAGAGAACCTTCAGCACCATGCTGCTTATCTACGACAGCAGAATGCGTGTTAGAACCCTCGATACCCGCCAGGAGCGAGAATAGCAGAAGCTGTAGAATGACAAAAGAGGGCTGTTTCATAATGCTATGAAACAGCCCCTTTTTTTATCGGAAACTGAATTACTGCTGGTGTTGGTATTTTTTCTGCAGCATGGTTGTAAGCTTCTCTATTACATGATCTGCACACTTATACTGTTTTAATATTCTTGCCACGACTTCAGTGGTAATGTTTATGCCGCCCCTGAGAACAAGAGGGTGCGGGTTGATTGGCAGTTGTTCCTGTACCGCAGGTTGTCGGCTTTGCTCGAGCCAGCGGCCGGGAACATTCTGCCTGGCTGGCATGCCTTCTTCGCGATGTGCTCTGTCTTTGGACTGTTCCTGGGTCTCTTTTGAATTGGCCAGAAAGGCATAATAAAGATCGGTCTCGGCAAGAGGCAAATTCTTATCGGTAAGAATCTCGAAAGATCTTTGCATGTTGCGTTTGCCATGGTTTGGCACAGAAGCATTCAAGACCAGATTCATGCCATTCTCGTTTGCGACGAACTCAACCGCTGCCAGCACTTCTTGTTCAATGCGGCTTAACATCGCTTCAGAAGCTTCTGGTAACATCAAATCCGGATTACTTAGCCGAAATTGGTTCAGGTTACGCTTTTGCCAGAGTTCGTTTATCTGCTGGTTCAGCTTATCTGCCTGAATGCTCAATTCACGCTGCTGTTTCTCGTTATGCTGCTGCCTGATTTCGTTTAACAGCGCAAATTGTCGTTGCTTCAAGTCTGAATAGGTGCTGTTTATCTTTTCAAGCTCGCTTTCAAGCTGCTTTTTCTCAGCTGGTCCCAGATTTACCAGTTTCTGGCGTTGCTCATGCAGCGATTTTGCGTCGAGCCCGAATTCAACATTGATGAAACCGGCCCGGCTGAAGTCATAGAGCGACATCAGCGGGTGTAAAGCTGTCGCTGTTGTAAGATCAACTACGCCAGGTTGTGACATGCTGCTAAGAACGTTTACCTTCTGGCAGAGCGCAATCTGGCTGATAAGAAGCAGACAGGCGAGTGCCGGCATGAATTTTTTTATCTTCATTGATCGTTTTCTCCTTTAACAGACTTCTGGTATACCACCGGGCGGCGGCTCTCTGGAAATATAAGGCTGACCGCATAGGTGTTGTCGAGATACTCTTCCAGATATTTTTCCTGGGGACTCCATAGGAAAATTTGCAGAGGGCTGCTGAGCCACTTTTCAGAGAGGTTTGTCGGAACGGGCGCTGGCAGATAGTTTAGATAAATCGCATCATTATCAGTAAGAGCGGTTCTGATATCGGTTGCCAGGTCGCTGATATCAGGCAGAATGACTGTATCACGGGTCAATAACTGCTCAATCTGCTTCTTTTGTTCGATCAGCGCAAACATGGTGATTTTCAGTTCATTGGCTTCTTTGCTGTGAACAAGGTTTTTTTGCCAGAAAGCGCTCTCGTCGGGCGTATCTGTTGTATCAAGAACGTTTCTGGCTTCTTTGCTCTGAATAAGATTTAACTCCGCGAGCTTATCGTTTAGCTCGGTGATTTTGGCTGTGAGCGAAGCTATCTGCATTTTAAGCTTATCTGAGCCATTGAAACAGTGTGTAATCACATCGTAACTTTGAGCAATCGGGTGTCTGGCAATGAATTCATCGAGATTAAAATTTCGGTATACCTGCGCAGAGACCTGACAACAAAATAGCGACATCAGCAGCAGGGTCACAAGTTTTCTCATTCTCGCCTCTTTGTAATATTTTTTTGCTATTCCGGCAAATCCGGAAAGTCGAAAGAGTAAGGATCGAAGACCTGTTCTGGTCTTGTAGCAAGCAGTCCATCAGCCAGCAGGTGCTCTACAAAACTGTGGTTGTCGATCAACGCTATTCTTGACTGATAAATCGGGAAGATGGCCATCGCAAGAATTCTGCCAGGCAGTGGCAACTGATAGAAAGTCAGCGAGAGCCAGGACTGGCCACGGCTTTCCTGAGCCCATGGCTTAATCGAGTCTGGATGAACGGCGCGAATCCGGCTGGTCTGCATAAATACCAGCTGAAAACAGCGGTTGTCTGAATTGCGATCGACAAAAAGAGCTATCTGAAGCTGGTTCTGGTCTGTCCCGATTATCAGAGGCGCTTTGGTCACAGCTCGATTCTCTCTTGCCAGTTCAATAATTGAAGCATTTCTTGCTGTCGCATGCCATGGCAGATGTGCTTCCCAGTTTGGCAGAAAGTGCATGAATAAAAGCGAAAACGAGCTCAGCTGGTTATGATCAGCAACCCAGATTACCTTTTCGATACTGTTACGCGGAATTTTGTCAAAAACAGCATCAAGTTCTGCTAACGGCAGCAATGGCGCAGAGACTGGTATTTTAAGGTGAAGATAAAGCCGCCAGTCATGCAATGCCAGACTGCATGCCTTGCTTGCCGGTGTACAACAAAGCATTGTCACAAGGGTTATGAGAATTTTACAGCCGTTTCTGATCATGGAAATACTTTATCACGCAGCTCTTTCTATCTCAAGGCTGTATGCATCAGAAGGCTTCGAAAAGAGATCATAAACTTGTTCTTTAAAGCGGCTTTGCGTTATTATTCATTTTAATCCCATGTGGAGGAAAATATGATTAATAACAGGTTGGTTGAAACAGTCAGGGCTCTTGGCGAAAGGAAGTATCAGTGTTGCGTCGATCTGCTGGGTCGGCTTATTGCGTGCCGTTCATTGAGTGGTCAGGAAGGTGAGTGTGCGCAGCGACTGCTTGAGTTTTTCAGGGCGGCTCATGTGCCATGTTTTATTGATTCACGCGGCA
>MFYY01000252.1:163-10314 GCA_001787855.1 Candidatus Riflebacteria bacterium GWC2_50_8 | reverse complement strand
CAGGCAGTTTCAAGATCGGCGGCCGACTGGGCAAACACACTTTCCGCGGAAATCATGGCGAGCTGCCAGATATCTTCATAACCGGGATTGATTTCGCCAAGCTTGTTGTGGGAAAAGGCGAACAGATGCTCAAGACCATCGCGAGTCGGGTTGGCAGCAACCATATAGGCGGCCTGAATGATCAGATCGCTGTTTCCCTCGTATTTTAGCATACGCAGCAAAAGCGGCTCAGCGGAAGGATAATCGAGTTGCGGAAGCAGTGACAGACCAATTCTACGCGTATCTGCCGAAGCCGCCCGCAGAATTGACGACAGATACTGAACGGCACCTTCCTTGTCGGCGACCAGATAAATTTCTAATGCCGCCGCCTTGATACGGGGGTCTTCATCGGCAAGGAAACGGTTAAGGAGAGGCAGAAGCGAATCGATATCAAGCTTGCCAAGAACCTTGATGGCCATGGACATGACCGGGGGCTCCCGGCTTTCGAGCAATGGCAGAACGCTTTGCGCATCAATACGACTGCCGTATTTGTCGATGGTTCTTAGAATATCGAGCAGAATGCCCTTTTTAATATCGGCCTTGAGCAGTGCGAGCAAGGTGTGACGGGCCGCCAGAAATGTTTTGTTATCATGAATATCAGCAAGGCGCTTGCGCTGTTCAATCAAGCCGAGAGCCATAAAAGCCGGCACACCGGGAAATCCCTCTGGCGAGACCACGGCCTTCTCCTGAACTGGTCGTGCCGGTTCCAGCAGCAATGTGATGCTGTTTTTCAGATCCGGGTCTGTTTCCAGCTCAAGATGCTTCTTTAGAGCCTGTATGATTGATGGATAGCCGGCATATTGCGCCAACCTTTCGACAGCGCTGGCTCTCAGGTCACGATCAGCGCTGGCCAGATCGCGAACGGCACATCTGATGATTATTTCAGAGCGCCGCAGATCAATCTTTTTCTTCAGTTCTGCCATATAGGCGTCGAGAGGCTGATCCAGCAGGCCGGCCGCCTGAACCGCCTCGACGCTCTGGCGCAGAACCAGCTGCATGATGTGCTTTTTATGGCCTTTGGCAAGAAGCATGATATCGTAAATCTTCAGCGGGAAATCGCGCGAAGGATTAAAAGCAGCGACAAATCCTGCTTTGACCAGCAAAAGAGGTTGCACTTCACTGCCCAGATATTGCAAAAACAGGTTCTCTACGCTGGCAAAGTCGATAAGCATCAGCTCACGCAGCGCGCGCTGCCTGATCAGCTGATTTTTATGGAACAGGAACGCCTTGATATATTTTAACGCTTCAGCGCTGTCAACCAGGCGCAGCAGATGAACGGCATGCAACTGCACTTTGAAGGAACGCGAAGTAAGACCAGCCCGAACCTGTCTTTTGAAAGCATTCTCGTCGCGCATCTGCAGCAGAGACAAGGCCGCGCACACGACTTCGACATCAGTTTCCAGAAGCAGCATTGGCGCAAAATCGGCATCATCGGCGACACCAAACTTGGCCAGAATGGTCAGACCGATTTCGAGCATGCGTGGATTTTTCTCGGTGGACAGACGCTCGCGCCATAGACGCATGGCCACTTCAGATGGCGATTTGCGCAGCAACTGAATAATTATCGAGGCACGGCCGGGCTCATCGCTTTCCAGCAATTTCTCGAGCGCATCAGGAGTCAGCTCAAGACCTTTCATCTGCGGCTTAAGCTCGGCTTTCAGACGATCTAGGTTTTCGATCCAGGCAGCCAGCTGGCGACAACCCGGTGACGGGTCGCGAGCCGAAATTTCACGCAGTTTCGACTGAATGTAGGGCGGCACACCGGTTGTGACCAGTTCTTCGAGGGCGATCTGCCGATCGGTCTCGACAGCTGAATCGAGTGACAGTTGAATCCACTCGTTCAGATCAAGGCGATCCGGCATGCGCATCGCCAGTTCCTGCTCACTCATCTTTGCACCAGCTTTTCATTTTTGAGTTACAAACAGCCTCAGTATACCAGAGGGCATGTTGTATTCAAAATAAATGCTTACTGATCATGCCTGAGAGCACTTACTTTTTTGATGCCATCCAGAGGAAGATCGTAATTTTTCAGGCGATCAACGCCATCTATGGCCATTATTCCATAGTCATCCGGAAACAGAACATAGATGCTTGAGCCGTTGCATGCCATTAACGGGCCGCGGCTATTCAGGAACTCGATCACGCCGCTATCACCGGCATAACCGACCGCGAAACCGGTAGCATAAAATAGTCCACTGTTCTTCGTATAGGCGAGATCGACAATTACATTGTGCGGATGCAGGTATTGTCGATGCAGCTGTTTTTGCGCATCGATTCTGAGAATCAGTTTGCCGCTGGCCACCCAGGTAGTAACGCCATCACCAGCTACGGCGTTGATCGGCACCTCAGCCGCAAAAACCTTTTGAAACTCGGGAATACCACGCGCGCCCTGGTAAGACTGCGGTTTAAACAGCCATACCGAGTTTTCACCAGTTTTTTCATCGCTGCAGATAAAGTAGAGGCAGTTGTCAGCGCCCTTGACCATTCTGTTGCAATCAGGCGGCAACATGGCGATCGGCTGCAGAACAACCGAAGCCGCTTGCGCACCAGAAGCCGGGATAACCTGCAAAAGGGCCAGACGCGATGTCGTCGCGAAAACAGTAGCGCCATTATCGAGGCAGACAAAATCCCAGAAAGTCTCAGCCAGTTTGAAACTATAGCCTTTTTGAGGGCAAAGCACGGTGCCGTCGGCAAAACCGAGCCAGGCATGACCGTCGTTGTCTATAGAAAGGCTGAAGCGCATATCATTATAACGTTTGATAAAATCGGGGCCAGCAGGGGGAAGCAGCCAGCGCGTGCTCATGCCTTCAGCGAGTGGCAGCAGAAGAGTCGTCTCAGGCTTAACAGCAAGATCCTGTGCCTGCACAAAATTTGGAACAGCTGATAAAATCGCTATTAATACTGCGTAAAACAGCTTTTTCATTACTTTACTCCCATCCATTCAAGAAACGCGCGCTGGCCGGTAGTGGATCTCTGCTTGAGATCATCCCAGAAAGCGGTTTTGTCGTGATTGACGCCAACAGCCGCACTCGACTTTTCCATAAAATCATTCAGCGCCGAAAATGCGACGTTGCTGTAAATCTTGCGACCGGCTTCGGCAATTGCTGCCTGCGGCACCGCAATTCTGCCAACGACAAAATCAGCGACAGCAGCTATGCCCTTTGCTTTATCGCGAAACGCCATGGTTACTTTGGCAACCGCGAGGCCATCTTTCATCAGTCCGGCAAGTTCAGCATCGGTAGCAGCTTCAAACACATCGACCGGCGCCGCGGCAATCAAGTTCTGCAGATAATCGCCGGCAAAATTGACCAGGCCATTTTTGACCGGCATGAGATCTTTGCTCAACTCGGCAGCAGTGCTGATATCTGCCGGTTCCTGAAGCATGTCGCGCAACATGTTCTGACTGAGCTTTGGAACATTCTGCGCAGCAGCATCGCCAAATCCAACCGGCAACCTGAGAACCTTGCGCACTTTTTCAGGCGTATCATTGGCGCTAACCATCTGCGCCCAGAGAGCAAAAAGCTTTTTATCAAGATCAGCCAGCTGGCTCTGCTGCTCAGTCGTTAAGCCGGTCTGCTTCTGCAAAGCATCTATCTGCTTTTGCAGGCTGGTCAAGCCACTTAACCCGCTCAAGGCAGGCACTTTACTGGCAGCAGCGTTTTTTTTCGTGCTGGTTTTCAGCTGCCATTTTGGCGGCAACTGCTTAAGAACAATCTGGCGTTTGGCTTCATTCTCTTTGCGTTCACGGTTTTCTTGTTCCCATTCCCGGTCTTCACGCTCATCCTTGCGTTCGCGGGCGCGTTTGGCACGGGCCTGCTCGCGCTCTTTGCGACGCTGCTCGCGAAGTTCTGCACGGCGCTGTTCGGCGGCAGGATCGACATACCTGTATCTGGGAGGCGGGTTATAGTCTGAAGGCTGGCTATAGCCATCAACAGGAGTCGGGTCGGGCACATTCGGCACGTTAGCCGAACCACCGGCCATACCAACCAATTGCTCATAAGCACCGGCCCACAGTGGCATTGGCGCCTGCACCAATAACAGACAAAAAATCATTAAAATAACTTTGCGCATATTTTCTCCAGAACATTCGAGATAGCTGCCATACCGTCAGGCAACAACACAGAACTCTACGCCGGTATTATACACTAAATGCCGGCGGCGAAACATTTCGGACAAAAAAAAACGCCTGGACTGCACCAGGCGACGTTGATACTTGTAAAACTCTATTTACCGAGCGCAGCCAGGAGCTTGCCAGCTTTTTCGTTATCAGGGCTGCGCTGCAGAATTTCCTCACAGAGCTTTCTGGCTTCGTCGTTCTGGCCCATCTGCCTCTTAACCAGAGCCAGAGTATAGGCGATTACATCGTTGCGCGGTTCGCTGGAGTGACAATCTTCGAGAAGCGGCCGGGCTTTGGCAAAATCCTTGCGTTTGGCATGAGCCAGCCCGAGTTGATACTTCTCTTTGAGAGTCTGCGGTTCTTTTGAGGCAACCTGCCGCGGCTGTTTCGACGGCGCGACTATCGGGTCGATCGCCAGCGCAAACTTCACAAAAAGAGGATGTTTGTGAGCCCCGCGCATGGCCATGATAAAAGTTTTTGCAGTCGTAATCGATTCTGCCGTTTTTAGATTTATGGCGATCTCATGCAGCAGATAACATACTGGCAGGGCAATTGCGTCATAAGTAACATGCTCGTTGTTTTCAACCATGCTGTTAAGCTCGGCAAAAGCCTTGTCGTAATCACCCTTTTTGCAGTCAGCATGAACCAGTAACAGCACGCGATAAGCTTTAAGCGTCGCATTGCCGATCGTTTTCAATATCGCCGCATCGGCAGGAAAGCTGCCGCGACTGCTGATGTCGCGCTCGGCCTCTTCAATCTCACCTGCGACATCGAAATTGCCACCTCCCATCTTTTCGCCAATGGCCAGGGCTCTGGCAACACCGCGCAGGCCATAAACCGACTTCTTTTCATAATATCTACCACCGACAATCGGCAGAACCATGACATAAGCGTCGTATAAAACGCCCAGACTGTCGGCAGCGTCTTCGAATTTATTCTGTGCTTCAACATATTGCTGCGACTGCATCAACTTCAAACCGCCATCCATGTTGCTCTTAATCTGGCCGTTCTTGTAATAGCCAATTATCAGGAACGGTGATGACAGAACCAACAACACGATAAAGATCAGCAACCTGACTGGAGCTCCCAATAGTGAATCCCCGCCGCTACTGTCTGACATATTTTTTCTCCCGGTTCTAAACCTGTACTTTCATTGTAACCAGAATGCAGTTACCCCGCAACCAAGAAAGGCCGTCTGAATGCTACCAAGCCCCACTGGCAGCCATTTTGCATGCCGCCGTGGTACAGGCGTGCGCTATTTGACATTTCGAGTCGGTAGTGCGATAATTACCCCTGTTTTGATTGAGGTTCTATACCGAGAACGCATTTTAAGGAGTTTCAAATGAATCAGCCCGCCATGGAGAAAGAAACCATGACCAACACCAACCGCCTTCCCTACAAAGTAAAAGATATCGAGCAGTGGCAGCACGGCCGCAAAGAAATCGAAATCGCCGAACATGAAATGCCCGGCCTGATGTCTCTGCGCGAAAAATACGGCACCCAGAAACCGCTGCGTGGTGCCCGCATCATGGGTTCTCTGCACATGACAGTACAGACTGCTGTTTTGATTGAAACTCTTGCCGAACTCGGAGCCGATGTAAGATGGGCCAGCTGCAACATTTTTTCTACCCAGGATCACGCAGCCGCTGCCATCGCCAAACGTGGCATTCCGGTATACGCCTGGAAGGGTGAGAACCTCAAGGAATATTGGTGGTGCACTAATGAAGCTATCACCTGGCCAGATGGTCAGGGTCCAGATCTCATCGTCGATGACGGTGGCGATGCAACCCTGATGGTTCACCTTGGCGCACAGGCCGAAAAGAATCCGAAGGTTCTCGACCGCGAAGCGCAAGGCGAAGATGAAGCTCAGCTCATCGCTTATCTGAAGGAAACCCTCAAAACCAGCCCGAACAAATGGACCACAATGGCCAAAAGAATCAAGGGCGTGAGCGAAGAGACCACCACCGGTGTACACCGCCTTTACAAGATGATGGAAAACAAAGAACTCATGTTTCCTGCCATCAACGTAAATGACTCGGTTACCAAATCAAAATTCGACAATCTTTACGGCTGCCGCGAAAGTCTCGCCGATGGCATCAAACGCGCCACCGACGTAATGGTAGCAGGCAAAGTCGCGGTTGTATGCGGTTATGGCGATGTCGGCAAAGGCTGCGCTCAGAGCATGCGCAATTTTGGAGCCCGCGTTATCGTTACCGAAATTGACCCGATCTGCGCTCTTCAGGCCGCCATGGAAGGCTATGAAGTCAAGACCGTAGAAGACACCCTCGGAACCGGCGACATCTACGTCACTACCACCGGCAACAAAGACGTAATCACAGCCGACCACTGCTCGAAGATGAAAGACCAGGCTATTGTCTGCAACATCGGTCATTTCGACAACGAAATCCAGATGGCAAAAATCGAATCCTGGCCCGGAATCAGCAAAACCAACATCAAGCCGCAGGTAGACCGCTATTCTTACAAAGACGGCAAAATGATCTACATTCTGGCCGAAGGCCGCCTGGTAAACCTCGGCTGCGCAACCGGTCACCCCAGCTTCGTCATGAGCAACTCGTTCACCAACCAGACGCTGGCCCAGCTCGACCTGTGGTCAAGCAAGCGCGAAATCGGCGTTTACACACTGTCGAAAAAGCTCGACGAAGAAGTAGCCAGACTGCACCTCGAAAAGATCGGCGTAAAACTCACCAAACTTACGCCGCAGCAGGCTGAATATCTCGGCGTTCCGGCCGAAGGCCCCTACAAATCTGATCACTACCGTTATTAATCTGACGGCATAAACAAAAGCGCCGGGAGCTCATTATTGAGTCCCCGGCGCTTTTTTATCTGCCTGATGATCAGTTGCTGAACAACTGTTTAAGCCTTGCGTAATCTTCTTCGACGATGCGCTTCTTTTCGCCACTGACACGATTGAGACGGTCAGCATACTCGGCTCTTCGGGCAAACAGCTGATTAATTTTGCTCTCCAGATAATTTTTATCGGCTTCACCCGGTGCTGTACAGAATTTCCAGCGACATGACTCGGCAAAAGCACTGACCTTAGGATCGTAAGCAAGTGCTATCCATGGTACGGCAGCCAGAGTTGCGATTATACAGCCATGCAGACGCATGGAAACCAGCAGATCAGCTTCAGCCAGGATATTTTCGGGCTCAGCGCAATAAATCACCTTGCCTTTCCAACCTGCTTTACGCCACAACTCGTCGTCTTCGCCGGGCTGCAGAGCCGCCGGACAAAGCTCAAAATTTTCGAGATCTTCGTTCATCTGCAGCAAATCAGCTGCCAGAGAAGCAGATTCCGCTATTGATCCGCGAAGAATAGCATATACTCTCAGCTTATCAGGTTTTCTGTCGTGGTGCGAAACTGCGGCCGTATCACAGAGAAAAGCCAGATCAGAGGAAACAGGCGCGTCATTAATGCCGGTGAGACTATTCAGTATTTCAGCAGAACCCGTATCACGCAGGCTGATGTAGCTGGCCAGTTTAAGCTCGGCCATGAGCCAGCGATTAACCTGACCGGCAAGCCAACCCTCCTGGCGAAACGGGCCGAGGCCCTGGCACAATAGAACAAGGCGGGCGCCAGACAGCCTGGCCAGCGAAAGAAGAAGCAGATAATAGATCAGGCTGCCGAGGCTGGTTTTAGATTGCAATACGCCGCCGCCTGGTATCACCAGGGCTTCACAGGTAAGAATCTCTTCAAGCAGCAGCAGAGGGTCACGACGGTTGACCGTCGAAAAACGCGGCGTATTAGCCATGGCATTGCGACCGCTGTGCAAAAGGGTCACACTGTATTTTTCGAAATCCGCGAGAAACCTGCTGGTAAATGTTTGCCAGAGCAGTTCGTCACCTAGATTTCCATAACCAAAATAGCCGACCAGCAGCAGCCTCTTCTGCTTGTCAGTGCCGGCCAGAAGAAACAGCCTGATAATACCGGCAAGAACAACACCGACCAGACCGACAAGCACACCAAGCCAGAGCCCGTTAAAAACACGCAACAGACTCAAATCTAACGACGTATGGAAATGGCAAAGCGAATTTACTGCCGAGACCTGCCCCATCTGCATAAAAACAGCAAGCAATGGCAGAAGCGTAACATTACGGCGCAGATAAAAGAAGATGAACAACAGTGCGGCCGGGTAGCCGACCAGGAATTCTTTGTTGCGCGGCCTTGCTACCAGAGTGTTTTCGAGAAATGTGCGAAACATGTCTTCAAATTCTGATGGCTTCAGAAAAGTGGCATTGCCTGATCGCAACAGATAAAGAAGCGTGCCGGCAGCGAGCACAGACAGCATGAAGACGCCGATCGGGTTAACCGGGCGATGCAACAGCGAAAAAATGTTACGACCATAGGTCTTAAGAGCCCAGACGCCGGTAAACAGAAGCGGCAGCATAAATGCCAGCTTGATTCCCCTGAACTGCTCGAACCTGAGCAGATACTCGATTTCCGAATGAATGCCGGCGATCAGCAAACCGCCAAGAATTGACGGCACTACCATCTTCAGAACAAAACCTGGCAGAACTCTCCAGAACGAACAGTCTTCAGGATTCCGCAACCCCCGCATTGCCCAGATAACGCCAATGCAAGAATAAGATACCGCGCCGGCCAAACCGGTTAAGGCCAGAAAATACCGGGCAGGCAGAGCGATAAACGCAGCCAGCGTGCCGGCGAAAGTTACAAAGCACCAGCGCTCATTCAGTTTATCAAAAAAGCTGGTGCGCAGAAGAATCAGCACACCGAGCATCAGTGACAGGCCGATAGCAAGAACTTCAAAAGGGCTCATTCTGCCGACCATATGGCGGGGCTCATGCAGGCGCTGTGCCTCGTTGCCCGCTATTTTGTAACCCTCCGCGTCAAGCGCCCTGGCGGTCTGATTGATATAATCGAGATTGAACTTGACGAGATTTTCAACAAACCTTTTGTCATCCTGAAAAAAGCAGCGCATGTAAAGCATTTTCATGCTTCGGTCTTTTACCGCACGCACCCAGCGGGCGACAGAACGCCGAACGTTATAAACCTGATCGACTTCTTTGCGGGTTATGCTGTGAACCCGCACGAATGGGCGGGTTGCCGCCAGCCCTTTAAGATATGACTCGATGCCATCCTGCAGGTTAAACTCAACCCAGCCGATGCGATAAGAACGGTTACGAAACTGCTCGATGATCGGCTTGAGATCACCACGCACGCCGAGCATCTCTTCTTCAGCGAACAGCAGCGCCGAAACCGAGGCCGGGGAAGGGATCGAATTGATTATGCGGGCAGCAGCGGCGGCAGTCAGTCCGGGGTAATTAAAAACACGCACTACCAGACCTAAGCCCGCTTCATGCGCCAGCTGGAAATACTCTGAAGAAAAGCCCAGCCCAACCCGTTCACGAAAGCCCTGGCTTGATTTATTGATAATCAGCAGATTGCGATGTATGCGCATGAGGCGGTCACTGGTTATTTTCCAGGACAGATGCTTCTCAATGCGATCTAGCAGTTCAGTGTCTTCGGAATGAGTCCACAGGGCTCCCAGCGTTCGAGCGCCCGACGGCAGCTCATATTCGAGACTTTCATCAAGAGACAGCTTGCGGATTTCCTTGCTGCTCATGACCGTGATTTTGCCCTCAGATTCAAGTGAAGCAAGGGTATCTTCGGATACCGCAACCGAACTGGCGCCATTATTGCGCAGCGCCGCAAACAGTTCGCGAAGAGACCAGCCCTCTTCGCGGGAAAGCTGGCGAATCTCTTCAAAGTCGACTACAGTTTCGACATAGATGTTCTGGCGCTCGGCGACATTACGGAAAAGGCAGCGCCAGACCGAAACCAGCATTCCCGGAATAAGCAGCGGCAGTAAAATAAGCCAGAATGCATGGGTTCTTCTGAAAAAATTCATCGGTCAGGGCGCTCGCTCTTCAATCAGGCACGAAGCCAGAAGCATTGTCGTGGTGCGCGCCTTCAGCACATACTCAGTCGAATCAGGAACGATTATGAGATGATTGT
>MFYY01000252.1:0-141 GCA_001787855.1 Candidatus Riflebacteria bacterium GWC2_50_8 | reverse complement strand
GATTTCGCGGCCGGCCGTCAGATCGATCACTGTCTTTCCTTTTGGCGCATCAAATCTGAGCTGCCCCGAACGAACAACGATCATGGCGCCTGCTTCCGGCTTTATTGTTGAGTCAGCGGGCAGCATGATCGAACGAAATTT
>MFYY01000251.1:10183-10366 GCA_001787855.1 Candidatus Riflebacteria bacterium GWC2_50_8 | reverse complement strand
GTCTGGCGCCGCGCACAGGTCAAAGTCCAGTTTGGTCACGCCGCACAGCGCACAGGCCCAGTCGTCGGGAATGTCACAGAAGCGGGTGCCGGGCGCCAGGCCACCATCGGGGTCGCCGTCGGCCTCGTTGTAGACGTAGCCGCAGGCGCGGCAAATGTACTGCTGCCATGGCGCGAGGACCGG
>MFYY01000251.1:9631-10151 GCA_001787855.1 Candidatus Riflebacteria bacterium GWC2_50_8 | reverse complement strand
CCCGGCACTCAGCCGCGCTATTTCCTTGCGCAGGTGCTTGATGGCGGGCGTGACGATGGCTACAAAGTGCGACTCGCGCACGCGCCGCTGCACCCCCGAGCTCATCAGGTAGCCGCGCGCGCCCTGGTGCATGAGGGCGGACTGGGCGGCGCGCAGGCACAGCTCGGCGCCGTGGGCACGGGCATCGAGCACGTCAATGAAAAACTCGGTGGAGGTATCGAACGGTGTGTCGGCCAGCCGCATCACGCGCGCGGTGAGCTCGTCCAGCTCGGCCTGCAGGGTGTCGGGCCGGTCTTCCAGAAACTGGTTGACGTGGCCGAGCTGCGGCTCCACCGCCCACATCGAATCGATCGCACCCTGCGTGATGCCCACCGCCATGCCACATTGCAGCATGACGAAGGCGGCGCGGATGCGCGCGATGGTGGGCTTGGCCGGATCGGCCATGATCTCGCCCACGCCAATGAAATGATCCTTCAGGCGCACGCCATAGGTGCCGGTGCCTTCCATGGCCGAGAAGCTC
>MFYY01000251.1:9454-9615 GCA_001787855.1 Candidatus Riflebacteria bacterium GWC2_50_8 | reverse complement strand
TCACGCCGGGGGCATCGCAGCGCAGCAGGAACATCACTTCCCGGCCGGCAGGTGCATCGCCTTCCATCACCGCCGCAATCGCGCCGAAGTAATGGTCGGCCCCGAGGTTGCTGACCCACGGCAGCGTGCCGTTGACCAGGTAGCCGCCTGCCACCGGGGTC
>MFYY01000251.1:9303-9445 GCA_001787855.1 Candidatus Riflebacteria bacterium GWC2_50_8 | reverse complement strand
AGCAGGCTTTCAATCTGCGCGTAGCTCTTCATCGGGTTGGACAGCGCGGTGCCACCCAGCCCGGCGCCGCTGACGTGCCGCAGCAGTGCCTCATGCATCAGCGCCGGATTGCCCGACTGCTGCATGTACAGGCCGCACACTG
>MFYY01000251.1:9145-9287 GCA_001787855.1 Candidatus Riflebacteria bacterium GWC2_50_8 | reverse complement strand
GAAGCCGGTGGCGCAGCGAATTGGAGCAGTAAGAGCGACTTCGCTCAGCTTTTTCATTGGAGCACTTTTACTCACTCCAGTCGTTTACCTTGAGTTGTCGAAAATCTGGCCAATTAACTTTACAAGAGAGTCGCTGATTGCG
>MFYY01000251.1:0-9099 GCA_001787855.1 Candidatus Riflebacteria bacterium GWC2_50_8 | reverse complement strand
GGAATATAATATTAAAATCTACTGACGCTGGCATAATGGCCGTAACGCTGTATGCACAGCCCATAGGTGGAGTGATAACAGGTTGGAAATGGCTGGGTGAATCACTTTCTTATGCCGGCTTTGCCGGGGGTCTTCTGATATTTGCCGGAATATGGCTGCTACCGAAGGAATCAGGCAACTGAAATAACTAGATGTACTGTTATGAAGCCCATAGATGTACAAAGTATGATTGTCCGGTGCAAAGACACCAGATCATGCGTTGCTGGGTATTTCTCGAACAACATTTAAAACATCAGATCACCCCGGAGGACTGTCCTTACGCGCCCTGTGACCGCTGCAATTACCGTCTCGGCTGGGAAATCGGGCTGATCACCGAAGAGATGTTTCCGGAAACACCTGATCCAACACCAGAAAGTTTGATGCCCGCTGAAGAGCCTGATGAGCCAGCGACTCTGCCTATTTCTGAAACGCAGAAACCGCTCGAAGAAACAGTAGCCAAACCGATTAATGAACTCCAAAAGCCGCCAGAGGCTTCGCATGATCAGCAGAAAGAGTTGAACCGCGGCATCAGCGACGAACTCGCCAGTGAGAAACAAGCTCGCAAAGATTCAGCCACAGTTGATATCCTGCTGCCAGAAACCGTTGTTGAAAAGCCTGAAGACGAAGAAAAAAATATCGGACAGATGGGTTTCCGTTTCTGCCACGAGCTGATTGACTGTCCCAACCCGGATTGCATAGTTAGACAGCAGCAGATCATTCAGTGCTTCAGATTCTTTTCGCGACGCAGCGCTGAAGAAAAGAAGAAAATGACCTGCAGTGACCGCAAATGCGAAGAGTGCTTCGTCAAAAAGGGCTGGGATCTCGGCCTTCTGCATGAAGGATTATTCGCCGACATCATCGAGAAAAAAAAGCTTAACATTGTCAGTTCTGATCGCATCAAACGCAACACGTTGGTCGACATCTACCTGGCCGAGCTTTCAAAAAAACCCCTGTCGCGCAAAGAAGAGCTTGAGCTTGCCAGAAAAATCGCCGGTGATCGCGACGCATCAGAGGTTTTTCTCATGGCAAACCTGAAACTGGTGCTGCGTATTGCCAAGAAATTTTCAGGCGGCAGCCTTGGTCTGATGGATTTGATCCAGGAAGGCAACATTGGCCTGATTAAAGCCATAGCCAAGTTTGACTACACTCTTGGTTACCGTTTTTCGACCTACGCCGCCTACTGGGTTCGCTATTACATGCAAAAAGCAGTTGCCAGCCAGGGTTCTGCCCTCAAGATCCCCCACCACCTGCTTACCGTTGCCCACAAACTCCGGCGTCAGATCCAGGAATTCGAAAACGAGTTCATGCGGGCGCCCTCGCTCAAAGAACTTTCAAAACTTGCCGGTCTTGAAGAAGACAAGATTTTAAGTGTTCTCAATATCACGCAAACGCCAGTATCAATTTATGCCAAAGCCGGCGATGACGACGAAGAGGGTACACTCGAATATTATCTCGCTGATAAAAAAACTCTCTCTCCCGAAGAACAGGCGCTCGAAAACCTCAAAAATGAAGCGGTACAGAAAGCTATCGCTGAATTACCTGAGCGGCTGCGTTATATCGTGACCAACTTTTATGGTTTTGCCGACGAAGAAATCAGTCTCGCAGAAATTGGCAGACGCCTTGACATATCTCGCGAACGCTGCCGCCAGTTACTTCATCAGGCGCTACAGCTTTTACAGCAACACGAACTGATCACCAACCTGCAACCAGAAAAATAACTGGCGTATCTGATGCACTAATTTGTGCTAACCCCCTTTGAAAAATCAAAATCAGATGTTATAATTTGGCTACGTATTCGTTGAAAGTGCGACAAGGCACACGATGAGTCAAGGAGGGAAAATGAAGAGATTGAACTGGCGTCATTGTTTTTCAGTGTTTGTTCTGTTGTGTTGTTGTAGCCTGGCTGTTGCCGCCCCCCCACTGAGCGAAGTCAGCCGCATCAAGCTTGTTACCAACAACAACCTGGCCCAGAAGGTTCTGGTTGTGTCAGCTTACAACACCCAGAAGTTTGTTAAAGACCTGTTTAACGTAATCAAGATAATTAACGAAAGCAGTCAGCTCAGCGGAAACGACATTGTCAAACTGCACATCATCTCTGGCAGCGGCAATCCAATACCAGCTCTTGGCGCTTCTGCTGCTGATGTTGAAAAGTATGTTGAAGTAAATTCAAAATTCACCAGCTCAGATATCTGGATGCAGGACTGCATGGAAATCTGCGCTGCCGAACTCAAAACAGGTAAGCTGGTACAGGCTGTATTCGACTCGAATCGCGGCCGTGGGCTGGCTAGACTTCCTGGTATCCTCGCTGAAATGTGGGATCTGGTGTATTTTAAGAACCCATCAGGCGCTCAGTCTCACGGAGACTACGGTGGAAACCTTGAAGTCACACCATTCGACGACATTATGGTCGCCGGCAGCACCATCACTCCACAGGCAAAAAAATTCTTCGAAGACAATGGCTACAAAGGCCGCATGTTCCTGGGCGACACAAACTGGCTGACCGTCGGTCACATCGACGAATATGTCATGTTTGTTCCGACAGCATGGGCCCCGGGTGGCTATTCAGTGGTCAAAGCAGACCCTCTTTATGCCCTTGATCTGATTAAAAATGCTCCCGATTCTGAACTGGCAAATGTAAGCAGTTACGACCGAGACTTCCTGCTCAAGTTGAAGAAACTTCTTAACGAACAGATGAAAGATCCTAATGCCGGCCAAGGTACAAGAGAAGGCGATTTCATTGCTCTCAATTACGCTATCAATGACATAATTGAAGAGAATGTCGGCCGTCTTAAAGATTTTGTTCGAAAATCTTCAAATGATCTTACCCGCGATTTCGAAGAAGTATCATGGCCGTCACTCTACGAAGGCTCTGGCACTACCAGTCCACGCCGCTGCTGCGCCTATCTGCCGGGAGTTGTCAATATGCTGGTCGTGCGCGACCACCTGATTGTACCCGCCACTCACATACCGTCATTCGACAAAGCCATTGAGGCCCGCCTCAAAGCCCAGGGCAACAAGGTACACTTTATCGACGACACACCCTATCACACATCAATGGGCGAAATTCATTGTGGCACCAACGTGCTGCGCGACCCGGTTCGCACCATACTCAACAAAGAACAGGTCGAAAAAGTCCAGGCAGTTCGCAACAGCTTCAAAAAGATTCACGACGAACGCTGATTTACAAATAACCTATAGCCGCAAACTCCCCGCCAGCCGGGGAGTTTTTTATATTGTCCGGTTTATGCTTTGCAAAACTTGACAGGGCTTGGTTTCATTGCTATTCTTGCATGTTTCTATACATCTTATTGGTACAGCAACGCTATTAATTGCGGGAGAAAAATAGATGAGTCAAAAAACAGTCATAGTGTACGGAGCCGCCACACTGGGGCAGGAACTCGTTCAGACAGTAGCAACTGCCGGATGCGATGTTATCCTGATCGACCATTCTGAAGAAAAGCTCAAAAGAGGGCTTGTCCGCGTAGAAGCATCTCTTGATGCCGAAATAGCGCGCTGGGGCCTTACCACAGGCGAAAAACGCGCCATCATGAGCCGCATCAAGTCTTCTACTCAGGTCAATGATGTTACCAAGGGCTGGCTGGTAATTGAGACCCTTAAAGAAACCCTTGAAGTAAAACGTCAGCTGTTCAAGGAACTCGACGCAATTTGTAAGCCAGAAACCATTCTGGCTTCTAACTCGGCGACCATATCGATCACCGAGATCGCTGCCGAATGCAATCACCCGCAGCGCACAATTGCCATGCACTTTCAGAGTCCGATCGCCAAAGTGCCTCTCGTCGAAATTTCACGTGGCCTCAAAACAGATGAAGCTACTTACCAAGCCGCTGTCAGATTCGCCAATATGATGCGGAAAACGGTTATCAGCGTTTACGACTGCCCTGGCTTTGTAACTACCCGCATTATTCTGCCAATGATCAATCAGGCAGTAAAAGTTCTCGAAGAAGGCATTGCGCCATGTGAGCAGATTGATACTGCAATGAAACTTGGCTTTGGCCTTAATGCCGGCCCGCTGGCACTGGCCGATAAAATTGGCATAGACACCGTGGTCTTTTATCTCGAAAACCTGTATACGGAAACCTTTGACCAGAGCTATCTGCCGGCCAAACTGCTCAAAAAGATGGCAAGAGCCGGCTACAAGGGCGTAAAAAGCAATCGCGGTTTTTATCGCTACGGCGAAGATGGCCTGAGAACTGACAACAGCGGACTCAAGATCGAACAGCTGTCTCAGACAAACAGGTAACAGGGAGAAACACACATGAAAGTACTAGTATTAAACTGCGGCTCATCTTCGATCAAATATCAGCTTTTTGACATGACAACCACTACTGTTCTAGCCAAAGGCCTCGTCCAGCGGGTTGGCATGGCCGGTTCAACCATAGACTATCGCAAAGGCGACAACGGTAAGAAAAAAGTCCATGAATGCGATGTTCTCGATCACAAAATCGGCATTGCAAAGATTTTCGAACTTCTTACCACCGGTGAAGACGCTGTGCTGAAAAGCCTGCAAGAGCTCGACGCCGTCGGTCACCGCATTGTTCACGGCGGCGACAAGTTTTCGAGCAGCGTTCTGCTCACCGATGAAGTAAAGAAAGCAATTCGCGACTGCATAGTTTTTGCTCCGCTGCATAATCCGCCCAATCTCAAAGGCGTTGAAGCGGTCGAAGAAATTCTGCCGAATATCCGCCAGGTAGCAGTGTTTGACACCGCTTTTCACCAGACAATGAAACCGGAAGCATACATCTACGCGATTCCCTACATGTTCTATGAAAAACATCGCATCAGACGCTACGGCTTTCATGGCACCAGCCACCGTTATGTAGCATCGCGGGCCGCCCAGTTGCTTGGCAAGCCACTCAGCGAACTCAAATTAATCACTGTGCATCTTGGCAATGGTTGCTCAATCTGCGCAATCGACAAAGGTCACTCAGTCGATACTTCGATGGGTCATACTCCTCTCGAAGGTCTGGCCATGGGCACAAGATGCGGTGATCTTGACCCGGCACTGATTCTGCACATAATGAAGCAGTATGAGTTGACCATTTCAGAGATGGATAACCTGCTCAACAAACATTCTGGAGTGCTTGGCATCAGCCAGATATCCAGTGATCTGCGCGATCTCGAAGAAGACTGGCCAAACAAAAGCGAAAGGGCAAACCTGGCCCTGGATGTTTACTCACACCGCATCAAAAAGTATATTGGCGCCTACATGGCCGTTTTGAATGGCTGTGATGCCGTAATATGGACTGCCGGCGTTGGCGAGAACAGTCCGATTGTCAGAAGCATTGTGCATCGTGACATGTCGTGGCTTGGCGTCAAGCTTGATGTCGAAAAGAACGAAGTAACCTGGCGCGGCGCCGAAGGCGACATAACCATGCCAGATTCAAGGGTTAAAGTTCTGGTTATACCGACCAACGAAGAGCTGGTAATTGCTCAGGATACCATGGAATGCATTAGCTGAGATTCCGCTAAAAAGCCCGTCTGAAATAGATCAGACGGGCTTTTTTTATCAGTATTAAATTATGGCTATTTGGCGCCAGGCACCAGCAGCCATGGCTCTTTGTCAGAAACGCACCTGAAACCTACTGTAGTACTACGATAAAGCGGCGAGCGACGCACATCGCGCGCAGCAGAACGACAGGTCTTTGAATTGTCATCCCACGAACCGCCCCTGATTATCGGCAGACCATAGCGGCCGGTAAATGGCTTTGAATCAGCAGGTCGAGGCTCATATGCGGTTGTTGTCCACTCGGCAGCATTGCCGGCCATGTCGAAAACGCCCCATGGCGATACACCGTCTGGGAAAGATCCAACCGCGAGCGGCTGATCGCCAGCGTTACAGCGATCATGAGAAAAGGTGTTTCCCCACGGATATTCTCGCCCATCACCGCCACGGGCGGCAGCTTCCCACTCGTCTTCGGTTGGCAGACGCTTACCGGCCCACTTTGCATAGGCGTAAGCATCATACCAGTCAGCTAATACAACCGGATAATTGCCCATGCCGCGCGGCGGCTGGCCACCAACCCAGCTGAACTTGAGTGCCCATGCATAGGTGTGAAATGGCGTATGATCTTTGTTGGCTGGCGCATTGGGGTGACACCAGAGGTGCCCGTGCTTGCGCACATCTTCGAGAAATCGCTGATACTGGGCGCAGGTTACCTCATGCTTATCGATCCAGAACGTTTCCAGTTGAACCTTGCGAACCGGCCTCTCATCATAATTACCTCTTTCGCTGCCCAGAACATAGACGCCGCCCTTTATCTCGATCATGTCCTTTTCATGGGAATCTGCTATTTCAGCCATTTTAACCTGTCTGGCTGCTTCCGGGCTGAGCTGTTCAAGGCGCAAAGAAAGTTCGGTAAGTTCATTCGACACGGGCCTGACCTTGAGCTGTCCAGGCTGAAAACCTTCTGAAGCAATATTGATCACGTAATCCCGCCCGAACTGCAGCTCGAGTCTATTCCCAGCCTGAATTTTGTTGTTTACCTTGATCACCGCGCCAGCAGGCAGCTCTTTCAGCTCAATTACGCTAATCCTGGTGCCAGCAACCTGTTCAAGCTTCGCGCCGTCATCCGGACAGAAATTAACACTGTCAGCCTGTTCCTTCTGGCAGGTCGGGCAGATTTTAAGAGCAAAAACAGGGTTTGCGGCCAATAACAGCAATAAACACAGCAGGGCTCTGACTTTATAACTGAATGACATATTTTTCCTCTCCGGATTGGGTGACTTATAAATACCACAGCGCAACCCAAGAGGCAACCGGTTATTAAGTTAAAGCGGCTCCACAATCTTTGCAGAAACTGGCATGCTCATCATGGCCATTAGAACCACAGGCTGGACAGGCACGCGTTGAAATTGCCTGCGCCTGGCGAACCATTTCGTGAGTAACGATGCCGGTCGGAACAGCGATAATGCCATAACCCAAAATCATTATGAGAACAGCAAAAGCCTGCCCCCAGGAAGTTTTTGGAGAAATATCACCATACCCGACAGTGGTCAACGTAACCACAGCCCAGTAAATGCTTATTGGAATGCTGGTAAATCCGTTCTCTTCGCCTTCGATGACATACATGGCAGACCCGATGAATACGACAAGCGTCAACACACTCAGCACAAAAACTGTTATCCGCTTTCGGCTCGCCAGCAGCGAATTAAAGAGCAGGTCAGCCTCATCGAGATAATGAGCAAGCTTGAGAATACGAAAAACCCGCAACACCCTGAAAATACGCACTACAGAAAGATACTGGGCCCCCGGAAAAAAGTAGCTGATATAACCGGGCAAAACCGCTAACAGGTCAATAACGCCATATAAACTGCGCGCATAAGCGAGGGGTTTGGAGACGGAATAAAGTCGGGCGGCATATTCGAGCGTAAAAAAAACGGTAAACAGCCAGTCAAGAATTCCCAGCACGCCCGAGTATTCGTTGCGGATGGACTGAACACTTTCGCACATTACCGCAGCAACGCTGGCAAGAATAAAGAATATCAGCAGAAGGTCGAAAGACCTTCCGGCCGGCGTATCTGCCTCAAATATTATCTCGTGCAGTGACTGCCGAAACGGCGAGAGGTTTTCTTTCTGCTTGGCTGCTGGCAATTATGGCTATCCTGTTAATGAAACGACTGTTTTTTCTGGCGCTCATCCTGGATCTTCTTGAGTTCGCCTTCTTTTTGCTCAATGTATCGGTTCAGATCTCGACTGCGCTCGCGCAAGGCTTTCATCATGATCTTCGCCTCCCCGATAAACTGACTCTGGGGATAATAGCGAATGATTCGCTCATACGCCTCGTAAGCAGGCAAAGGGTATTGCCAGCGCACCATCAGGTTGGCCTGAAAGTAAAAAACGTGATCGCCAAACATGTAACCAAGAACGCCAAGAATCATAAAACCAATAACAATATGCTTAAAAAACATCAGAACCCTCCACGGCTACTGAATAGCTGACCGGGTTGCAAATCCTGCAGAAGAGCCGAGAGCAGTAAGGTTAATGCTTTTTGCTGCTGATCGCTTTTTTTTGGGGGCAATGACTCCGATAGTCGGCATACAGAGAACGACAGCATTGACCAGACTGATGTTTACCCGTAATGAAAACTTGTCTCTAAGTTCAGACATCTTTCTCTTGCGCTCTTCTTCAAGATTGTCAATGAGCCGGTCTATTTCTTCCTCTTTCTGGAAAAAATAGAGATGAAAACATACGTTCTCTTTCTTTTTTAACAGTTCCTGCTTCTGTTCATCAAGATACGCTTCAAAAACTTTCAGGTTCTCACTGCACTGTTCGTCGCCCCACTCGCGCAACTCGGCGATCTCTTCATTGAGCGATTCTTCAAGTTTTCGGCACGACTCTAAATACAAACGAAGAATGTCGACACCGGATTCTTCAATTTTAATATCGGGCTGCGGCGTCTCTGAGAAGTTTTTAAGATCCAGCTCGTGCAGACCTTCTTCCAGACTCATTACTCCCGATGCAGTATCGGCAACCAGAGAATACAATTTTTCGCGTCTCTGATCACATTCATACTGTACTTTGAAATTAAAAACAACCCTGGGGCGGTAATAAATCTTGTCTGATATTACTCTCAAACCGCCTTCGGCGCCAGCAGGCTCAACTTCTGGCGGATTGGTGGAATACAGACGGCTCGCTTTGGGAATTTCTGACAGCCTCTGAATTATTCTGCGCAGCAGGAATGAGCCCTCGCAGATAAGCTCGAGATCGCGATGCAGTTCGGCTTTGTCGCGGTCAAACGTGAATTTAAGATTTTCGAAACCGTTAAAGAATGCCTGTTCGCTTTCTGGCACTTTGGCCATCCAGATGCCGGGCTCGATTTCTCGGCGCTTGATTTCGACCATGTCCAGGAAAGAAAACACCAGCTCCTGTATTTTATTCTCCATTGAAAATTTCCTCCTGGGCCTTGTTGATTTCGTTGTGCGTCTGCAGTGCTTTTTCGAGTTTGTTGCCGAGAGTCTTGAACTTGCGGCGCATGGCATCCTGGTTCGGTGACATGGTGACGATATCGATGATGATCTGTTCGAGAGTTCTCTTAGAGT
>MFYY01000250.1:17438-20159 GCA_001787855.1 Candidatus Riflebacteria bacterium GWC2_50_8 | reverse complement strand
AGCGGCCAACAGTTACTATTCGGATACGGAGCAGTGGCCGGCTGATGGAGCTACCGGCCAGGGCTGTCTTTCCGCGATGGCCCAGGGCAGTTGTCCTTTAGGGTGGGGCGGTCCATATGTAGATAGGTGGCCGGGCAATGGCGCCTGGGTAGGCAGCACTTATACATGGGCAAGTAATTCTTCTAATCCTTGGGGTACTATCCCTGTTAGGTACGTTATACTTACTTGTGCCGCTACTGGTAGTTGCACAACCGCAGATTTTGATGAGCTTGATCGTAAAATAGATGGAGGCACAGCTAGTGGCACCACGGGCTCTATGCGTTATTCCGGAACTACTGCCCAGTTATTAGTTTCAGCCAACTAACCTAATAGCTAATCAACGCTCTCACAACGCGCAGCTACGCATTGTGAGAGCGAATATTGGTTCATATGCCTATCCTTAAGGAATCGGCTAAAAGGATTCACCCCGTTAGAGATAAGACGCCAAAGGCAACAGAACGCCCCGCCAACGGCGGGGCTATCTCTATCGGGGTTTACTTTAGTTGAGATATCTACAGTTGTGGCTATCCTGGCGTAACCGGTCAATGACCGCGCGGGAATTCTCCCGTTCACCGATCGGTTACAAGTTGTGTAAAATAGGGTTTTTCAGCGGTAGCTTTCTTTGATAAAGTGAGTATTTTACTTATTAAATCCTGTAGTCAAAAAATTAAATTTTCTTCGCACGCGAAAGAAGAAATGCTCTATGATGAATATGGGGTTATACGGGAGCAGGAAATAAGGGAGTCTATTGAGGCGGGAGAGGTAATTGAGGAATATCATAAAGACAAGCCGTATCCCAGCTTTCTTATATTTGGAAAGACAAAGGCAAATAGGCCCTTACATATTGTCTGCGCGGTGGTAGAGCCAGAGAAGACATTAGCTATTATTACTGTATATCAACCCAATCCGGAACGTTGGATCAATTACCGAGGGAGGAAGAGATGAGATGCGCGCTTTGCGGTGGTGAACTTATAGAAAAGGTGATAACCGAAGATGTAATTGAGGGGAATAATCATATTTTAGTAAAGGTTAACGCGGAGGTATGTGAACAATGTCATGAACGTTATTATGCCAGCGGTGCCGTTGATAAATTAATTGAGATAAAAGAAGATTTAAAAAAATACCACTTGAAGCTTCATGAAGTTGGTAAAGTTTATGAATTGTCTGTTTGAAAGGCATAGGAGATGTTTCTAAGGAACCGGCAAAAGGATCTACCCCGTTAGAAGCTGTAGGGCAACCTGTAAGAAATAAGAGGCTTCTATCGGGGTTTACCTTGATTGAGATTTCTATAGTGGTGGCTATCCTGGCGGTAGCCGGGGCCGCGGCAGTGTGGATAGGAATGGGGCATGCTTTTATTTGAAGGGGATTCAAACAAGGCAAAAAAGAATATAAAAATTCATGATGTATCTTTTGATGAGGCAGGCACAGCCTTTAAAGATGTTTTATCATTGACGATTTATGACCCTCTGCATTCTGATGAAGAAGACAGGCTGATTTTAATTGGGAATTCCTGTAAAAATCGCCTTTTGGTAATCGTTCATACAGAGAGAGGAGATAAAATTAGGATAATAAGCGCGAGAAAAGCGACAAGAAATGAAAGGAAGCGATATGAAGAGAATGCAAAAAGATCCGGATCTGCTTAAAGAATATGATTTTAGCCAAGGCATACGGGGAAAATATTCGAAAAGGTATGCGGAAGGCGTTAATGTAGTAGCAATTGACCCTGATGTTGCAGAATTTTTTCCGGATCATGACTCTGTAAATCAGGCTTTAAGATCATTGGCTGGAATTATTAAAATACAGAGAAAGTGCCTAACTTATTACTCCGGCAGACGCGGGCCAGCCGTGTCGTTGAAATAGTAAAATAGGGACCATTTGTCACATGTTTATTCTCAGGAATCGGCTAAAAGGATCTACCCCGTTAGAAGCTGTAGGGCAACCTGTAAGAAATAAGAAGCTTCTAACGGGGTTTACCCCGTCAGAGATAAGACGCCAAAGGCGACTTACGGTTGCCCGCGGCAACCTATCTCTATCGGGGTTTACCTTAGTTGAGATATCTATAGTTGTAGCTATCCTGGCGGTGGCCGGGGCCGCGGCAGTGGTTAGCTATAGCAGCCTTCCGTCGCTAAAGCTGGAAGCCGAGGCAAGAAAGGTTTTATCGGATATCTATTGGGCCAGGCAAAAGGCGGTGGCTACTAACACCAATCATGCTATACTTTTTGCCGGTAAAAAGTATTCCATCTATAAATCCACAACTGATTTTACCTCTCCTAACTTCCTTAAAGAGGTAATTTTAGGAATTTCCCTTAATTTAACCCAGGCTAACCTCGCTGTGTATTCGCCCAAGGGAAATATGTATCTTGACAACGGCTCAACAGCGATAGATACCATTCCTTTTGTTGATAATCAGGGAAAAACAAGAAATATAACGGTATTTGCCGAGACTGGCAATGTCAAGCTGGAATAGTAATTCTACCCCGTCAGAGATAAGACGCCAGAGGCGACTTACGGTTGCCCGCGGCAACCTATCTCTAACGGGGTTTACTTTAATTGAGACCATTGTGGCCTTGGCCATTTTGTCCCTTATTTTTCTGGACATGGCTCAAATTATTAAAATTGGCTATAGCGCCGGCTCAAAGAGCAAGAAATACGTTACTGCCTGTAGTTTATCCAGAGCTAAAA
>MFYY01000250.1:10495-17364 GCA_001787855.1 Candidatus Riflebacteria bacterium GWC2_50_8 | reverse complement strand
CTGGATTTTTTCGAAGCCAGAACGAATCTTCTCTCAATGGCCGGGTCGTGATTTTTGTTATTGATAATACTCTGAAGACCAGGCAAAGGATCTGCAACAAAATAGGATGAAAAGCTCTGCCGGTATTCAACGAACTCCGCAAGCGTATCGATAACCCAATTACCCACATCGCCATGTGGCTCTTTGTAAAAAAACATCTGACCGGGTGGAACAAAAGGCCAGCTTGGCATAGGGGCTTTGCAATAGGCTGATAATACCTGCTTGCAAAGATTGACACAGTCAAGGCGTTTATTCTGTAAGTGTAAGAGGTGAATCTTCAGAAGCCAAAGCGAGTAATGCGCTCCAGCCGGGTTTTTTGTGAAACTTTCAATAAGCCTTTCTGCAGTCTGAAGCAGGGCTGCTCTTACTGATGCCGGTAAAGCTGAATCATGAGCTTTCAGTGTGGCCGAAAGGGCAGTAAGATAATCATCTGGAACGCTTGGCAGGATTGGCAACCATTGTTCTACGCACTTAATGGCATAAGGAAAGTCTTTTGTAATAAGTTTCCAGTCTTTTGCGGAAAAATAATCTTCTGTTTTAACTTCAGCTATAGCCTGATTAGGGGCAAGCAGTCCACGTGAATTCATTGCTTCTGCCGTGTCAGGTTTGCATGCGAAAAGGTTGAGAACGTCACCCTGCGATGAGTTATCGAACTCAACCAGTATGTTCATGTCGACGAGCAGGCGGTAAATGTCATATCCGAGATTCTTCAAGGCTTTGATTAAGTCATGGTTTACCACGTTGCCGTGTTTGAGCTCAAACATGATGAGCGGCGACTGTCTGGTAAAGAACTGCTGACCGCCGCGCAGGATATTTACTTCTTCGCCCTCTGCGTCTAGCTTAACAAAGCTTATTGGTTTGTTTGCCGAATTGCTTCTCGTATACTCGTCAAGGGTTGTCAGGCTTATTGTTTCGCGGCTGGCATGATCAGCATGCAGTGAATTTAGTTCGCTGTTTGATGAGGTTGCAATTTCGGCTGTGCATGCGCGATCTGATAGTCCGGCATGAACCCAGGTTACTTTTTGCGAAAAGCCGTTCAGCTCTATGCTTTTTGCAAGCATTTGCCCCGGCGCAACAGTCGGTTCAAATGCCCATACATGCCCGGAATCAAGTCTGGCGGCAATGCTGAGAGCATAAACTCCGTGATTGGCGCCGATATCAAAGACATTCATATCGGGCATTACAAAGAGTCTGACAAATGCAATTTCATCTTCCATCCAGTCTTCCTGTTCAAGCAGGATATAGCTGGTCATCTGTGCAATATCCGGCTGCACACATACTGATACACCGTCGCTGATCTTTACCTGCCAGCACGATTCACTTTGCTTCGCCGGAGAAACAGTATTCAGCTCTTTTACAGAATGTCTGCGGGCTCTGTTGTCTGTCTTGCAGGAGGCTAAATTGCTGTGTTCGACAATAATATGTTCAGGCGATAATCCCTGCTGATTGCGTTTCCACATTGCAGAGAACGCCGCTTCAAGATTGCGACAATAGAGTTCGGTGTCGAACAATGGCGTATTTGTGAGGTTCTTGCCGAGCTTTTTTCTGATTTTGTCGAGCGCCTTTTTATCGGAGGCGAGTTTTAGTGCAAGCTGTTCATAGTCAGCCGGTGTTTCGGTAATGAGCTCAGGCAGACCGACAACGTTGAGTAGTCCGGCGGCAACTCTTCCGGCAAATGCTTTGCCGCAGCAGGTAACTATTGGTAATCCTGCGCGCAGAACGTCGCTGGCGGTCGAATGTGCGTTACAAGGGAAGGTGTCGAGGAAAAGGTCGGCCATGCGGTAGCGTGCCAGATGATCTTCAATACGCGGAACGCGTGTGGCAAAGATGATGCGCTCAGGGTTGACTCCTCTGGCAGCAGCCTCTTTTCTCAGGTTTAATTCAGCGGATTCGTTTAGTTTCATGAGCCAGAGCACGCTGCCGGGGATCTTTGTCAGCAGGCGCATCCAGATGTCGAATATCTGCGGATTGATCTTGTAATCATGATTAAAAGAGCAGAAAACAAAACCAGTGTCTGGCAAGCCATATTCTCGGCGCGGTGGGGTTGTATTGGCAATCTCTAATGCCGAATCGGTTGGTAGATAGGTGTCTGACAGGTAAACGACTTTTTCGCTGTAACTGTTGCGAAATTCTTCGGGAATGATATGGCGGTCAGCAATTATGTAATCATGGTAACTGGTTCCCATTGTGCTTGAATAACCAAGATAATTTACCTGAACCGGGGCCGGCCGCCAGGCGAACAGTTCAGGGCGAGAATCTGCAGTATACCCGGCAAGATCGACAAGAATATCTACTTCTTTTTCACGAAGCATTTTTGCAATGTCATACGAGCATATCTGGCGGGCATCAATGAATTCGTCGAAGGCTACCTGCATTCTTTGGCGCAACAGGCTGCTGTCGTCTATTCCCAGTGATATCGCGATGGTTTCAAATTCATTTCGGTTATGATGCTCGAAAACCCCGGCAATAAGTTGCCCGACCGGATGTTCACGAAAATCAGGAGACACGTAGGCGATTCTGATTTTGCGATGATCGTATTTCTCACCCTTCCACAGTGGTGGCTGTGCCGGGCAAAAATGGTCAGCAAATACTCTGGCGCAAATTAGATGATCCTGGGGTTCCTGCGCTATTGCTGTAAATGCCATCGTTTTGCAAATGCGCTTGCCAGCTCTAACTCCCTCTATTATGCGCTGTTGCAGCGAATCGATATTTCTCCAGTCACAGGCGTGTAATTTGGCGAAACAGAGTAAACCGGCCGCAAAATTATACTCGGGAGAGATTTCGAGCAGTCGTTCGAAAGTTGTGATTGCAAGATCATTCAATTTGAAATCGGTCAGGATGATGCCACGGTTGCACAGCGCCTTATCATTGTTGGGGTCGATTTTAAGCAGATGTTCGTAGTTGAGCAGTGCGTCCTTGTGTCGCTTCATATCAACCAGAACAGTGCCACGGTTCATCAATGCCTCGATATACGATGGATTGAGCTCCAGAGACTTGTCGTAACTTGCAAGAGATCTTTCATATTGCTTTAGTGCCTGCAGAGTGGTGCCAAGATTATACCAAAGAGGCGGATAATCAGGCTTTATCGCGATGGCGCGTTCGAAATATGCCAGAGCTTTTTTGTGATTTTTACGGTTGTGCGCAATTCCGCCAAGAGAAAAAAGGGTGGGAATGCTATGCGGATTTTCCGTAAGTATTTTGAGAAAGGCAGCTTCAGCTTCGTCGAATTTGCTTTGCTGATTAAGCTCGATTGCTTTGCTAAGTTCCTCTGCGGCGGCGACATCAGCGCTGCCATCTTTAATGTTCGCTGGTTTTACTGCCAGGCTGGCGGTAAGTTGCTTGCGGAGAACAATGGCGTCCTGATATTCAGGATCGATTAAAACTGCCTGATCAAGGTTGCTCACAGCTTCGTGAAAGCGGCCAAGTTTGATTCTGGTCAGACCGAGATTATGCCACAATGGCGCAAAATCGGATTTGATAACCCTTGCCTGCTCAAAATAGTCGAGAGCATATTCATAATTGCCCTTTGTGAAGGCTTCTACTCCCAAAGTGTAAATCGTTACAAAATCAGCCGCGCAGTTAGTTTGCAAACTTTTTAATACAGTTTTTTTGTTATCTGGAAGTGTATTGGTAAGTTTTGCCAGGTAATTTTGCGCCAGCCCGCTATGCCTGTGCCGGTCATATTCCTGCAGCAGAATTAGAGCAAGATCGAAAGAATGATAGACCTCATGAAGAATGACCGCCATTTTCAGTAATTGATGAGGTTTTAACAGGTCCAGCCTCGTGAAATCACGCACGAAGATAATGTCAGACCACAGGTGCTGCAAACCCAGATTAATATTGCCGTTCATGATTATCGGTTTGAAAGATCTTGCGCCAAATCCCATGGTGCGATGAACGACAAACCCCTGACTTCTCAGAAAAATCTCAAGTTCAGAGAACAGCGGCTGATTTTTGTAAAGGGGCAGCCATTCTGCCTCAGTCTGGATAAGCATGACGTTTTTGAGAACCTTGTTGCGGGCTCCATTAAGAGCCTGCAGCTCGGCACCCTGAACGTCGATTTTGATATAATCAATCGGAAAGTCGAGCTCTGAGATATCATCGAGACGCCTGGTATCGACCATTTCTTCTGATACAATTCCAACCAGTTCGCTCAGATTCTGAAACATTTCGAGTAGCTTCGTATTTGGTTCGTAAAGTGACCCGGTCATTGGGTTAGTGGTGTGGTAAAACTTCTGTCTGGTTCCATCGCCAATGAAGTATGGAAGAAACTGAGTGTCTGTGCTTTCACTACTGCTGTTGAGACGTTGACATTCCTCGAGAACGGGCTCAAACCCTACGACTCTTGCGCGGTTCTGGTTCAGAAGCACTTGATATTCTTTCTGAGAACCCTCAATAAGCATGGCGCCTATATCGAGAATGCCTATTTTACCAAGAGCCTCTGATTCTGATGGAAAATTGTTAATCAGCTCTATCAGTGAAAACATGTGTTCTCCTCGTTCATCGACTTTAGCAGCATGCCGGGATTTGTTATGATACCTGACAGTATTGCCGCAGCAAGCGTGGTTGCATTATACCGGTGTTGTATGTGTCAGTCCATATAGTTGCAAAAAAATGCGCGAACTGCGCGAATGATTTGGACCGAATGTGTTTTCCGTTTGATTTCTTAAGAATTGAGATATTATCAATTGGGTAGACGCTCAGTAGACGCTCTGTCGTGTTTTTTGCTCTTCCATCGGGATTGAAAATCATTATAATGTGTACATATATCTTCAGATGAGGTGTGTTTGTGGCAAAGAAAAATCTGGCGACGTTTGTTCTGTTGATGCTGGTGGTATCTTTGCCGGCGACTGCCGGAGAGTTTAAGCAGTGGCTCAAATCACAGTATGAAGCGACCCATTATCAGCAGGAAACGTTTGCTCTCGAAGATCCTAAGGGCGATGCGTTTTTGATGCGCAAGCTTGATCAGGTGCCGACAAAATTGATTCAGGCACTGGTCAAAGGCTCTTATCCGCAGGCTGAGATTCAAAAAGAAAAAGAACTTAAGGCGCTTGAAGAATCAATGAAAGACAAGGCCGGTTTTAAAATCGGCAAGACGGTGCCGATAGACGTCGATCGTCTGATCAACAAATGCCGTGAGATAATTCTGAGCTATTACCCGCATATTATACCGGTTCTTGGTGAAGAACACCGTTGGTCGCCCGAGGCAAAGCGTTATCTCGCTTACGGTTTCTGGCACCGGCTCGGTCGCCATATTTTCCGCAAACAGAAAGAGTTTCCCAGCCCGCTGTTTTTCCGGTCAAAGTTGTTTCTGCTTCTTGCTTGTGGCTGGACATCAAGGTATGCAGTAACTGGCCAGGAAAGGGCTCTTACCGAACGGATCATGCGCTATCCCGATGGAAAACTGCAGCTGCATCACATGTTCATGGAAAGCTATGTGCTCAATCGTGGCAATATTTATCTGAGCATGCTTACGGCTGAGAACGTGCTGGCCGGCGACCCATATCGTGTCGACCGCGAGAATGATCCGGTTCAGAAGAAACTGGCTTATCTGAGGCATGATACGGTTCAAATGGGCGATAACTACGGTGCCTGGTATCACTTTTTTGGAATCGGCATGTATGCGATAGTGCGAACCGGTCTGATCAGCCGCTCGGTTGCTGAAATTGAAAGCCTTGGTTCGCTGGTTCTCGAAGGAGCCGACAAACAGGAAGATTACATAAACCGCTATGGTGCCATATTTGGCAAAAAGTTCAGAAAAATGCTCAAGGATGAAACCTGGAAACAGCCTCTTGCCCTTGATGAAAGCACCGATTATATGCTGCCGAATCCAGCGCTGGCAGCAGATGGTAAGGCAGAACCTCCAGCGGAGAAACGCTGACCGAAAATCATTCGACCAACAGGGAGCCTTTTCAGATGATGAAAACGGCTCCTTTTTATTTTTGCGACACGGTAGGAATTAAACCGGCAGGACCGCCCGGTGTTTGCTTTTGCGAAAGGACTGGCGTGTCCAGGCTGTCGAGGAGTTTTTTCAGACAACGGCGAGCAGCGCCATTGAGACTCCGTAATAAATCAACAGCGCAAAAATATCATTTGAAGAGCTTACGAATGGCCCTGAAGCTACGGCGGGGTCTATTTTGAATCGACTGAACAAAATCGGTACAAAGGCCCCGAACATTGCGGCAAAAGTCATGGCGCTCATCATTGCTATTCCTACTGTCAACGCCAGAAGAGGTGGCGAATAGCTTATCTGTGCAGTAGCTGTGCTTCTGGTTAGATATTCTGCCCAGAGACCCACGATAATTCCGCATGCTAATCCCATCATCGCGCCGGCGGCTATCTCGCGCATCAGCCGCTTGAAAAGATCAGTGCCTGAAAACGAGTTGAGCGCCATGCCGCGTATTACCAGGGTCGAAGACTGAATACCGGTGTTGCCGCCCATTCCCATCACGACAGGTACAAAAAATACAAGTGCAATAACGTCTTTGAATTCTACCATGAAGTATTTGAGGATAGTGCTGGTAATGAACCCGGTGGCGAGGGTGATTAGAAGCCACGGCAGGCGTGCCTTGCAGGCCTGAAATGCTGAACTGTAGTTGAGTTCTTCATCGGTAGTTCCGGCGAATTTAAACAGGTCTTCAGTAGCCTCCTCTTCCATGACGTCCATTACGTCGTCAACGGTAACAACGCCAAGGATCTGCTGCTGATCGTTGACGACCGGAATTGCCATGTAATCGTATTTGCCGATCAGGTTCGCGACTTCTTCCTGCGGGGTATTGGCGTAGACATAGACGAGGTCGTCGTCCATAACTTCGGCGACCGGCGCGGCA
>MFYY01000250.1:0-10476 GCA_001787855.1 Candidatus Riflebacteria bacterium GWC2_50_8 | reverse complement strand
ATAGATGATTTCAATGTCGGCGGCGACCAGTCGTAGATGGGAAAAGGCCTGCGCGACCGTGAAGTCTTCAAATATCGCTGCGTATTCGGTGGTCATGATACCACCAGCGGTATATTCGTCGTGTTCGAGAAGTTTTCTTACATCGCTGGCCTCGTCAAGATCCATGTGATCAAGAATTGCGCGGGCGCGATCCTGATCCATGTCCTGAAGAAGGTCGGCCGCTTCGTCAGGGTTCATTTCCTCGATGATTTCCGATGCTGTCTCGGTATCGAGTTTTTCGATAATCTGCTGCTGAGTCTCAATGTCGGCCTCTGCCAGCGTTTCGGCAGCGAGATCCTCATCGAGATTCTCAATAATTGAAATCTGCTCTGACTCGTCAAGATCTTCGAGCATCTCGGCAAGGTCGGCAGGATGCAGGTTCTGAAAATTGTCACTGGTTGAGTCAGGGGTCAGAGCCTCGAATTCATCGCCGAAGCCAATGATCTTGTCCCATTCGATAATCTCGCTGATGAGTCCCCAGCCTATCTTATCGAATACCCGGCCAAGATATTTATCCATGCCAAGGCGTCGCAAAGCAGCTCTGAAGCTGATGTCGACGCCATTTATCCAGATCTCGCCGCTCTCGTCATAGAGAATTTCAAGATCGTTAATCTGCACAGTTCTGACATTGATGGTGTCGATTACCGATTTGTCCCAGAGTTCGGTGGCGGTCGGTTTGCTCAGATCGGTTGGCAACAGCGGCAGGTCGTGCATCGGCGTAGCCAGCACAAAACTGTCGGGCGCAAATTCCTTGAAGCAGTTTTTGGCAGCAATACGACTGCAGGCGTTGTTTAAGTCAAAAACAATGGCCTGGTCGAAGCAGGGCCAGTTTTTACGAAGGGCGAGGGTAAAATCAGTAATTGTGCCGCATTGACGGCCCGCCTCGTTGTAAACCGGAGTCTGCAGAAGGCTCGAAAGATGAAGTTTGCTGGGTTTTACATTCATGATCATCAGTATCCTGGTTCATCTTTAGCGCTCCTTCCTGATTTTTGATGCAGTGAATGATACTCCTGCAGGCGCTTGTTTGCCAGCTATTTTTTGCATCTGCTGTATATTGGCGCATTGCAGGTTGACCGCTGTCGCGAATACTTATAGACTGATACAAAACAGAAAGATAATCGAAGGAGTCAGAAAGATGTCTGTTCATTCATGGTTTGCCGGATGGGTTGAACGCAAGGAAAGATACGCCCGCACCTCTGAAAAATTCATGTCAGCCGATCGTTTTGGCTCAATTGGGGTGGGAATAGGCCTGCCATCGATTGTCCAGAAATCCACGTTCAGCTTTCGCAACGTAAAAGATGGTGCTGACCGCTTTCTCGGTGTTTCAAAGAGCGGCGAGAAGCCATTCGCGCGCATTTACACCAGGCTGGGCAACCCGACGACTGAATATCTCGAAAAGGCTCTGTTTCAGCTGGACTGCCAGCACATTATCGATGCTGCCCTGGCCGCTGATGAACGTAAGCCGACCATTGCTTCTCTCGTGTGCTCGTCGGGCATGGGCGCTATTTCGTGTACTACTCTTGCACTGGTACAGAGCGGTGACGAAATCGTCTGTGGCAATGTGTACGGTTGCACCGACAGCTTTTTCAGAACTCTGGCCAAATTCAATATAAAGACACACTTTATCGATACTGCTGATACAGCGCTGGTCAAAAAGACACTCGAAGAAAACCCGAAAGTGGCAATGGTATTTCTCGAAACTCCTGATAACCCGACGCTGTGTATCTCAGATATCGAAGCAATCAGCAAACTCACGCAGCCCCGCGGCATACCGCTGGTCGTTGACAATACCTTTGCTACGCCATATCTGCAGCAGCCGTTCAGACTCGGCGCTGATATCGTGATTCAGAGTCTGACCAAATATGTGAACGGCCATTCTACCAGCGTTGCTGGCGTGGTTATCGGGCCGTATGAATTCATGAGCGACCACCTGTTTCATATCTACAAAGATTTCGGTCCGACTCCCAGTCCCTTTGATTCATGGCTGAACGGCCAGGGTCTGCAGACACTGCATCTGCGCATGGAAAGAGCTTGCGCTTCGGCGGTGGAGCTGGCACTTCGCCTTGAAAAGCATCCAAAGGTCGAGTGCGTTCATTACCCGGGTTTGCCTTCACATCCGCAGCACGACCTGGCAAAGCGTCAGATGAGATTGCCTGGCGGCATGATCGCGCTTGAACTCAAAGACGGCTATGCGCCCGCTTGCCGGTTGATGGATTATTTCGCCTCTTATACGACGCCGGGCGAACTGGCTGTGAGCCTTGGCAGCGCTATTACCTACTTTCAACACCCGGCCTCAATGACACATGCTGCCGTGCCAGAAGCAGATCGTCTCAAACGCGGAATAACCGATGGTCTCGTGCGCATTTCGGTTGGGCTCGAAGGCGTCGAGACCCTGTGGGCAGCCATTGATGAAGGTCTCAGACTTGCTTACAACTGATTCTGTTTAAATAAGAAACCCCGCTGCCAGTAACTGACAGCGGGGTTTTTGCTTTAACATTTACACAATTTAAATCGCGATTACGATTACGAGCACGAGCACGAAATATCCAAGAACGAGACAATGCAGAAGCATTGACGAACGTAATGCAGCGGGATTGCTCTTGATCAGTCTTTCATGTATGGATAGCTGTATTCGGTCGGTGGCATGTAGTTCTCTTTGATCGCGCGCGGTGATGTCCAGCGGATAAGGTTGAGCATGCAACCGGCTTTGTCGTTGGTGCCGGAGCCGCGTGCGCCGCCGAATGGCTGCATACCAACAACGGCGCCTGAACACTTGTCATTGATGTAGAAATTGCCGGCGGCGTATTTGAGCATGTCACAGGCTTTGAGAACGGCCTGACGATCGCGGGCAAACACGGCACCAGTAAGCGCGTATGGCGAAGTCTGATCGCACAGGGCAAGGGTTTCTTCGAATTTGCTGTCGTCATAGACGTAGACGGTTACAACCGGCCCGAAGATTTCTTCGCGCATGGTCAGGAAATTCGGATCAGTGGTTTCGATTACGGTTGGTTCGACAAAATAACCTTTTGATTTGTCGCCTTTGCCGCCGGCCAGAATTTTGGCCGACTTGTCGGCTTTGGCCTTTTCGATATAACCCATGATTGAATCGAAGGATTTTTCATCGATAACGGCGTTAACAAAGTTTTTATAATCACGCACGTCACCCATCTTCATATCAGCCAGAATATTGAGAATGCGGTTTTTGAGATCAGGCCACTTAGATGCCGGCGCATAAACGCGCGAACAGGCTGAGCATTTCTGGCCCTGGTATTCAAAGGAGCCTCTGACAACACCGACAGCAGCAGCTTCGATATCGGCTGATGAATGAATGAAGATAAAATCTTTACCACCGGTTTCGCCGACGATTTTCGGGTATGAGCGGTAGTTGGCGAGGTTTTTGGAAATTTCTGACCAGAGTGAATTGAAGGTCCAGGTTGAGCCGGTAAAGTGAATACCGGCAAGCCGTGGATCTGCAAATACCGCTCCACCTATCGTCGCGCCTGAGCCTGGCAGGAAGTTAACGACGCCATCGGGCAGGCCGGCTTCCTGGTAGATTTTCATCAGGTAGTAATTTGAAAGAATCGCGGTAGTAGCTGGTTTCCAGACAACTACGTTGCCCATGATTACCGGTGACATGGTCAAGTTAGAGGCAATCGCGGTAAAATTGAATGGCGATATTGCAAAGACGAAGCCTTCGAGCGGTCGATATTCGAGACGGTTCATCTGGCCTGCGTCAGAACCGGGCTGTTCTGAGTAAATCTGGGTCATAAAGCTGGCGTTAAACCGCAGAAAATCAATGGTTTCACAGGCTGAGTCTATTTCGGCCTGAAAAATGTTTTTGCCCTGGCCAAGCATGGTTGCGGCATTTACCTGATAGCGGTATTTTTCGGCGAGCAGTCTGGCGATTTTCATGGCGACGGCGGCGCGGTCCTGCCACGGCAGGTTTTCCCAGGCTTTCTGCGCGCGGCAGGCAGCGTCAATAGCCATCTTAACTTCTTTTTCAGTGGCCATGTGATAACGGGCGAGAACCTGTTTGTGGTCGCATGGGTTTCTGAATTCGCCGATCTTGCCGGTTTTTACTTCTTTGCCGTCAATGATCAGGGGAATCTCGATCGTGCTTTCAGATTGCTTCTGCAGTTCTGCGGTAAGAGCCTTTTCTTCTTTTGAACCTTTGAGATAACCATAGATGGGCTCGTTAGCCGGAGTATTCATTTTAAAAACAGCGTTATTCATCATTCTCTCCTCGGATATAATTATCGTTCAAAATTACTGCTAAGCCCGGCGCAAGTCAAATTATCTGCTTTTGCCGGTCATAACGCGATTCTGGACCATGTCAAGCGTCGCCTTATACTCGGGAAAGTAGATGCGGCGTGCGCGACGTTGGCCAATCTCGGTATAAGGCTGGCCATCCGGGCAGACCAGAATCGAAACATCAGCTTCGCTACCCTTGAACATGTCATTGAAGCTGTTGGCGAACTGTATAAAGTTGTCTGGCCGTGGATCAGGCGGAAAAACCCTGAAAAATTCGTTTTTGCCAACCAGTTTATTGGGCGTGGCAAAATCGACATCGCAGAGAACAGGAGCGCGCAGGCTGTTAAAGGTGCCTGATACCAGCTTGACTTCCAGTGCAATAGTGCCACTGGCAAAATCGGGCAGCAGATCGGGCTCGGTATAATCTACGCCATGTTTGGCGAGCCATTCTTCCCAGCTTAACTTCCAGTTGCTGAAATAGATGTCGCGCACCAGATAGCGCGAATCCTGCATGACTTCAAGACCGTTGGTGTAGCGGTGTAGAACAAATTCACACGGCTGACCGTTGAGTTCGCCAATCATCTTGGGTGTCAGCCAGCCAGGCTGTTCGGGCGGCAGAATGACAAGTTCTGGTTTCTGACCCTCAACATTGGCACCGCTGATCACGCCGTCTTCGCGGATCAGGCCCATGCGACCGCTTGCCCAGCGCAGCGGGTCGATCTGCACGATTTCGGTCTCATACGGCCGGTTTTTGAGCTCGGCGATGCGGCGGGCAATTTCTTCCTGCTGTTTGCGAATTCGCGGTGGTATAACGCCTTTCGGCAAAACGTCATAGATAGTGGTTACGCGCATTGGCGAAATATTGCCAGCGTTTGCCGGCTTTTTATCCTTGTTCTTATCTTCTTTGTCCTGTTCGGCCATGCGGGTCGTTATATGATCGCTGTAGAGAACTCCGCGCAACAGTTCTTTGTCATCGTATGCCGGAGTTTTGCTGACCTTGAATTTGTAGCCTGCTTTGCGCAGATACGCTGTATAACTCATCTTGAGGTCTTTGAGAAAGACGTCTGACGCGTAATACATGCCGTTTTCTTTCTTTGGCCGGCCTAGCCCGTCATGATAGAGCTGAAAAATTGCATTCTGCGTAGGAATGCCTTCCTGGACTGTCTTTTTAAGCATCTGCTGGTCTATCTCGTCGTTAAATTCAAGTCGGGGCAGGCAGACGCGCTCAAGCTGATCGTCAATTTTTGCCTGAATTACCTGATGCGAGCTTATTCCCTGCCAGATTCCATTTGTAGCAATTGTAGGGCCCAGCTGAGACATGGCGGATGTGTAAATTCCCAGGGGTAAAATTATTGCCAGCAGAATTCGCGGCCAGATTGATCTGTTTTTCATGGCAACTCCGATATGTGATTTTTTTAAGTATACCAGAAGATTGCTGCATAAAAAAATCGAATTGAGGCTGCGCATGTGGTATCTTTGCATAAATATTGATACTCCACGCAGGTTCGTATGTCAGATAAGACTGATGCTACAAGTTATCAGAAGGCCTGGCAGATACAGGTGCCCGGCCTCAGACTGGTAGAATTTACCAGTGACCACGACAGTTTCGCTGTCTACGATAAAGACACCGAGCTGCGTCTGTTCAACCGCAGTGGTCAGGAGCTTTGGCACCGCCACACCGGGTATGACCTGGCAAGCATTGCAATAGCCGATACGCTTGAGGTTCTTGCTGTTGACAACGACAAACATTCGATTCTCTTCGGCCAGGAAGGCGCAACTCTCTGGCGCAAACGCCCGTTTCCGGCAATGCTGGGGCGAATAAGCGCCAGTGGCGAGGCTTTCAGTTTTGTCACTTCTGACCCGGCAATAATAGGTACCGATCGCAGTTTGCGCGTAAAATGGAATTACCGCAACCTGATGAAGCGCCCCGGCGATCTGGCAGTTTCAGCTGGTGGCGAATTTGTCGCGTTTCCCTGCGCTGACGACCGTGGTGAAGGACTGGGCGCAGTTAATCAGGCTGGTCGCCCGCTTGATGCCTTTATGGGTCTCGACAGGATTGTTTCGATTTCACTCAGCCATGATGGCACGGTGGCACTGGCTTTGTCGGCGCGCGGACATATTTTCTGCATGCATCTGGTACGCGGCTCAGGTATCTGGAAAGGCGCTTTTGGCAATGATCTTGCCGGTGTTTCCTATGCCTCGAAAAGCGGCGAATCGCTGGCGTTCAGTGCTGGTGGGCACATGGTCAAACTTGATACCAACGGTCTGCCGGTATGGGAACACTGGATGCCGGACAGACTGCTCAAAGCAAGCATTTCTGCCGATGGCACCGCGATTTTTTATTCTACTGAACGTGGCGAGATCGGTATGCTGACGCAGAATGCCGGTCAGCTGAATAACCGTGTGATATTTAAAGAGGCGGTTGCCCGCCCGGTGCCGGCAAATCTGAAGTCATCGTTCATGAAGGTCTGGAACATAGAGCTTGTCGGCAACGACGAGCAGCAGGCAAAGGTCTACATCTGGAAAGGCCAGGATGGCGTCGAATATTGCCTGGTCTGGGATGGCGGCGAAAAGCTGTTCTGTGTCAATGACCTTGGCGAAGAAGTCTGGAACAACCGTCTGAGCGGCACAAAGGTGCTCGATCTTGCCGTATCTTCAGAGGCTGACATGGCGGTAGCCGTTACTTCATCAGGAGTTATGGGCTTTGATCTTTCCGGTAGCGAGATTTTCCGGTTTTTAGGTCAGTTCAAACGCGTGCATCTGTTTTCTGACTCTGCCATGGTGCTTCTTGACAGTCTTGGCAAATGCAAATTCTATCTATCTGCAGATCATTACTCGCATCAGGTCGATCTCGATGCGAGAATTCTGAGTTTCAGCGTCGTTGGCGATAAGCTGCTATTGCGCTCAGAAAAGGCTTTGTATCTGCTGAACTCAGAAGGCAATATCGAAAAACGCATTGACTTTGAAAACAATATCAGTTGCAGCAATCTTAGTTCCAGCGCTGAGTTTGTTCTCTGTGGTGATGTTGGTGGTCGGCTTGTTTTATACAGCCTTGAGCTTGAAGAGGTTTTTTCATATCAGCTTGGGGGCATGATTACCCTGGTTGAATACAATCGCGAGTGTGAAACGATTTTTGTTGCCTGCGAAAACGAAGATGTGGCGGTGCTCAACCGGAGAAGCGGAGAAATGTTCAAGGTGGCGCTGACTGGCCGGCCGGCCTTTATGACCGCACACGAAGCTGGAGTGCTGGTTGGAACAGACCTCGACCAGTTCGGTCTGATCAGCTCTGAAGGCCAGATTCTGGCGCGCTACACTTCACCATATAAGCTCAAGAAAATGTTGCCATGCCACCGCAAGATGAGCATGATCGTTCTTGCCGATGAAGCTCTCAGCTGCATCGCCGCCGTAACGTCATCGGCCTGACCGGCGAAATGTAATTTGAGGTTAGACATGAGCAATTATCGTTTTATGCAGCCGGATCCTCAGGACTGGCATATATTACGGCAGGTTGCTGACATTGATGCTCAGGCTTTTGGCACTGATGGCATATCGGTTTTTAATCTGTCGCAGTTTACCCGCAGTGGCGCTGTTTTTTGTCTGCTTGACGCAGACAAAGTTCTTGCCGAAGCTGTTCTGCTGCGCAATATTCATGATGACGGAGCTGTGGTTTTTGGTTTTGCCGTCGATAATGCCTGTCAGGGCAAAGGCATCGGTGCCATATTGATACGACATTTGCTGGATATGGCAGCCAGATCTGGTATTGCTTATCTCGAATTGACCGTAAACCCCGATAATCTGGCCGCGAAAAGGCTGTACATGGAAAAGGCCGGCTTCTATAAAAAGGCTGAACTTTCAGACCACCCGCAAAAGGGCGAACCGCGCTGGCTTATGCGTCTCGACCTGATGCCCGTTAAATCCAAATAGTGAGAAAATGATGAAAGACCTGATTACCTCAGACTCCGACAGCTTCTGGAATAAGCTCGAAACCATTTTGAAGAGCCGCGAGGTGATGCTGGCATGGCTGCTTGCAGTGATCTGTCTGCTTTATATTCCGTTTAAAATTACCAGCTATGGCTGGATGCCGCAGGATGATGCTCTCCGTCACGCAGCTCACGGGGTTAATGAGAAGAGCTGGGGCGAAGTTGTTGTAATCAGGTCTGAGTTCGATGTCGACCATAACCCTGGCTGGCACAGCATTCTGCGCTTTATGCATCGAAATTTTGCAATGGATCAGGAAGATCTTCTGTTGTTCTCAGTTATCGGATTATATCTGTTGTTCAATATTACCGGCGCTTTGCTTTCGCCGCGGCCGCTGGCCTGGATAACTGCGCTGGGCATACTTGCGCTGACCGATCTTGCGGCGACCTTCCGCGTGATCATCGGGCGCCCTTACCTGGTGTCGTGCAGTGTGGCGCTGCTTCTGCTGTCGCTTTGGACGAAGAAGGAGCTCAATCTCAGGTCGTGGCGCCCGTGGGTTGTTTCAATAATAGCCCTCTCGCTGGCGGTCTGGATTCATGGCAGCTGGTATCTTTTTCTGCTGATGCCGTTCGCATTTTTTCTTGCCGGCCAGAGCCGCCGTGCTGGTGCCATTCTTCTTTGTCTGCTTATTGCTACCATTCTGGGCGCGCTGTTGTCGGGCCATCCGATAGAGTTTCTGCGCTTTCATTTTCAGGCGCCTTTGCAGATATTCAGCGAGCTGCGGGTTAATCGTCAGCTGGTCAGCGAGTTTCAGTCTGGCAATACGGCGATTGTTCTCGTAGTTTTCTGCGCCATACTGGCTTTGCATCTTCAGCGCAAGAACTGTCTGCGACTGGCCGACCTGGCTACCGACCCGATTTTTATGTTGGCAGTAACCGGCTGGTTGCTTGGAATAATGGTTAACCGTTTCTGGGGTGAATGGGGGCGGGTTGCCATAACCCTGTGGTTGTCATTGCGCATTTCTGATCTGATTGATGTTTCTGCAACAATGCGCAGCCCGAGAGTGCGCTACTGCCTTGCTGTTTTTGCCTGTGTAATGCTGGTTTTTCTCAGTACTCATGATGAACGTGGCCGATATTCAGAGCAGGTCATGGATGAAGCAATTCATTTCAGCGACCCGCGCTTTTCATCCTGGATACCACAGCCTGACAGCCTTATTTACAGCAATACCATGCTGATTTTTTATATGCATTATTTTGCTTACCCAAACGCAACCTGGAAATACGTCGTCGGCTTCGAATCTTCGCTGATGCCAGAAGACGATCTCAAAGTTCTGCGCTCAATTCATTTCAACTACAACCACGGCAAGGAGTTCGCGCCCTGGGTAAAAAAAATGCGCCCGCAGGATCGCCTGATCACGCGGACAAAGATTTCGGGCATCGACGATATCGAATGGATACAGGCCTCGCGCAACTTTTTTATCGGCCGGCGCAAGTTTAAGGCTGTCGATGCCGCTAATGCTTCAGAGTCGACTGCCATAATCGTTCCAGCAGACTCTCCCGCCGCTGAGTGACTCTGCCCGATTAAGACTTCTTTACCTTGCGTTTAGTTGTGTACATTGGTATGATTATAGTATTCAGATCCTCGTAAGGAAGCTGGTTTTATGAGAAATATTAAAAATCGCAAGTCAGGCATAGCTCTGTTTTTTACCATATGTACTATCGCTGTCATCAGCATCATCGTCTACGGCATGGTTTCTTTCATGCGCGGTGAAGTCTATCTGTCAGAAAACTATGTTGACGCGACAACTGCACTGCTGCTGGCTGAAGCCGGTGTTGAAGAGACTCTGTTTGCGCTTAAAAGCCAGATGAATACGCCAGAGAACCCTTTTTACGACCTGATTACCAAGCAGGATGAAGGCAGTGTCGACATCGATCTGTCGCGCCTGTCGGCCGGCACCAAGACGGTGGCTCCGCTGGTTCAGGGCGGCACGGCCAAGGCCCGGCTCACCTGGCAGCTCGATCACAAGGCATTCGCAGATCTTGTCGCCAAGGGTGTTCCACGTGAAATAGCACGTCAGGGAATGATTACCATCAATTCTCTCGGAACCTTTCAGCGCACTCGCAAGCAGGTCGAAGTCAAGAAAACGCTTAAGGCGATGCTGATCAAGGGTCCGCTAAATGCCAATGCCGTCGGCATGGTAGCGCCAACTCACGGACTTTTTTTCAACAAGACCAATCAGGATTCTTTTAAAATCGAGACTTTCGA
>MFYY01000249.1 GCA_001787855.1 Candidatus Riflebacteria bacterium GWC2_50_8 | reverse complement strand
GGTGATGGTAGTATCGCGCTGATTCTCGATATTCCTTCGTTTTTCCAGAAGGGCCAGGCAATGCAATGATAAAAAAAGCCGCAATTTATTCTGTTCTGCATAAGGAGGTCAGAGGTTGAACCTCGATCTTTCCGAATATATGGGCGCCTATATCGATGGCGCACGAGAGAATCTCGACACCATGGACAAGTGTCTGCTCAGTCTTGAGCAGAATCATTCAAATCTGGATACGATTGAAGAGATTTTCAGAGCAGCTCATACCCTCAAGGGCATGTCTGCAACCATGGGATTCGAGAAAATTGCCCATCTTACTCACGAGATGGAAAACATTCTCGACAAACTGCGCACCCGCCAGATCGAGGTAACTCCTGCGGTAATTGATGCGATTTTTGAGACTTTTGATGTTCTGAGAACTCTGGTAAACGATAGTATTGAGCAGACTGATTCTGGAATAGATCTGACCGAGCTCTCGGCCAAGCTCTCAGGACTCGCAAGCGGTGGCGGCGGAGCAGCGCCGACAGCAGCGCCAGCCCCACGTCACGCTACAACCGCGCCAGCAGCGCCGGCAGCTGGTGCCATCGCCAGCGCTGACCTGAGCGACATGGGCCTGAGCGATTTCGAATTGTCCGGGCTCGCCGAAGCCAGTGATGCCGGCCGAAATGTCTTGATGCTTAAAATAGCTCTGGTTTCTGACTGCCTGCTCAAAGGTCCTCGCGTCTTCATGGTATTGCGCACTCTTGACGACCAGCAATGCGACATTGTAAAAGCAAACCCCGAAGTAAAAGATCTTGAGAACGAAAAATTCGACAAGTCGTTCAAGATGATCATCATCACCGACAAATCGATTGAACAGATAAAAGATGCTCTGGAATCGATTTCAGAGCTTGACACAATCGATCTGACCAACATCTCTGACTCTGGTGCCGATTATGCTGCGCCGCCGCCCCAGGCCGCTGCGCCTGTTTACTCGCCACCAGTCGAAGCGCCCCCGCCTGTATCGGCACCAGCGCCAAGAGCGGCGCCAGCTGCAACGCCAGCTCCGGCTGCACCAGCGAACTATGAAGTTCATAACCCGATGGCTGGTGCCCCGGTAGTACCGCCGGCTTCTGCCGAAGAAGTTCAGCTTGAAGAAGAAGAAGAGACAAAAGAAGTAATCGAGCTGGTACAGCTGGTCACATTTACCATGGCCGGCGAAACCTATGCCCTTGAAATTCAGCAGGTAGAGGCCATCATCAACCTGATACCGATAACCCGCGTTCCAAAAGCGCCAATGCACATAGATGGAGTCGTAAACCTGCGCGGCGAAATTGTTCCGGTTATCAACACCCGCCGCCGCCTGCGTCTTCCCGAACTGGCCCGGCACGCCAGCAACCAGATCATCATACTTGCTTTTGAAGAAGAAAAAGTCAAAGCAGGGTTTCTGGTCGACAGCGTTCAGGAAGTTATACGCCTGCCAGAATCAGCGATTGAACCTCCCAGTCGGGTCAGCGAAAGCGTCGACATCGAATATCTGCGGGGCGTTGGCAAAATTGACAACAAAATCGTCATCATGCTTAACGCTCATCGCATTGTATTCGGCAAACAGGCCGAAGATTAGCGGCAAAACAGATCAGGACTGGCGGTTATTTTTTAACCCGGCTAGAATCCTCGCAGCCGCATTGCGCACCATGTCGTTCTCGTCCTGACTGGCTTCTAGTGCAATCTGACTCAGACCCTGAATCGGCAACTTGGCCAGCGCTTCAAGCGCATTCAGGCGATTAAACCATATTTCGTCCTTAAGCAGGCGACGCAGCGAAAATTCGGCCTGGGCAAACCCCAGATCTCCTATCGCGTCTATGCTGAAAAACAAAGTATCGCGATCTTTCAGAATTTCAATGAAAGATTGCACGAACTTTTCGTTTTTGAGCTGCCCCATAGCTCTGATAAGGTTGATTTTTACCGTTTTGTCAGCAGTTTCGAGTTTTTTGATGAGCAGATCAGGGTTAAGATTGCCGACTTTCGACAGGCTCTCAACCGCCGCTCCTCTCACCTGCGTAGATTCATCATGCAGCGTGCCCAGCAGGGGTTCAATTGCACTGGCCTTGCCGGTAGCCCCAAGCGCTTCAACAATTCGCTTTCTGATAAACCATTCAGAATGGCTGGCGTGCTTTTTAAGTATTTCTACGCTGGCTTCGGTCGCGATCAGCCCCAGGCCGCGAATACAGTATAGTCCGCGCTCCAGGGGTTCTGCCAGAAGCTCTTCTGAGAAAAGCTTTAATGCTTCGGAATTGCCGGTTTCGGCGAGAAATTTAAGAACCCACATTCTGCGATCTGCCGCCAAAGCACGGTATCTTTCGAGCATCTCGTGCACCAGAGAACGCTGATGATTCAACAGATATCTGATACTGGGCGACAGTCTTGTCTCATCAGGAAATTCGAGATAAAAACCAACCAGAATCTCATCAACCCGCCGCGAAGGCGGCATCGTAGAAATAGCCTTTACTGCCGGCAAAACCAGTTCTGGCGACAAAGAAGAAATTCCGCTGGCGAGATTACCTATAGCCGCCTCATATTTGAGAACACCAAGAATGGCAGCAGCCTCGATAAAAAGCTTGGGATGAGCAATATTGAGGCTTTGCTTAAGATAATCAGCGCCAATCTCGCCCAGATGGTCGGTAAATAATTTTGCAACCAGCCGACGTTCTACCACTCCACCACTCTGCAGCACCTGGCCTAAGCTCGCCAGTTGTTGCGGCGACGGCTTTTTCAGTTGTGGGAGAATAACGGCAAAAAAGCTGTCAGCGTGCCCAAGGGCATCTTCAAGAAAGCTGGCAAAGTCGGTATTATTCATGATCAACTCTCAATTCGGGGCCGATATCGGGCCTTCGTATTTTTCGACCAGAAAATTCTCGCGGCCAACAACTTTGCCGTCTGCTTCAAATTCAAAAACGTAGTTACCCGGAGCAGGAAAGGAAAAGTTGCTGAGAACGATCATCGACCTGGCAACCAGACCGGCCTGCCCCTGAATGGGAGCAGATGGGCGCACTTTGGGGATCTCTACACCTTCTGGAGGGATAATGTTCAGAGTTACATTGACTTTTCCGTTAATTTCACCCCACTCGATAAAAAGACACAGCTTGGAAAACGGCAGCGGAAAGCTTTGCACCAGCAGCTTAGAACCAAGCACGCCCATCAGGCTGACCCTTCCGCCAAGCTCCTGGCGAATGTCTTCGCATATCAACACGCATTTATACTTAAGATTGCTCATATTTTTCCCTTTCAGTCAAGTGGGCCTTCCAAGGCGAGGAAACCTCAATCCTTTACCAGACCGGTGTTTTTACGATAATCAAGATAACTCCTCAGAATGAGGGAAGCCGCGACCGCATCAATAACTCCGCGCCTCTGTTCACGCCGCATGCCAGATTCGATCAGCGAGGCTTCGGCAATTTTGGTGGTCAACCGCTCGTCAAAAAAATCAATCGGCAGACTGGTCTGTTTTTCGAGCTCATTTTTATAATAACGCGCCCTTTCGCAAGGTTCGCGTTCAACACCATCGAGAGAAACCGGCATGCCAATAACAACACGATCTATTTCTTCTTTTTTCAGCAGGGCGACAATTTCGCCGACCGCTGTTCTCCCGGCTTTTACAACCGAGAATGGCGAAGCTGCGATTTCAAGACGGTCACAGATTGCTACGCCAATTCTCTTTTTGCCGATATCGAGAGCAAGAATTTTCATCAAGCGTTCAACGCCTGAGTAATCAGTTTTTCGGCTTCGCTGAGAGCCAGATCAATTTTTTCGGCATCTTTGCCGCCGGCAGTAGCCATGTCTGGCCGGCCGCCACCGCTGCCACCAGCAATTTTAGCGACATCTTTGATAAGCTTGCCAGCATGCAGCCCCTTTTTGACCAGGTCGCCAGAGAGTTTCAGCACAAAGCCCGCCTTATCTCCGCCACAGGCAAGCAATACCAGAGTTTTTTCGCCGGCATTGCCAACCAGTTCGTCAGAAATTTCCTTCATTTCGTCGACACTCAGACCATCGGTTCGCGACACAATCACCGACATGCCGCCAATCTGACGGGCGCCGGCCTTAATTTTTTCGATGCGGCCATGCGCGTCTGATTTGCGCATACGATCGAGTTCGCGCCGCAACTCACGCATCTCATGCATCAGTTTTTCGGCTTTCTGAGGCAAACTTTTCTGGTCACATTCGAGAATGTGGGCAAGTTCGCGCTCGTGATGCCGCAGGTCGTGCAACACATCCAGCGAGGATTCGCCGGTAACTGCTTCGATGCGGCGAACACCGGCGGCTATTGACGATTCAGAAGCAATCGAAAACAGGCCAATTTCGGCAGAATTACCGATATGGGTGCCACCACAAAGCTCTTTTGAGTAATTTCCGACAGAGACAATGCGTACGCGATCGCCGTATTTTTCGCCGAACAAGGCCATGGCACCTGTTTTAACAGCTTCGTCATAGCTTTTTTCATCGACATGCACATTGTGCGCAGCCAGAATTTGTTGATTAACGATAGTTTCTATCTTCTCCAGATCTGAAGCACCTATTGACTCAAAATGCGTGAAGTCAAAGCGAAGCCGTTCAGGGGAAACCATCGAACCGGCCTGTTTGACATGGTCACCAAGAACCTGTCTCAGGGCTTTATGCAAGAGATGCGTGGCCGTGTGGTTGCGCATAGTGGCTCGCCGACTGCTCACATCGACCTGCATCTGCACAGAAGCGCCTTTGGCAAAAGTCTGCGCGCCCTGCCAGCAGCCGATATGCATATACACGCCTTCTGCGGATTCTGTGGTATCGACAACAAACACGGCAGAACCGCTGCTGATCTGGCCCTTATCGCCAATCTGGCCACCACACTCTGCATAAAAGGGTGTTTGGTCGGTTACAATCAGAACCTGATCCTTGGCAGACACTACATCGAGCACCGTTGCGGTGTCGCTCAGGGTCTGGTAACCGGTAAAACTGGTCGGCTGATAATCTCCTGGATTAACTGCCTGAAAGTTGACAAAGGCAGAAACAACATTGGCGCGCCCGCGCTCTCTCTGCTTTTCGAGTTCAACATTAAAACCGGCTTCGTCAACCTTGATCTTTTCTTCCATGCAGATTTCGCGGGTCAGGTCGAGAGGAAAGCCATAGGTGTCATGCAGCAGAAAAGCTCTTTCACCGGCCAGCATCTCTTTTTTGTCAGCCTTCAGCTGTTCGATATATTCGACAAGCATATCGCTGCCGGTCTTGAGAGTCTGCAAGAAACGCTCTTCTTCGTTGCGAACGATTCTGACAATGTGATCGGTATTTTCGCGGACTTCCGGGTAATAGCTCATTACTTCGGCCACAGTCGGCACTATCTGATACAAAAATGGCTTTTCCTGACCGAGATAGCTGTAACCGAAGCGCGAAGCCCGACGCAAAATCTTGCGCAGCACGTAACCACGCCCCTCGTTGCCTGGCAGGCCGCCATCAGACAAAGCGAATGACAGCGCCCTGACGTGGTCAGAGACCACTTTCAAAGCGGTTTTAATTTTTGCAGATTCATTAAAACGGTGGCCGGTAATTGACTCAACCTTGTTGACAATACCGATGAACACATCGTTTTCGAAATTATCGAGTTTGCCCTGCATGATCGAAGCCAGGCGTTCAAGTCCCATGCCGGTGTCGATGTTCTTGCGCTCAAGCGGAGTGAGCGTGCCGTCTTCGGCGCGATCATACTGGGTAAAAACCAGGTTCCAGAATTCAAGAAAACGTGCGCAATCACAACCAGGCGCGCAATCAGGGCTTTTACAGCCGACTTCCGGGCCCTGATCGATATAAATTTCTGAGCAGGGGCCGGATGGACCAACACCGATTGTCCAGAAATTGTCTTTATCACCGAGTTTTACGATGCGGTCACGCGGTATGCCAATATCGCGATGCCATATTTCGAGCGCCTCGTCATCAGTGTGATGAACACTCACATAGAGCTTGTCAGTGGGCATACCCATTTCTTTTGTAATGAATTCCCAGGCCATGGCAATGGCTTCTTTTTTGAAGTAGTCGCCAAAGCTGAAGTTTCCCAGCATTTCGAAGAAGGTATGATGTCTTGCCGTGTAGCCAACATTTTCGATATCTGTGGTTCTGAAACATTTCTGACATGAGGCGGCCCGCGACAGATCTTTTTTCAGACCGAGAAAATAAGGCTTAAATGGAGCCATGCCGGCGCTGATAAATAGAATTGTCGGGTCATCCTGCGGAATCAGGGATGCAGATTTTTCGACCTTATGATTGTTTCTGCCAAAGAAATCGAGAAATTTTTGTCTGATTGTTGCGGTCTTCACTGGTGTCTCCTGGGTATATGTTCGACAGATTAATGCTTAATCAAATTTTGCATTGAGAATTCTTGAATAGATGCGCGTTACAAAGTTACGCTGCTTGATCGGTTTTTTGTCTGTATCATACATTTCGTGCATAGAAAGCTGCACTTCAACGCCCTTGATCTTTTTCAGGTCGCGCAAACCATTAGCATCCGGGTTTGACGGGTGATAATAGTGCGGCCGCAGGTAATTGCGGTAATCTTCCATGCTTTCGTCAGGGTAGCGGTTGCGAAAAATGGTGCCATCGGTTCCCCAGATTTTGAGGTAATTCATCTGCTTCGTGATCAGCTCACGCTTGCTGCCGCCTTCGACCTGGCGCGTGATAGTCTTGGCATGAGTGCTTTCGCCATGCTTTTCGGGACCATCGTAAGTATAGGAAACACGCTCAAATCCGCTGCCGTCACGTTTGGGAATTATCATACTGATTTTGTGCAGCAGCGCATTTTCTTCGTCGAACAGGCTGCTCTTGAATATCGTGTCGAGTTCGACGACCTCAGTCATTTCGCGCAGATCGCGTTCGATGGTCATCAGGAAACTGCGTGCTTCATGAAGCGTGTCGAGAGACTGACGCTGGCGTTCGAGACTCATAAAAGTTCGATTCAGCATGGTGTAGCCAAGAACAAGAACGATGCCGAAAATCATGAATGAAATCATCATTTCTACGAGAGTTACTGCGCGTCTTGAGTTTTTTGCCGTTAATCTGTTCATGGTTTTACCTCTCAGGGCTTGTTGAGCATCGCCGGGAACGATGCGTTCAACCCGGCACCGAGTGTCTCGTCACCGAGGATAGTAGCGAGTTCAAATGACTTTTCGTTGTCTTTTCGCCCCATGGCTTTTTCGATAAATCTGACCACGACCCTGATACGCACGCGTCTCTTCTGCAGTTCAAAATCAGGGAGACTCGGATCAGGATCAATGTTGGGATAGAAAGACAGGCGTGTTTCGCGGGCATATTCAACGCCCGGGGTGTTCCAGACACCGTTAAGTTCGAGCGGCAGTATTACTTCTTTAAATGGACCTTCTTTAGGGTCTTCGGCAGCGACTTCGATGATCTGACGCAAATCGTTAAACGGTCGGCTCTTGAACTCTTCGACCTTCTGAAGAGCCAGATTACAGGCTACAACTTCGTTAATGCTCTTGTAGGTTACCTTTTCAGTGATGCCAAAAAGCAGAATGATTGGCAACATCACCAGAGAAGCAACCGAAAGGGCCACGAGAATCTCGACCAGCGTGATTCCCTTCTTCCCTGCCAACAAGCCAGTTTCAGAATAATTATTCAAAACAGGTAAACTCCTTCCCGTTAATGGCCGATAGTAATATCAAACAAGATTTACCGAGGTCAAACAAATGAAAGTCAACAAAAAGCATTTCGGACTGATAATAGCATCGCTGATGGCGCTCTCTTTCAACAGCCAGTTCGCGCAGGCCGCCCGCAAAACCACAGAAGCGTTCAAACCAGGCAAGGCCTATGCTTTCAAAAAAGTTGGCAAAGAATACGTCAGGCTTCCGCAGATCATAGCTGGCCCGGTTGTAATCAAGAAAACCGGTGTCAGAATCGACCGCAGCAACATCTACATTGGCGGTTATATCGTAAATACGACTGATCGAGAAATCAAACATCTGCAGATCTTTCCATCCTTTGCTGATCAAACCCTTAACAGCAGCGAACTGGCCACAAAACTCAACCATGACGTAACCAGTCTGGCGCCCCGCGAAACCCGGCGTTTCGTTATCACGCGGCCGGTTTCGGAAGTAGCACCACTGCTTTCGCACAGCATTCCACTTAATGACAACTGCATACTCAATTGCCGCGAGGTCGAGAGCTAAGCTGCTCAATATTAGCAATCGCCGCATCCCAGTCAGGCCCCTGTGAATCAGGGGCTTGTTTCTTCATGAGATGAAACACATTCAAATAGGCATCTTTGGCTTTCTCCGGCATATTTTTGCGTTCATAGACCTTGGCCAGCGAATCGTAGGCATACACAATTACATCCATATCCTGGCGAGAAGCACCCTGGCTGTGCAATTTTTCTTCGAGCAATCGCTCCAGCTTCATAATGCCGAGGTTATCAGAATCTTCAAGGGCCATTACCGCATCTTTAAGCTGCAACGATGATGGAGAATTCAGGCGACTGCGCAATTCTTCGCGTTCCTGCTGGAAACGGTCAGCAACTTCACGCGACGCTTCGTATTTCTGAATAGCCATGATACGGCGCTGTTCGCGGAGATCCTTGGCTTCAACCGGACGACTGAGGGCTTCAGTCTCAGTAGCCAGTCCCATCTTCGCCATCTGCTGTTCATGTTTTGTCTGCAAATCGCGTGAGCCGGCAGAAAAGCGCGTAGGTTTCAAAAAGGAGAAGATGCTGCCGCCGGACTGGCTTGAGGCCGGCAATGCGTCAGGATCGATAACTCCTGAACGGCTGAAATGATAAACGACCAGAACCAACAGAACCGCCACCAGAGCGAGTGCCCCCATCAGGTGAGGATTTTTATACAAAGGCACAGCAGTCTTCTCAGGCTTTTGGCCCGGAGGGGTTTTTAATGGATAAAGCGGTCTGACCATTTTGTGTATCCTTATACGAATCACTATTTTCAGGCATGATCCCTGATACAGGGTGTAGTATACCAGAGAGGAACTCTACTGTCCAATTTTACGGCAGCGCATTAAACAGCGATTCAGACAACCACTGTTTAGTGCGCTGCCGTGTAGCTTATCATAGTTGCTTGACCAGAAATCTCAACTATGATATAAACCTATAGAGATCGCCTAAATTACATACAGCGATCCAGAAGTTACCGGAGAGCGTGTTGATAAACTCCCAGAGTATAAAGCAAACCTACGATCGATTCAGCTCACTTTACGACCTGATATTCAAGCCCTGGCTCGAGTTCGGCAGGCAGAGAGCAATTGAGCTTCTCGCCCCCAGAAGCGGTGCACGGGTTCTTGAGATTGGTGTTGGTACCGGCCTGAGCCTCGAGTATTATCCCCCTGACATCGAGGTTCTCGGTTTCGATTATAGTTTTGGCATGCTCCGAGAGTCGCAGTTGAAAGCTAAAGAAATGAGTCACTGCCCGGTAAGTCTGATGCAAATGGATGCGCAAAACATGGCTTTTGCAGACAATTCATTTGATTACCTCATGGCGGCCTACGTTTTAACTGTGGTGCCAGATCCGCGCAAAGCTGTCAGGGAGATATTCAGAGTTGCCAGACCAGGAGCGAAAGTTGTCATAATAAATTATATCTGCAGCAACAACAGGCTGATGAGTATAATTGAAGACATTTTTCATCCTGTTTTTGCCAGCCTGGGCCTTTTTACCCTCAAACATGACCTGCCGGGTCTGCTCAAACAGTATGGTGCAAAAAATATCAAAATTGAGCCCACCTCATTTCTGAATCTGCACCACATCGTTTCATTTACCGTTCCAGCCTGAATGATTTTTCTTGTTCATCTGGAACACCGCCTCAGAATTCAACTCTGGGGCAAAAGCATGGGCATAAGCCCGTGTTGATAATTCAGAAAGCCTAAGATTTTCACTTTCCGCTTTCTAACCAAATGGCGTTTATTTGTGACTAGAGACAATAACAAGTCAGAAACCCTGACCAAGAAAAACATCAACAGCGAAGAAGAATTTGCCAAAATAAAAGAAGGCATCAAGGCTCATCCCAGCCGAGCTCTTGAAAGCATCAGACAGAAAGTTGGCGCCGGAGAATGGAAGCTCACCGAAATTGATGCACCAATAGACGAAGGCAAGGATCACATAGATCTTGTTTTCAGCGCCCCGGACGGGAAAAAAGAAAAATACGTCATCGTTGATATTTCGGTGCCTCATCTTGGCGTTGGGCAGAAATACGCGCTGCCCGGCAAAGCCAAGCTTTTTCAGCAGGAACGCCAGGTAACGGCAACCAGAATTAAAAAAGCCATCATACTTATTCGCAAAGGTACCGCGAGCGTCAGCACCAGCCCCTTGAAACTACGCTGTCCAATAATCGAAATTTCATACGAAAACATAGTAAGGGAACAGCCCAAACCACGCGAGGAAGATCCTCAGACCGAAAAGCCCAGGCAGGACACTCGACCGCAGAATCGCAGAGAGCAGCCGCAGCAAGCAGTCTCAGAAGACAAGCCTGCTGGCACAATTGGCAGCAATGGTGTTTCGCAGGAACTATTGTTTGCTCTCAAGGAAGCCATCGTTCACGAGTGCCTGTCGACCATGCACAAACGCTGCAACAAATACATTCGCAAGGGTCTATGGCGCTGGATCGAGCGCGAGATCATGGATCCCAACGTTCACTTTTATTTGATAATATTATCAAGTATTTATCAGGGCAAGACCGGGGAAATTCTCAGCCGCAGATTCAAGACAACGGAATCCTACTCCAACAAGCCTGAAGAGGTAATTGAAGCGGTCTTTTCACGCGAAAACAGCTTGGCCGACGAAATCAAGAAAGCTGCTGAACGCCATCGCAGGGCTCTAACCAAATTTCTCGCCTGCTTCAGTCAGACACCTCCGTTCGAATACCTCAAATCGATTTTCCTCAAAGAATTCCGAACGCACGCTGACGGACTCAAGGCCAGAATGACTGTCTACTCGACCCTGCAACAACTGCTTGAAAGATGTGGATTCGAAGGCGAAAAAGAAGTGCGTTATCCGCTCGAAATCCTCGACGAACTTAAAATCTTTCAAGGCATCATGACCGGCAACTACGCCAGTCTCAGAACAGATAATGCCTCTAAGAAACTTAAGCACCTTGTGCCACAAATCGAATGGACAGACGAAGACATTTACCTGCTGCGCAACCAGCTTGCCAAAGCCCTGAACCTGCCAGCACAGGAATTCAATCTTAACGCGTTTCTGCCACAGGCTTTCTTTCATGACGCAAGACACATGGCAGAATCAAGAAAAGAAGCAATACGCGCCCCAATCCATCAGAACCAGAATCAGAACCAGAATCAGAACCAGAATCAGAGGCCCGCGGCAAAAGAGCCTGTTGAACAGAGACAGCCAAGACCTGCCCCTGTCAATAAAAGGCGCGAAGCTGCCGCAGAAATTCCCCAGGAAGATG
>MFYY01000248.1:20836-24989 GCA_001787855.1 Candidatus Riflebacteria bacterium GWC2_50_8 | reverse complement strand
TCACCTGGAAATTTGACAAGGCCGGTTTTGATTTTCAAGATTTCGTTAAGAGCATGCTGGCGCATTTCAAGCGGATCGCCACCACTGACATGGTGCTTTCAGATTACATCTGGCGCGAAAAAGACAACGTCGCCAGGCGCGGCAACCCGGAAGCCCCGACCTGGAAAGACCTGCTGGCCGAACTCGAAGATGGGCAGCAGTTGTTCTTTCCCTTCGCTGAGCCGAATGAAGGCAGGCCAGTGCGCTGTGCCGACGGCAGTCGCGTTCAGCTGGCGTCATATCCCTCCGAAACAGATTTCACTTACGACGAGAACGAAGTCGTTGGCTTTGCCGTCACTTTGACCCGGACCCGCTTTGAATTTCAGCCGGCCCTGTATTTCATCGGCAACGAAAGCGACAGAGTGCCTTCGATGGAAAAGCTCCCGGTAGGCCTGTTTGAAGACAAGATCGCCGATTTTCTCAACGCTTTCAAAAGAGAGAAATCAATGGCCGCCGAAGACACCAGGCCAGAAACCCGCAAGATGAAACCCCTCTAACTCTCCCGCTCGCCTGTGACACAACCCTTGCGCTGACTGGACAATGGGTGCTTTGCGATGCTCGCAAATCGGTTTAGGCTCGAAGTTCTCAACTTTGACGGGAGTTTAAGGCCCAATGATTCTAAAAGATTCTCTCTGTCCAGAAAACGTGCTGCCGAACTGATTATTACTTTGCCGGGCAGATTTCCTGAACTCGGCCAACTTCGCCGCTGGTCAGGCGAACTTTTATGCCATAGGGGTGCGACGGGGAATTGGTCAAAATGTCCTGTACAATGCCCTCTGTCAGCTTACCGGTGCGCTGGTCCTGCTTCAGGATAATCTTTACCGTCTGACCCGGTTTTACATCTGCTCTTGCTTTTCCGTTCACTTTTGCTCCCCTTGTCTGCGATCATAAGCCTTGTCATTCATCAGCGCCAAATGTAACACAAATTGGCAAAAGCAGCAGCATCTGTCAAGATTCCTCAGCTCATAAATCCTTTTTACTGAATCTTCGCGATTAAGCATATCAAATAAACAGCAAAAGGGCTGCCTCCGTTGAGACAGCCCTTCTGAAGCTGATTTCTGATTGTTAGCAGGTCAGTTTTTGAGCTCGTGGTAGTCCTGGTGGATCGCTGACTGTGCCTCAAGGCCCAGGAAAGCCAGCAGAGAAGCGATGAGGCGGGTCTTCTGCTCGGCGTCGATGCGGCTCCAGGTCTTGCTCTTGATTTCGACGAATTTGCCGATCTCGGGCTGAACCATGGTATCAACGTTGATGAAGAACTTGATGCCCTTGAAAGAAACGTGGAAACGCTGGCGATCTTTCTGAATTTCAAACATTGAATCCGGTTTGAAATATTCGCGATAGAAGCGCAGTGAATTGCCGGCCTGAGCGATGTAACGGCTGCGTGACAGCAATACCTTGCTTTCGGGGTGAACGCCGCTCTTGCTGTCGCCGATCATGGTCAGACGCGGGCGTACGCTCTTGACCGCGCCCTTGTCATCGAGCAGTTCGTCTTCGCGGTATCGGATCATCTCGTCAGTATTATTGAATTTGAAATAGGTATCGAACTGTTTGTAGTGTTTCTTTTGATCGATAATGATTTCAGGCAGGTTGATCTTTTCGAGAACGGCATTGATGTCTTCGACTTTGACCTTGGTCTGGATCTCGAAGCTTTCTTCCTGAGTGGCGCCACCAATGGCAACCAGCTTGGAAAGCAGCGACTGTTCGCGTTCGCTGAGGAACTTGTCGACCTTGGCGGCGAATACTTTTGCTTCAGCGAGTAGAGAGGATTCGTCGACGGTGAGCAGCTGGCGTTCTTTCATGAGCCAGGCGCCGTTTACCATAACATGAGTTACATCGGTAGACTTGGTTGCATATACGATCTGAGCATAGGTTCCATCCGGATCGCGCATAAAGCGCGGAGCATTATGAACGGGTTCGAGGTCGACCAGTATGATGTCAGCGCGCTTGCCAGGCTGAATAGAGCCGGTAAGGTGTTCCATGTGCAGAGCTTTGGCGCCACCGCGGGTCGCCATATAAACTACGGTTTTGGCCGGCAGGGTGGTCGGGTCGCCGGATTTGAGTTTGGCCAGGAACGAAGTCAGGCGCATTTCTTCAAACATGTCGAGGTCGTTGTTTGACGCCGGGCCATCGGTTCCGATACCAACGTTCATATTGAGTTCGACCATCTTGGCAACTGGGGCAGCTCCCGAAGCAAGCTTCAGGTTAGAAGACGGATTGTGCACGCCGCCGCAGCCGAATCTGGCGAGGTCGCGTATTTCGCCTTCATCAATGTGGACGAGGTGAGCGCCAATGAGTTTTGCGTCAAGCAGATGATGACGTTTGATATATGGTACAACTGGAACGCCGTGTTCTTCGCGCAGCTGATCCACTTCCCACGCGGTTTCCGCGAGGTGAATCATCAGTGGCACGTCGAATTCTCTCGCAATGGCCGAACAGGCCTGCAGAATCTCAGGTGTGCAGGTATAGGGCGCATGCGGTGCGATTGCCGGGATAATAAGCGGGTGATTTTTCCAGCCTTCAATGAAGCTGCGGGTGCGAGTGAGAGCTTCTTCATAAAACTGCGCATCGGGAGAGGGAAACTTAAGCACGCTCTCGGCGCAGATAGCTCGCATTCCAGCTTCGGCAGTCGCTTTGGCAATGTCTTCCTCAAAGTAATACATGTCGGCAAAAGTTGTGGTGCCGCATCTGATCATTTCAGCGCAGGCCAGCTTGGTGCCGAGAATTACAAATTCTGGCGATACAAATTCGCGTTCTACCGGCATTATATAGCCCATAAGCCAGACGTCCAGGCGTAAATCGTCAGACAGTCCACGCAAAAGTGTCATCGGAACATGGGTGTGGCCGTTAATCAGGCCTGGCATAAGGATCTTGCCGTGGCAATCCATGATTTCGCCGGCTTCATACTGGCTGCAAATATCTTCCTGCTTGCCGACAGCGACGATTGAGTCGCCGGATACGGCCACAGCGCCAGGGTGATACTGGTTGAAATTTTCGTCCATGGTCAGGATCGTGGCATTCTTGAACAGCTTATCAACTTTTTTCATCTCTTATTGTGCCTTTCCCTTGTATGTTTTGAAGTTGTAAAAAGGATAACAGCATCTGCAACTAAAATCCAGCGCCATAGAAATTTGTCGAAACCTTTTCCAGCACAGCATTTCGTCGCTAAAAATTTAATTGTGCTGCTGTCAGGCGCAATTTTCAAAGAAAATGCCGCTACCTGCTAATGCGCAACATAATACGTCGACGAAAAAACTGATGACATTGTTCACTAAACATCGTTATATTATCCTGAACGACATCAAATAATACATACCATAGAGGGATATTCATAAATGAGCTGGGTGTACCGGAGCGGCCAGCAGCAGCAACATTTTGGTAACAGAGGCTTTCTGTTGGGATTGGTGGCAGTGCTTGTTCCAATAATGATCGTCATGGTCGTGGCCTACCAGTCACACGTCAGACAGGAAGCGCTGCGCGCTCATCGAGTGTACTGGAATGATCTGGTAACCAAGTCGGCAGAAGGCGTAGCTGAAGAAGCCTTTCGCTGGTTGATCGATAATCCTGCCGACCCGGCCAATCTTATTTTTGCAAGATTACGCCAGCCACCGGCCGCTGCTGCACCAACAACGGTCACCATGACTCTGAGCGAAGCGCAATTGCCATTCATCGCCGAGTTGCGCGCCAGCTATGATGGCATCGACGTGATTCGACGCGTTACTCTTACACTGTCTGGCATCAAACCGCTGTTTACTCCGGTAACAGTGCCTCCGGCCGGGTTCGACCCAAGAACCCAGGGACAGATTTATCCTGATCCAACCGATGTTTTTGGACTGCTTAAAGCAGAAATCGAGGCTGATTATCGGGGCTTTAAAAGAAAATTCGTTGTGGTGCGAGATCTCAAGGCGATAAACGTTTTGCCGGGCATATTTGGTCAGTTCACTCTGTTTGTTAAAGAAAAGAAAAATGGTTACGACTACGACTGGAACAAGCTGCGCAATTCATCGCGGGTAAGCCCGCCATTTCTCGATTCATTCGGGTTTATTCAGCCAGAAGCAAATGCTCTCAATAACCCGATAACCCTGATTCATCATCCTGATGATGTCAGCAGAACCTG
>MFYY01000248.1:15630-20825 GCA_001787855.1 Candidatus Riflebacteria bacterium GWC2_50_8 | reverse complement strand
CTGAAGATTCTGTTGCTCCGCCGATCCCCGCCAACTGGGCGAACATGGACCTGACGCGCCGGGGTTGGGTCTATTTAGGTCGCAGCCAGGATAGCGGGCCATTACAATATTATATTTATCAGCCAATGCATGGCGATGTAAAAATTGCCGCGAACCATCCGACTTTGCCGGCAGCGTTTCAGGGTCGCCCGCATCTGTTTTACGGTGGCACCTATATGCTTTCTGACCGAAGCAAGCTCTATTATCTGCTGCGCGATGATTCGCCAACCAGCCCGACCTGGTCCAATTTTTTTCCGAATAGTGGCGGAATCAACATGCCCGCTGCCAACCTGGTAGATGCATCAGGCACTCCTCTCGTTGGCTGGGTTGCCTGGCAGACAAGATTCGGACTGATGTCAATGACCCGACAAGTGCTCGAATCCGTCTCATTTTATGACCTGCTCAAGAGCTACTATGAACACCCGCAGCACCAGGTCGGCGATACGGCTGCGAGCCTTGAAACAACGCATTCATCTTTGATCCTGCCCATGGGCGACATGTTTCCGCTCGACTCAAGCCAGATTGCTGACCGGCGTTCGCCTACCATCATTCTTGGAGCCTGGTTGAGATTCCTGCAGACTGGCAACATTGTTCAGGTTGATGATGACATCAGAACTGCACTCGAAGAAACTCCCCCTGGCGACTGGCTAAAGCGCCTGAACAGCCCTGCCAATCTTATAAAGCCGACTATGTATTTCTTCCCTTTTTTCCCGATAACCGTTAATCGCCAGGTGTCCCCGTCGACGGTCTCTTTTGAATTTGCCAATGACAAGCTTGGCTGGGCCAATTACCCGGTATGGGGAAAGGTTGACGACAGTCTGGCTGCTGATCCGGCTGACTTTGCCAAGGTGTCTTACAACGTTTTCACACACATTTTTCAAAAACTCGGCAATCCGCAGGATATTTATGAAATTGTCATGACCAAAATGCTGGTCTACCCGGCAATGATGATCTTTGAACAGATGATGAACGATAATATGCGCGGGCTTCCGATCAGCCTTTTTGTGCCCGGCGGCTCAGCTGCGACCGATCCGGCGCTGAAACTCAAAAACATGCCGGCAGAACTTGCGACTGTTCTGCATGGAGCAGACAGCAGCAGTGGCGCGCCGGTTTCCGGTTCGGTGGCCAATTTTGGCGAAAGCTTTTTCTACAAGAATCCCGACAGTTCACAAAACGGGCGTGGCATCACCGGAGAGTGCGTTTCAATAAAAGACACTGCTGGCCGGCAACTGGCTCTTGGCTCACTCGGCGTGCTCTGGCCCTTTTCGTCCAACTATGCAATGGCTACGCCTGGTTCTGCGGCCAACGCTGCGTGTGGCTACGATCTTCGCCAGAAAACAACCTTTCTGGCATCATCAGCGCAGGTTTTTACAGAGGGTTTTCTGCTTGAAGAAGATGGAAAAACCTACCTTGACCTGCGCGGCGGCGTTGTCACCGTGCTCAATGATACGATAACGCTGGCTGCGGTCTCCGGCAATGAAATTATCTGCCGCAATGGCGGCATACTGATTGCCTCTGGCGGCGAGATTCTGCTTGAAAGCTCGATCAGAATGCTGAATCCAGACGACACGCTGGTGATCGCCACCGCCAACGAGGGCAAAGATATCAAGCTTAAACCAGGAACCTTTAACGCCTATCTGCTTTCATCAGGCACCATTCGGCGATTGACTGCCGGGTCGATAAAAATTGCCGGCGGCGTTGCGGTTAATCACCTCGATTTTCGCGATAACTCATCTTCGTTATTCCATGGTTACCCGAATTCAGCCGGCGACCGGCAAACAATAATCTGGGATGAAAGTTTCAACATTCTTGATCCAGACCGTTTCTCTGCGGGTATTCGCGTTCATCTCGGCAAATCCCTCGTCTACTGGGCAGACGAAAAGGCGGATCAGCCATGAAAATAGCATTTGCCAGAGGGTTCAGCTTTATTGAGCTGGTGCTGACACTTGTCGTTATCGGGCTTGCCCTGCTGCCAATTTTGTCGACCTATTCCGCTTCGCATCAGAATACCAGAGCGACCATGGAAGAAGTTACCTCGGTAAACTTTGCTTCGGAACTGCTGGAAGCTCTGCAGGCACTGCCATTTGACCAGCTGTGCCTGATGAATTCGCCGATTGAGTTCAGCAATGGCAACTTTTCTCCAGACCCCTTTGCAACAGCTGTGGCAAAAGGCAATCATCACGGCCTGGGCGACCGCCCATTGCCAGAGGGTTTTGAAACAACCCTGCTGATCGACACCTATCCCGACTCAGGTCTGCTCATCGCAGATGCGAAAATGCTGCGGATTTCGCTGACTGTGCGTTGGGGTCAGCGTCGCCGACATATTCAGCTACTGACCTTGAAAGGGCGCTACTGAAAATGCCGCGTCGCGCTTTTACAATGATAGAAATGCTGATCGTCACGCTGGTGACAGCTATTGTTATGGCCGTGATATTGAAATTGTTGAGCGGTGCCTTTACCGGCGCCGCCAAAGGCTATGACAATCTGTCGATACTGCAGGAAAAATCCCGTCTGATCGCTGTGCTGAAACAGGATCTGCGCACGCTCATTTTTGCCGGCGCCGACAATATTCCATTGCCGGCGATTGCGTACGATGGCAACGCGCAGACCAGCCAGTTCGAGTTTCACAAGGTGTGTGGCATCGACGAAAACGGTCGACCCCTGGTCGAAAAGATCACCTATCAGACGTTTCCCGAAAATACTTCGGCTGGCAGTGCTTTTGGTATATCACGTAAGTGCGAGGTCGGTGATGTTCTGCAGCGAAATTATCTGCAGAAAATGCTTACCAGCTTCCGCATGGACCTGCTTGACTCTACCGGTGCGCCGATCGGCAACGCAGCTGATGCAAAGAATCTCAAAAAGGTTCGTCTGGTTATGGAAAGCAAGGGCAGTGAGCTTCTGGCGACAACGGTGAGTGTCTACTCGCCTTACATCCCGGCTTCTGGAACTGCCAGCGCGGGTGATCTGTGGTGCCCGAACTACATGTTTGCCGAGTATGCCCCTGGCGCCCCGATAAAGCTGTTTCAGGGCGGGATGATACAGGTTTCCGGCAATACCGCTCTCGGAACCCCGCTTTCTCTGGCCGGCGCAACAACTTTGGGAGCGCCCTAAAATTGCAATGACAAATTTGCTGTGAATCCGTTTTAGTTTATAGAAACAACTTAGATGTATGACCTTGTCTGACAATCAAAATATTACTGATGAACAGCTTGTTGCCAGGTTTCTTCGTGGCGAGAAGAAGATGCTCGACGTCTTGTTTGATCGTTATATCGAAAGACTTTTGCGTTACGTTACACTGTTTTTAAAGAGTAGCGAGGAGGCCAGAGATCTTACTCAGGATATCTTCATCAAGATTTTTCAATCGCTTGACCATTACAAAAGTGTGGGGAAATTTGAGCGCTGGGTTTTTGTAATTGCGCGCCGAACCATGATTGATCTGCATCGCAAGAAGAAGCTGAAGACATTTTCTTTTGACAGTATGGGTATTGATGAGTCTTCTATTCCAGATCGCGAGAAATGCGAAGCTCGGGCACCTGAACTTTTGCAGGGGCTTCCGGCAAGGGATCGTGAGATATTACTGCTTCGCTTCATGGAAAATTTATCTTATGATGAAATATCGGAGATTACCGGAATGGCCGAGGGAACCCTGAGAAACATTGTTTGCAGGTCGATCAGGCGGATTCAGGAGAACAATTCGGATGAGTTGTCAGAAAATCAGAGAATGGCTGGAGAATAGTTCGGAAGCAGGTCTGCATGAGATGCCGCCAGAACTGGCGCGGCATCTGAAGGGCTGTTCGGGCTGTTCTGCGCTGCTGAGCCGATTGCGTGCGCAGAGTGTCGTCAGGCTTCCTGAAAGCCTGGTTGCCGGCATTCCTGATATGAAGAAGCATGTTTTATCGCAGATTGGCAGGCAAAATGCCCGTTTAGAAAAAGAAACCGAGGCATTTGCCTGGTCGGCACTCTGGAAATTGGCGCTGATACCATTTGTCCTGTTGCTGGTTATCGCATATTTCATGGCGGGTCAGACAACTCACGGGACTGGCCAGGAATCATTGTCTGGCAATGTTGTTGCCACTCTTGTGCGAGCAGAAAGTCTGGTAGAAAAGCTGTGCGCCGGAACCACAGACTATGTTAAAGCGCTGCCGGCTGATCAGCTTCTGGGTGGCGATGCAATCAGAACTGGCGATGATGCCTCAGCAGAGCTGGCTTTCGCGGATGGTTCAAAAGTGCTGCTAGGCCCGGGGGCATGGTTCAAGGTGAATGATGAAAAGCAAATCGGTGAGCATCTGCGCGGGCGGGCGGTATTCGAGATTGAGAAGCAGACAGGTTCTGGTTCTGTCGAAATACTTACCCCGCAAGGTGTTACTGCCGTTCTTGGTACAAAGTTTGTTCAGGAAATTGGTGAAAACGCTGGCTTTATTGCTGTTACAGAAGGAATTGTCGAGTTCAGGTCGAACAGGCAGGAACGTCAGCTGCTGCGCCCCGGCCATTTGTTGTGCTTTGACAGTTCAGGCAAAATCACTGATCGTAAAGAACCAGGTTCTGCAGTAATATTGAAATTGTATGATTTGAAACAGTGTGTAGCGCTGGAAGCTGTCGTCAGTTCAGAAAATATTGATTCAGGCGCGTTGCCGTTGGTTGGGCCGGATGTCGAGCCAGCCAGTATAACTGATACTGTGGGCACTTCAGCTGAGAAGATCGATAGGCCTGGTGTTGAAAACAGCCTTTCATCTGATTCTGTTCAGACAGTTCCGGCCGTTGATCCGGCTGGAATTGCCAGCGATGATGTCAGCGTTCCAGACAACAATGCGTCAGAGGCCTCAGAAGATGCTTTGCCTGTAGAGCCGGATCAGGCGGGTGGGTCAGGCCAGTCCACACTTGGTGTCACAGGATTATAGCGGTTGAATGGTCTGGGAGATGACTATTTGTTGAAACGGAGAGAAATTCAGATCTATTAACAGGCCTGAAGTCAGTCAATAGTTAAGCGACAGGAGGGTGTATGAAAAAGAGAGTATTGTTTGTATGTCTCGTATGCATTTTTGTTACCGGCATGCTTGGTGCGGCGGTTACCGCCGACCAGTGGGCGGCAGATTATTCGCTGTTCCAGGATTACATGAACGCAACGCCAAAAGATTATGCGGCTGCCGTGAATGTTA
>MFYY01000248.1:11599-15584 GCA_001787855.1 Candidatus Riflebacteria bacterium GWC2_50_8 | reverse complement strand
AATGTTTATCGCGAAGCAGCCGGTGTTATCTGCAATGACTACAATTCTCTCATGGCTGTCGATGCGCTAAAAGCCGCAGAGTATGCAATAAACATTCAGGCTTTCTTTCGTGAAAATCCTGCAATATTTGAAGAATTCGCTGCTGCCAACAACTCTACGGTGGCTGCAATGAAGCAGGTTATGGATCAGGCAATCAAGGATGGTATCTTAAAGACCTATGCAGCTGCTGCAAATGAATACAGCCAGCTTTCACAGGCCGGCAAGCATGATGAGGCCGCCAAAGTCAGTGCCGGCTGGCTGAAGGTTGTTTCTGCATGGAATGCCACTAACAGCCCTATTCCTGAAGCCTTTAATTCCTTTGCCGGGGTTGATCCGCAAGGAACTGTAACCGACATTAAAGATTTCGAAAAAGATTATGCTGCCTGGCGTGAAGCAGTTGCCAGAGGCGATGAAAAACTCGCCTTTGGTCTGGTTGAAAAATGGGTGAAGTTCGAAGCAGAAAACCCGCAACGTGCCTCGGCAATGCAATATATATACAATGCTTCTGCAGGCAGTTCTGCTGGCGATAAAACCAACTGGAAAACAGTTTTTAATGTTGCCACTTACGTTCAGCTCTGGTCATATGACGTAAAGGCTTATGAACGCGCCGTTGCCGAAGGCCGCCTGGCCGACGCTATCGCGTTGATAAAAAAGTGGGAGACGATATTTGCCGGCGAATTCGGCGATGCAATCTGCCGCGATTTGAATTTCGGTTTTGACAAGACCACAGCAATCGCCAACCTTGTTGCAGAAAGAACGAAGCTTGAAAACGTAGATCCAGCAGCTGCCAGCGAAAATGTTGCCTCGTTTAAAAAAGATCTTGCTGAACATGGTGAGCGCAGCGCCGAGCTTGCAGCTGCTGAACCAGGATCTGACGCATGGTATACCGCTGCAGCCCGCGCGGTTGAACTTGCTGATAAATGGAGCAAAATCGCGGCCGAAAATCCGGCTCTCGCGGCCGAAATTTCCAAAGCAACTGGAATTAACCTGCCGAAGGATGCTGATGACAATATCAAGCAGATACTTCAGGGCACAGTCAATGATTCAGCTGCAAAGTTCAACACCGCTCTCGGATCAGGCAATCTGCAGGGTGCGCTTGACATAATCAAGGCCTGGGATGCATATCTGAAAGCTCATAGCCAGGCTGCCGCTATTGCCGAAGCAACCTGGCCCGGCATCGGTGCTACCCTTGAAAGGTTCCAGGCTGGTCTTGCCATAATGACAGCGACCGACCAATCAGCAGATCCTGCTGCAACACAGCAGTCAGGTCAGGGTACATTGGGCGTGACTGGACAGTAACGCGTAGAGCCGGGCTGTTACCACAGCCCGACTCAGTGAGTCCATCTGACTTAGAGATGCTTTTAAAGCTAAGTTGACAAGAAATCGTTGCCGTTTTGTAAAAAAAGTTTGCGTTGTCACTACTGATCTATAAGGGTATAACTTAGTTAGAAGGTGTTTTTGGGACTATTTTTTGTATAGGATTGCTGCAGGTCTTGATGTGTATTATTCGAACCACAGGGGAGGGAACGTATATGAAAATCTGGCATAATCGCAGGGCAAAGCTGCTGCTTTGTTTCTTATTGATTCTTATTGCGCCGCAGGTTTTCTCCTGTTATACCTATCCAGCCTATCATTATCCTAAGCCAGCTGGTCCCTACATCATTTATACGGCCCCTGATGCATACCCTTTCACGCCTTCACACTGGTTCAATGTCGATCTGCAGACTAATTTTACACTTCCCGCAGCAGAATTCGGCACCGAAGCTGGCAGACAGCGTAACATGCCTTTTTCGCCAATGACCTATGATAAAAAGGTGCATGTGTATTTTGGCCCAAACAAAATTGGTTCATATGAGCTTTTGAATGGTCCAGGGTTTCGTCTGACACCTGGCTTTAATCTTAAGGTAAATTATAATCTTGGCTCAAAGCTTGATTACTGGCACTGGCGCAATGAATATGACTGGCAGCTCATCAATTACTGGTATTCTGTTGGTCACAGAACAACTACATACTGCTGGTCCGGTGGTTGTGTTTCATGGAAGGGGCCGCCAGCCGGCAGTTACTGCTGGTCGGGTGGCTGTTCGACCTATTATGTCTGCTACAACAATTATGAAGTTTACTACTGGGACCGCGGCGCTTTCCTGCGCAAGTTAAAGCAGGCAGAGTCGAAGAATTTTCCAGTCAGAACTTACATAAATGTCTGGGACCCGATTGCCAGGGCCTACACAAAAAAGACTGTCAGAGAATTTCCGAATCCTGAGTCTGGCACTTTCTTTAACTCAAATGTTTCTGGCATTTCCGATATGAATTTTGATTATAAAGCAGACTTCTATAATGTTTATCTGAGGTGGTATCACTACACCTATGGCAGCATTAAACCACCGGATATTCAGCGTACACTTAATGCTAAAATACACCCAAAGCCTGCAATCAACCCGACCTGGCGTGTTGATGTCAGTGGAGTGTGGTATCCGACTATCGGCGATACCAAGGTAAACATCAGATTCAGATGGAACCGCGATTCCCTTAACAGTGACCCTGGCAAGTCAAACTGGCGGGAAAAATATTACATCGAATACGGCAAGATTTTTGATGGCATGATCAAGATGAAAGATATCATCAAGATGCTTGCCAATCTCGGCTTTGGCCAGATCGATGTGCCGGTTTACATGGCTCTCGAAGGCCCGGAGCCCAAGCTTTATCTGGTAACGACTCCTGAGATTGTTAAGGGCGTAAGAATCGCGCCTGAGCCATATCGCGCGAGACCCCAAGAAGACTGGCTTACTGGTGCAAATGTGAAACCTGGTTACACTCTGCATCCGACAACCCAGTCGCGATCGCGAGGTTACATCAGAGAATGTGACATGCCGCCAGTATTTGGTTCAGATGGCAAACCCAAGGCCGGCCCGGTTAAATACGTGTTTAACAAGATTTTCGATGTTAATAATGATGACAAGGTTGACAATGCCGACAAGGCTTTCTTTGACAAGGCTTTTCCATATGCCGACTTTGATGAAGACGGCAAGGTTGATGGCAATGACTGCGGAAGCGTCTGGCAGCATGCTTTTGTCAGCTTTCCGACTGCATTTGAAGATCTTGCCACGCAAATACGCGCAAGATTTGCCGCTAATCCGTTATTGCTGGCGAGCGGCACTCTGGCAATGGCAACCGCTGGACCGGTAGTGATTCCGGAAGTTTATATCGGCAAGGGCACTACCAATCGCTACATTCAGATTGGCTGGCGCGGGAACGCTTTTTCCGGTGAATTTTTTGTTCAGCCAATTCCGGGTGCATCTTCCAAAAATTTCAAGTTTTCTTCTACAGCAATGCCTTATAATACCCGCACAGACCCAACTGTTACCGGTGATAATTTTCTGCCGCACCTCGGACCAATTCCGCAGCCATCGTTGTCGCAGTTGTATCGTAAGACTACAATCGATTTCCCTGACGGTACGCTTCTTGGACGTCTGAAAAAGCTCACAGTACAGACATATCCGAAAGGTTGTTTCTATAACGCCGCAAATTCAACGAGTGCAGCAGTGCATCCGCTTGGCGACCCCTGGGGTATCGGCCAGCTTGAGTCCGTTGAATCGGGCTGGATGGGCAACATCTTTATCTACGGCGATGCTGATGGTAACGGTTATTATGACAAAAACGACATGGCCGACTGGGATAAAATCAAGGCCAGAGATGGCTTTTTGCTCACTACTGTCTGGCAGCATAAAATAGGTGTGGCACCGGGAGCAGCTGTGCAGACCGATAACGACAAGACATTCAGAGTTATCGCCGGCGGTAAATTCTCGGTTTACCCGCCAGATGGCGTTACTGACTTCGTTCACAAAGAGTCTTATAACTACAAGTTTCTTGACCCGACGCTCTGGGCTTATGATCCTGGTGATGGTAACCAGTTTTCGCTTGGCAGACGCTTTGTTCTCGAGAGCGGTTC
>MFYY01000248.1:5121-11529 GCA_001787855.1 Candidatus Riflebacteria bacterium GWC2_50_8 | reverse complement strand
ATTGGCCCGAACGATATTCCGGAAGACATACCGCAGACCTGGAGCCTTTCAGGTGCTGAAATGGTCATTATCAAACCTGATACCTGGACGCAGACCTGGCGAATTTCGCCCGATGTTCCGGGTGGTACAGGTGCTGGCACCAGTTTCCGTTACGAGTTTCTGCAGGCCGGAAAATACACAGTCATTCACACTGTCAAATATACACAACGCATAGTGACTGCAGTAACTGACGGTCTCGGTATCATTGTTTACTATGCTGCGACCGACATTCCGCAGACCAGAACGCTTACTTACGATGTTCGCGTTTATGACCACACTCCGGCTGACTTTGACGACCCGAAGCTTACCCTTAATGGCCCGGGCAACACGACCACCTATGCGCCGCAGTGGGGCGCCGATGCTGCGGCTCTGCGCGAACGTGATTTCCCGAATTCTTTCAAGGCTTACCCGGAGACCAGAGTAACCGACATAACCAAGGTTGGTATTCCGGCCATGACCAATAATGACTGGTATTATCTGAGAGCTGCAGTCAACGGCAAGGAATACCTCGATCATGATTTCGATCTGGTTAACGCTGCCGGCACTCTGCAGAATTACAAGGCAAAGCTCGAACTTAAGTTTGCCCGCAATGTTAACGAAACATCCGATCTGAACGAGGGCAATCTGGCAGGGAACGGGCATCTCGAGGCTTTCAGCGGAATTCTGCTCGAGAAGACGATTCGTATGAACGTCGAAGTTAAGCGGCATCAGCCGGGCGGCGCCATTGAACTCTGGCGCAGCTTCAACTATATGCCTGATCGCAATGCCCAGGGGGCCCTTGACCTCGACAAATCGGCGATGGCCACCTATCTGGTGCGCGTTGGCAGTCGTTATGTCGAAGTTAAGACGGTTTCTTTCACTTCTGATTACTCGTGGGATCTGCCGATTCCGACTTTCCCGAACGAAGGCTATGAAACAGTTGTTACTTTGATCTGCACCAGACGTGATTATTATCTCGATCATCCGAGCCATGAAGCTGCCAATAGAGCCCGTTTTGGTGCTGATTACAGCCGACTGGTGCTTAATGGCGACGGCAAAATCAAGTATCTTGACCGTGATATGACCAGTATCTGGCGGCGTAAAGCATTCACTGTCGATGTTACTCCGCCGACTATCGCCAGGTTCGAGGAATTCAATGGTGAAAACGCCATGTCAGCCATAGTCAATAATACGATTTATGGCAACAGCGGCGATCAGACTAAATACCTGATCGGCATCGAAGACAATCATCCGGGCTTTGGCCCCAATGATGGCCTCAAAAACGGTGGTACCCGTCGCTCCTGGTATCCTTCTCTGTGGTTCCAGAAGATCGATGGCGCGGCCGGCCGCTTTACTCTTGATGCCAAAAACGGATACGAGTTCCCGATGATTCTGCCTTCGATTAAAGATAAACTGTCTACTGCAGCCGATGGCGACCTGTCTCCTGATATCGACAAGTTCAACGTCGAGCGTGTCGATGGGCATCGCCTGGCTCTGGTTGCACCAACAGATAAAGAAAAACTGGGTGCGCCGACTAATCGTGAAATGACGATTCAACATCAGTTCTCGAACTATATTGCCGGTAAAATCAAGTATGTCATCGAGATCGCAGATGGCTCGCGCAACTTCACGCGTCAGGAAGGCTACTTCAACGTAATCGATAATAAGCGCCCCAATCTTGATCTGCGTCTGGCTACAGCCAAATACAAGCCGCTGCCCGATGATGGCAGTCTCAAACTGCTCTCGGACATTGGTAAAGACACGCCTCTGGGCCCGTCAGCGCAGCCGTTTGGGTTGCTGGCATGGGCTGATGACGCACTCAAGGATCGAGTTAAGGGTGCCAAGGCTGGTCTGTTCAGTGACTGGCGGCATGCTTATAACCTGCCTGACCAGAAGTTTGTGAGCGGAGCATTCAGCAGTCAGTTCTCACTGCCTGGTTATGTGTATGATCGCAAAAACTCTCTGGATTCAGCTGGCAACTACGTTGTCACCGAGAAGAACAGCAATAAAATGGATGATCCGAAAATCAAGCTGGTTGACAGCAATGTCAAAGCGGCATTTAACTCGGCTAATCCAGGCGCTCCCGGCTTTGCCGAAGACGAGCTTCTCGTGTTCGACCTGTCGGTGCGCGATAACATACTGTTCTGGCAGAATGACGCGGCCGCGCCGTTCGGTAGAATCGTTGACAGCAATAACTTCAAGAGCATTTACTACAAATTCAAAGAAGATGTAAAAGATGAGCATGGAGTGGTATACTTCAAGGAATTTGAAGACAAGCCGGTCAAGTCTATGGAAGATGCAGCGCCGCTGCGCCTGCTGAATGCGGATGGAACTCCTCTTTCATACGTGTTCCGTGTGGGCAATGCCGACGTAAAAACTGGTCTGAAGAATAAAAGTGGAAACTCAAGTGGCACAAATTCCTTCTATCTCAAGGTTATCGACCTTGACGGCAACTCACGGGAACTTGAAATCGATTTCCCGATCATTCCGAGCCGCTTCCAGATCCGCGTTCTTGAATCTACCACCGAAGCTGAGAGAAGCGGAACCGGAGCAAAGTAACATGGGACGATGTGGTGGTGCCAGGCCGATGCGCGGTCTGACGCTGGTTGAGGTCGTGATTGCAATAACCATATTTGCATTCGCGGTAGTACCTCTTGTCGGCCTGTTCGGCCGTGGCTCCACCTACACCCAGGTTAATGCCGATCATCTGGCGGCCATGCACAGCAGCTCATCATATCTGCGCGCGTTGATGGGTTTGCCAGGCCGCGATATCCCCCTCGGCAGTCCGGTAGAGCTTAACCAGACCTTTGGCTCAGACCCGGCTAACAGCGTTCATATCCCGGCCAGTGCCGTGATCAACGGCACGCAGTTTACTTACCGACTGCGCACCAGATATGACACCAGAGATGCCGATGAAACCGATTTCTGGTTTGTCACCATGCCTGACCCCGATACAACTTCCTCGTTAACTGCTTATAAGAGATATTTTCGCCTTGAATTCGAAGTTACCTGGACTTCAAAAATGTCTGGCAACACCGAACGACTAAATCTTTTCGTCTACAAGGCGGACCTCGGATGAAAAGATATACAAACAGGCGTGGCGTGGTTATCGTGCTGGTGCTCGCTACTCTGACAACTTCGCTTATTTTTGCAGCATTTTTGCTGAACCGCTCTATTGGCCAGAATTTTGAGAAAATTGCGACCAGTGAGCGTACCCAGATGGAGCTGCTGTGCATATCGCTGATCGAAGCAGCCAAACTGAAAATTCGCGAGCATCCTACCGAACTTTATGCGGCATTTCGCTATATGCACGACCTGCCGGTTGCCAAGCGCACCGATGTTCTCTACAATGCATTTATCGATGATCTGAGAATCGAAACTCTCGATAATCGTTTCGCAGCTGAAAAGTCGGGCATGACTGCCAGAGTTACCTCGATAGAGCGCATCGGGCTCACCAAACGCGAAAACGCGCTTGAGCCCGGGTATACCGAAGATTATATTCGCATAACGGCAAACGCTTCGTCGCAGACATTACAGGCCGGCGGCCTGAAAAGTGACGTGTCTATGACAGTAACAATTCAGATGCTGAAGATGGAAGATAGATGAAAAGTTTCCTGAAACGTCACAGATCGGCAGTTACTCTTGTTGAGATTCTCATTGCAGTGAGTGTTGTCGGTATTATTTCGCTCGTTGTCATGCAGTTTACCAGCTGGATGACCAATGCCCAGAAAATTACCGCCTGGAAACAGAATGCCGTCGATGACCAGCGTGTTAATGAAATTTTCTGGCAGAAACACTTTTCTGGCGCAACCAGCCGCATCGAATCGATGATCGTTGACAAGGGGGTTATCACAACCCCGGCAGTAATTGCGACCGAGCCAGTAACAATCAGGGGCGGCGGCTCAGGCAACCTGATGGCTGATTACCCCGCTGATGGTAACGAATGGCCGATCTGGACTTTCAAGACCTTTGAAAAAGAGACGGCGACCAATAATTATATCGAGTCGACTGTCACTGGCTTTCTTAAAGGTGCTTCGCCCTACATAGAATTATATGGCAGGGTTACCCGTGGAGCCGCAGTAATCGCTGAACAGCGATTGATGAGCAACATTCTTTCGATCAATGCCGCAAACCGAAGTTTTCCGGATGAAAATGTAACTGTGCTTACTGTTGACTTTGTGGTCAACCACCCCTTACATGAGCATATCCAGGTGCGCAAGCAAAGTAATTTCAAGATCTCGACCGTTCTCGAGTCGTATTAACAGGAGCATACAAGATGAATAAGCTGAATATCCGCCGTTTGAGCAGTTTGTTGCCAGTGATCGGGTTTATGTTCGCGTTTACCGTAGCCAGCTTTGCTGCCGATGCCGTGCCGGCTGTTTCCGCCGATATGGCTTCTGACACTGTCGTGGTTGAGCCTGTTGCCGTGAATGAACCCGTTGTTCAGCAGCACTTTTTTGTTGGCCTGCAGCCTCAGCATAAACTTTATGTTCAGGGTTATCTCATCGATGCTCTGCACTTTGCCTGCAATTCTTACGGCTATGTTGCCTGGTCGATGCAGTCTGCACGTCGCAATCTCAAGGAAACTCTTTTTGCAGAACATCTCAAGCAGCTCGATTATTTTATCACCCAGACCATCGGTCTGGCCGAGCTTTCAATCCGCATTACGCCAGACAGCGAAGGAATTCCTGAAATTATGGAACAGTTTGTAACCCTTGGGCAAGCGGTAAAGCTTATGCTCGAAGAAAGTCAGGCTGCCACCGAGAGCACAGAGCCGGGTGCAAAGATTATTGAATCAGGAAAACTGCACGAGCAGGTTGGCAAAGCACTTCCGGTACTGGTCGAAAAGCTGCAGAAGGCTCTGCAGGAGCAGGCTTCTGCCTCTGCGCAGATTAATCGCGGCGAGTAATTTACAGAAGGCTGCAAAACCTTTATATTGTTGCGGGTCGCCTTTATTGCTGGGTGTAAGCGTTGGTGGTTCGCAATAGTTGCTGCTGAACTTTATCAAACACAGGGTTTTGAAATGACTTCATTGCTTTTAAATCCAGTATTCACCGCTTGTCCACCAGGTCGGCGAATCTGGTTTTGTTGCCGCCGGGCAGTATTGTTTGCTCTTGCTCTGGTTGTGTTCGCTGTTCCGCTGCCTGCTGACGAGTCCAAAATCAGTGTTGCATTCGAAAAGACCCGTTTGTTATACGAGATGCAGAAATGGCAGGATGTTGCAGTTGCGGCTGGTGAGCTTCTCGCTGCCTCTCCCGAGCATCTGGAAGGCCATTTTATGCTGGCAATTGCCGAGATCAGGCTTGGGCAGAACGAGTCGGCGATCAAACGCCTCACCTGGTTGAACTTCAAGGTTGCTGACAGCGCTGTTTATCGCTATTCGCTGGCCGAGGCGCTCATGGCAGCAGGGCTTGTCGAGCAGGCGGTGACCCAGGCGCAGTATGCCGTCCAGCTGGCACCAGCAGAAGAACAATACAAAAAATTCCTGCAGCGCATTTCTGCAAAAACAGCGAGTGCTACAATATCGGCTGGCGTTGCTTCGCAGCCAGTCATTGCCGGTAACGCATCGGATTCTGGCCTGGGAACTCAGGGCAAAGCTGAAGAGCTTAGCGCAACCGAAACGGCGGTTGTGGCAGAAGAACCGACAAAAGAGCGGATTCCAAGTGAGTATGAGTCGTTCATCATTGAATTAGACGCAAGTTGTGCTAAAAAAGTTGATCAGGAAATGCAGCTGATTTTTGCTGCAGTATCCGAAAAGCCTCAGCTGATGGCTGATTCTGGCTGGTCTATATTGCAGCGTCGTCTGCACAAGCCCGGAAAAAATCTTTATCGCGAAGTTCTCAGGCAGTTTTTGCTATGGAATTCCGGCGAATTGAGCATAAAGGGATACGAAAAATTTATCATGCAGCCCGGCGTTAAGAATCTTGACTGGCATGGTGATGCTGTTCTTGCAAAGATTGCGGAGCGTCTGGTTCAATATGGAGTTACTCCGGGTCACAAAGCAGAGCAGGTAACAATTTCATCCGGTGACCTGAGCTGGTTTGAAGCACTGGCGAAGAATGTGCGTGAAGCCTTTTTTGATGCGCGTTACGATGACGCATGGGCCTGCCATCTTGCCAGTGACAAAACGGGTGCCGGCAATCTTTGGGAATACCAGGCAGCCAGGCTGGCGCTTGAGTTGTGGCAGCTGCATAATTTCAAACGCGAATGGCTCGTGATCGCGCAGGGGCATCTGCAAACATGTGCTGGCAGCGGGATATGGCAGGATGATGCTGGTATTTTGCTGACAGAGGTTACCAGTATTCTTGAAGGCAAGGCCGCAAAATGAAGAGAATTGAGATATTGCTGATACTGGCAATTATTGCCGTTGCAGGCTTTAGCTGGCATTAT
>MFYY01000248.1:0-5113 GCA_001787855.1 Candidatus Riflebacteria bacterium GWC2_50_8 | reverse complement strand
GTGTTTTCGATAGAAAAAACGCCTCCCTCGCAGCTTCTGCCCGTAGAAGAATTTTCGGGCGCTGCTGACTCCGTGGCAACTGCTTCGGCAACGCCGGGTTATAAAGCGCGTCCGACAACAGCAGATCTTATGCTTGCCAAAAAACTGGCCGCCGACCTTTTGCTCTGGCCTTTGCGCAATAATCCTGATTTCTGGCTGCTGACGGCGCATCTGCGTCGAAAAAGCTGGCCGGCTGCCGACAAGGCTCTCGAAGAGGCCCTGAAAAAGCCACAACCATGGCACTTTCGCTTCGCTTTTGCCTGGCTGGCCGCCCGCATAAAGTTTATAATATGGCTTGAGCAGAAGCCTGATGTGGTCGCCGGTCAGGTGAAAGACGCCCTGGCCACTTCGCTTGGCGGATTTCCGTCGATATTTGCCGGCAGAAAACTTATCCCGGGGATTGGCTATTTTGCTTCTGACTGTGCGGCGATTCCGGTGATTCCTGCACCGGCGGAGTTGGTTGCTTCTGCTGCCGAACAGTTGTTGTCGGTGGTCAACGAGAGTGAGCATTTTGCCCGCCGGTTTCTTGCAATCAGGGTAAACAGCCAGAGATACTGCCAGAAACTTTGCCGTTCTGCAAACATGCTGCTTGAACCGCCCGAAATCTCGGAGCGCTATGCTGCCGTAGATTATGTTTATCAGGCGAGACTGCTGCAGATGTCGAATATTGGGGTCGTCAGAGGTGGGGGAGCTGAATCGGCAAGAGCTGACCTCGAAGAGAGCTGGACTTTGCCAAACCTGCCGGCGTGCAGTGGTCATCTACTGGTTTTCAGTCGAAATCAGTGGCATTGTGCCCTGCATGAGTCTCTGGATGTCGAACTGGAGCCGGACTCTCAGGATTTTCTGAATGAGGCCTGGTCGACATTTTTATTGTGTAATCCGCATTTGAATTCTGATACCTTTGACTGAGCAATTCTCTGGAGGAAATAGTTGAACGGCAGCACTAACGACAAAAAGCCAGCACCGGCGCCAGGCAAGCCGGAGACTGCGAAAAAAAATCCGGCTTCACCTGCTGTAAAGCCGGCTGCTGCAGCGCCGAAAGCGGCGGGAGTTCCTCCGAAAGCAGCAGCGACTTCGCAAAAAGCCGCTGCTCAGGGCAAAACTGGCGATCCTGAAAAGCTTGATGGCTTGACGCCTGATGAGATTGCCGATCGCATTCTTGGCATTGTCGACGAACATCAGGATGATGAGGATTTCGATCTTGAAGCTTCCAAGTTCTGGTATCAGGCAGCCTACAAAGATCAGCTCGAAGGGCTGTTTCAGGAAAAGAACCGGTTGCGCATACTGGTTAACCAGCTCAAGAAGAGAGGGTATACCGAAACAGAGATCTACGATCTTTTTTCGAGAGTACGCAAGGCGCAACTGACTTCTGAAAAGGCCGTGGTTGAAGCTGAAGTCAAGTCTGAGCAGCTCAAGAAAAAGCTGATGCACATCGGCATTGTTCTGGTTACCCTTTTTCTTGTTGGGCAGATGTTTTTCAAATCGAACCAGTTCGCGCTCGAGCGTGAACAGCAGAGAATTGCCGAGGTAAAGACGTTGTTGTGCGAGATTGACAAGCCGCCGCTGCAACTCAAGACTGATTTTGAAGCGCAATGGGGCGAAGTTGTCGGTTTCAAGACTGGTCTGCAGGAAGGCATGTATGTTAAAACTATCACTGGTGCTCATAAGATCAAGATTTCCGAGCAGGCCAGCCTTGTTTTTGATGCTGACGCTGTTTTTAAGGTCGAGAATGTAACGCTTGATTCTGCTTTGCAGAAGGTCGCCGAAGTTGATATATCGCTAACACAGGGTGTTATTTCATGGAACCTTGCCGAGGATTCAAAGGTTAAGCTCAATTTTGCGTTTTCCAATACGAATCTGGCAGTCGCCTACGGAATCGGCAAAATCGATCTCACGCTTTCTCCTGACCGCGTAGCGATAAAGGAGGGTGAGACTTCCATACAGGTTGGTCGCGCTTTGTCGCGAAGCCTTAACGGCCTGATGGAAGCAATACTGTCTGACCCCCCGGATTTCAAGATTTATGATTCTTACTGATTTGTTCGGTATCCTTGGTTTTTAAACGGTTTTGGTATAGAATGTGGGGGTTGGTAGAGGATAGTATATGCAGAGCAGCGCTCAGATAATTCACCGCATTCTTACCGAAAAGCTCGATGACGGCGAGATAAAAAACATCGTTGGCAGCGTCAGAACCGCTGCTGGTGGTGACTATTCAAAAGCACTCGTTGAAATTCTTGAGCAGGTTGCTGACCTGCTCAATGTTTCGGAGCGTCTGCTCGACAACCTGCTGCAGCTGCTGGTCGAAGTTACTTCAGATATTGCCGAAGCCGAGCGGGGTACGCTTTTTCTTGTAGATTCCGACTCCGGAGAGCTTTTTTCGAGGGTTTTTGGTGGCGTGGCCACTGAGGAAATACGATTTCCGCTCGAAAAGGGTATTGCTGGCGCCGTAATGGCTTCTGGTGAGATCAGAGTGTCCGTAGATGCATACAAGGATCCTCTTTTTCATCAGGAGATAGATCTGCAGACCGGTTATCAGACCCGCAACCTGATCTGCATTCCGGTGAGTCTGCAACCAAGCGGTATGGTTATCGGGGTTCTCGAACTTATCAACGTTGCACATCTGCCGTTGTCGCCTGACAAAATGGCGATACTCGAAAGAGTAACGACGAATTCAGCCCGGGTTTTGCATAATGCCCACCAGTTCGAGCAGATTCAGCAGGCGCGCGAGAACGAGTCACATCTTCTTGAGATCACTTCGGTTATTTCGTCAGAACTGCAGCTTAAGCCGCTTCTCGAAAAGATTATGGAAGCGGTTATCATGATTCTCAACTGTGACCGCGCCACGATTTTTCTGCATGACGAAAAGAATAACCAGCTTTGGTCGCAGGTTGCGCTTGGCATGCGCGATCAGGAGATTCGAATTTCGGCCAATCGTGGCATTGCCGGTGAAGTTTTTACGACAGGCAATACCGTTAATATTCCTGATGCCTACAAAGACAGTCGTTTCAACCAGGAAATTGACCGCAAGACCGGTTATAAGACTCAGAACATTCTGTGCATGCCTCTTATCAACAAGCGTGGCGTTAAAATCGGAGTTACCCAGGTTCTCAACAAGCGCGGCGGTGCTTTTTCGCGTCAGGACGAGCGTAAGCTGGCAAGTTTTTCGGCGCAGGCCTCAATTGCCATCGAGAACGCCAAGCTGTTCAACGAGGTTCTCAACGCCCAGCACTACAGCGAAAGCATCCTGAGAAGCCTGAGTAATGGCGTCATCAGTCTTAACAACATGCGCCGCATCGAAAAATGCAATCGCATCGCTTTGCGCATTCTGGGCGCCGAAGAGAGCCAGGTAATTGGTAAATTTGCCGACATCACATTCACAGGTGCCAACCACTGGGTTGTTGACAGTCTGCGACGGGTAATCGCTACCAACGACTCAGACAACTTTATTGACGCCGAAATTACCAACCTGCAGGGCAAGCAGGTGTCGGTAAACATGTCGGTGGTGCCCCTGCGTGATATTCAAGACCAGCCCATGGGCGGTCTGGTGATCCTGGAAGATCTTTCGACTGAAAAGCGCCTTAAAGGCACGTTGGCGCGCTATATGACCAAAGAAGTCGCAGATCAGCTGATGGACTCTGAGGCGCAGCTCGGCGGGCAGATGCGCGAGCTCAGCATTCTTTTTTCCGACATTCGAGATTTTACGACCATTACCGAGAAACTGGGCCCACAGGAAACTGTGTCGCTGCTCAACGACTATTTTACCGGCATGGTCGACATTGTGTTTCATCATGGCGGCATTCTCGATAAATTTATCGGAGATGCGATGCTGGCTGTGTTTGGCGCTCCTTTCTCCTCTGGAGAAGATGCCGATCGCGCGCTGGCGACAGCGATTGAGATGATGAAATCGCTGCGCAAATTCAATGCCGACCGCATGCTCAACAACAAGCAGACGATAAACATCGGCATCGGCATTGCGACCGACAACGTTCTGGTCGGCAACATCGGCTCAATGAAGCGCATGGATTACACGGTCATCGGTGACGGCGTTAATCTTGCTTCGCGCCTGGAAAGCGCCACCAAGTTTTATCATGCCGATATTCTGGTCAGCGAGAAGACTTTTGATGAGCTCAAGTATCATTATCAGAACCGCGAAGTCGATCTGATAAGGGTCAAGGGCAAGAATCACCCGGTTAAAGTGTTTGAAATACTTGATCACCATGATCGCCAGTCATTTCCGAATATGGCGGCGGTGATCGAGCACACACATCGTGGTATTGATCTTTACCGGCAGCAGCAGTGGCCAGAGGCCCGCGCCGAATTTGAGTCGGCAATTGCGCTTAATCGGCGCGATGAGCTCTGCAAAATGTATGTGGGGCGTTGCTATCATTTCGAAAAGAACCCGCCCCCTCCAGAATGGGATGGCGTCTGGACCATGACTTCGAAGTCATGACAACAGCGAAATATTTTGGCTGGTCAACGCTGGCCCTTATTCTTGGTGGATTTTTCGGGTTTCTGGTCTTTGCTATGTTCATGCCTGGCGGATCGACCGCTGCCGGCAACACGGGAGGCGCAGTTCTGGCTGAGCAGTATGTTCGCGAGGGCAGGATCACCAGGCTTGAAAACGGTGTAGCAGAATTCGTAACTACTTTTGGCGAACATTTTATGCTGAATCCTGCATCTGAAGGGTTCAGAGTGCCAGAAGTCGGCAGCCTGCAGCGTGTAGCGCTGATTCCGTTCAGGCGCAGCGCTGATAATGTATATCTGGCAAGAATCAGAACGATGCGAAAAATCAACCAGTATTCATCAGAAAGCGCCGGGGGAAGCTGATGGCGGATACCGACAAGCAAAGTGCGAGCGCTGCGCGTCAGGCGGAAGACCTGGTTATCATAAGAAAGATCAGGGAAGGTGATGTGCGCGCCCTCGAACGTCTCATTGACCGCTACATGAACCAGCTGCTCAGTTTTTTCAGATACTTGCGGGCCCCGGACTCAATGGTTGAAGATCTGGTGCAGGAAACATTCGAACGTGTCATCAGAAAGCTTGATGCTTACGACGAACAGAAAAAGTTTTCGTCATG
>MFYY01000247.1:12973-13120 GCA_001787855.1 Candidatus Riflebacteria bacterium GWC2_50_8 | reverse complement strand
TGGTTTCGTCGGTAAATGGATGCTCGACTGAGCCATGTAACGCGCATACTACCACACCATGCTGGTTCAACGGGCCGTCAGCACTGAAAGCGCAGTCTTTTTCAGCCGGAACAATCGGCGATTTAAGATATTTGCCCTGTACCAGCA
>MFYY01000247.1:12335-12959 GCA_001787855.1 Candidatus Riflebacteria bacterium GWC2_50_8 | reverse complement strand
CCATCGAAATTACTCATCATTACATTGCTGTCCATATTATACATTTCGATTGCACCCATCAGTACTCGCTGATTGGCGAAGCAGGCTTTGTGGCGAGCCTGCTGGCGAGCTTTTCTGAAATTTGGAATAGCAATAGCAGCTACTGGCAGAAAGCCGCTGGCGCCCCAGAGTGAAAGGGACTTAGCTTCGGTGCGGCGCACGATGGTGCGGGTCGCGCCGCTGTTGTTGATCGGCTGCTGGTTGCGGTTGGTTGGTCTGGCCATGGCGGCAGTATTGTGGGCGTTGTTGTTGGCCGCGGCATGCTGTGAAACCTGTGGTACCGGCGTAGTCGACACTGCCACAAACGAGGTGAACGGAGTGGCAAACTGGTATTCTTTGCTGAGCGCGATAACCTGGTCTTTGAGCTCGGGCTTCTGGCCGTAGGTCTGCATCTGCAACATCAGGTCGTCGGCCTTGGCCTTGGCCCAGAAACGACTTACGAAGAGGTTGTCGTTCGACTGCTCGGCAAAGGATGCGTTGATCGGGAAGCTGTGCTTAACGGTATTGAGATTGCCATTCAGGGTAAGCTTGGCTTCGCTGCCTTTCTTGTAGCGGCCGGTGACGACAAGCTGTGTGCCCTGGTAA
>MFYY01000247.1:10662-12323 GCA_001787855.1 Candidatus Riflebacteria bacterium GWC2_50_8 | reverse complement strand
TGCGAGGTCGACGAGCAGCGGGGTGCTGATGCTTTCGTAGAAGGCCATCAGTTCTTTGTCTATACTCTGTGAATTCTCTTCAAGATAAAGTGCTTCGCCACGGTTCTCGATAGCGAGCTTGTTAAGCAGTATGGTGTTTACGCTTCTGCCAACGCCGAGAGTAAAAGTGCGCACCTGGGTGGTATTGGCGGCGTTAAAATCCCTGACGATGGTGTTGCTGTCGGTGATGCCTGTGCTGGCCTCGCCGTCAGTAAGAAAAACCAGGGTTCTGGTGCGGCCTTCGGCATTGTCAAAAAGCTTGAGAGCTGCAAGCATCGAGCCATGGATATTGGTGCCGCCGTTGGCATAAAGATTCTGAATAAAAGTGCGTGCGACATTGCGGTTCTCTTCGGTCACCGGCAGCAGTTCAGGCTGCCAGTTATTAACCTGTGATGCGAACGAAATGATGCCGAAGCGGTCGTTCTCATTGAGGCGGCTGACGAAAAAATCAAAGGCGTTTTTGGTCTGTTCCATCTTGCGGCCTGACATTGAGCCAGAAGTGTCGACGACAAAAACGATGTCGCGCATTGCGATGTCTTCGGCGCTGATGATTTCGGCTGGCGACAGCATCAGCATGAAGTAACCGTCTGCGTCAGCTTCTGGTCTGGTAGAAAGGAAGTTGGCGGCGAGAGCTTCTGCTTTAACATCATAATGCAGCATAAAGTCGCCTGCCGGCAGGTAGCTGTTCTTTTCGAAAACGACGTTCCAGTTGTTGGCATCAGTCTTTTCGGCGTAAATGTCGTGGCTGAGAGATTCGACCTTGGCAATTTCTTTCTGGTCACTGATCGACATGCTTATTGCAACGGTCTCAAGGTCAGTCTGTTGATTCTTTTTGATGTTGAATGGCAGGTTGTAAGTTACACTGCCGCGGCTGTATGGAAGAATCTCACTGTATTCAATCATTACGGTAGCACGTGATTTCGGGCCTATTGCACCGATGCTGGTTTCAAAAACACCAGGCTGTTTCTGCACGGCCATGGCCGGCATCAGGCCTTCGGCCTTGGCTTCGTTAAAAACCTGGGTGGCTTTGTTGCTTTCTTCGATCGTGCCGGAATATACCATACCTGCGCTGTCGGTCAGCGAAAATTGCTGTACCGAAGCTTTTTCATGTATCGGGAATTTTATGTTCGGCTGAATGGTGTAGTCGTTGGGGTTGTAAAACACCATCTCAAGGCGGGTTACGGCGACCTGATTCTTTATCTCAACCTTGATTTTCTGGGTTACCAGTGGCAAATTGCCGTGCTGGTAGACCAGGTAAGCTGTTTCGGCGCTCATCGCGCTCAACATTACAAAAATTGTGATGAGACAGATGATGTAAGCCTTTTTCATAATTCTCTCCCTCGAATAAATTACCCTGCCTGCAGTATACCTCAGAACAATAATAAATAATAATTTCGAACGGTATCTGCAAACTTCGGCAAGTTATAATTGAGCAAACATCATGCCAATGTGGCCACCCTGATCAAATGGCACTTGTATAGATATTTTCTGCTTTTGCTGCGACAGCTTTGCCGCAACACTCTCCGTTTTGTCGCAGCAGGCACTGACGCACATAACTCACAATGAATAAGCCGAGAGTACGCTATAAGTGGTTGCTCTGGATTGCATGCAATTGCGACAGG
>MFYY01000247.1:10379-10562 GCA_001787855.1 Candidatus Riflebacteria bacterium GWC2_50_8 | reverse complement strand
CATGGCGCGATGGGCATTTTTTAGCTCGATCTTAAAATAGTCAGCAACGCTGCTGAGCTTGTTCGAGCGCAGACCAAGAAATTTGCGCGCCAGTCGTAATGTACACAATGAAGGCATGCATAGCGGCTTGCGAAGATTGCGCCGGAAATAATAATCTAAAAATGACCAGTCAAAAGGCACATT
>MFYY01000247.1:9548-10369 GCA_001787855.1 Candidatus Riflebacteria bacterium GWC2_50_8 | reverse complement strand
AAAATTCTGCCTTTGAGCATTTCGTCGAGAACCGGTGCAAGCTCGCCAATGGTCGGCTTACCGAGCACCATCGCGTCGTTGATTCCGGTAATCTCAGTGATTTCTGCAGGAATAGGTCGCTCAGGATTGATGAGGGTCTCAAACAACTCTTCCTTGCCATTTACCATAGAGATTATAGCGACTTCCGTAATGCCAGCTTCTTCAGGCTTGAAGCCCGTTGTTTCGAGGTCGAGAATGACATACGGCAGGTCTTTCAGCGGGAGAGTTACAAAATCTGGCATTGAGTTTTTCATGCTGCTATAGTATAGCTAAACAGAGATTACGTCAAATACTCTGATGGCTAATTTGTTGCAATTTCATATATTATTCACTCGTAATCGTGCCCACACATGGACGTGGGCATAGCCGCCATCATGCGACGCGGTCAGGTGTAATCGCCGGCAGCAGACGAATGGCAAGTCTGACGGCATGAATAGAGCAGACAGGCAATAATGGCTGATAACACAGAGGAGTTTTTCAGATGCAGATGCAAAAATTAAAGGGTATCGTCTCGCGGCGCGAGGGCACAATTCTGGTGGTAACGGCAGATAAGGGCGGAACTGAATATAGATTTAGCGCTTCGGAACTCGCTGATGCCGAGACTGGCGAGCGTGTCGATCTGCTGATTTCGGCCTCAGAAGACCCTGATGGCGTTTCTACGATTCTCATGGTCAAAAGCAAAAAAAAGATCAAGCCGCTCAAGATGGGCAATTTTAACACCCTGGTCGGGCACATGATCAAGACCCGCGATCGTCTCAACGCCACGCTCGCTGAAATTGCCG
>MFYY01000247.1:6062-9516 GCA_001787855.1 Candidatus Riflebacteria bacterium GWC2_50_8 | reverse complement strand
ATCGAATCGGGCAAGTCTTTTTCAGAGTCTCTAAAAGCCCATCGCCATGTGTTTTCGAACCTTTTCATTACCATGGTAGAGGTTGGCGAGATAGGTGGCATTCTCGGCGAAATTCTCGAACGCTATGCCTACATCAATGACGCCATGTATCGTCTGCGCGCCAAGATCATAAAATCAATGATCTACCCGGCGATTCTGCTTATTTTCACGATGCTGGTCGCCTGGGCCTTGCTCGCCTACGTTTTTCCGGTTTTCATCGAAAAAATTCAGGTCGGCGGTGAATTGCTGCCACTGCCAACTAGAATTGTGCTGACCGCATCAGATCTGCTCACCGGGAACTCGTTTTTAATTGGCGGACTCGTCATGCTGTCGGTATTCGGCATTATCATGCTGCGTCGGTCAGAGGCCGGAGCCCGCTGGATTTCGGGAACCATCATAAGAATTCCGCTGCTGGGGTCAATGTTTCAGCAGATGGAACTTTCGCTTTTCGCGCGCATCCTCGGCACTCTGCTCAAATGCGGCGTACCAATTCTGACCTCGCTGCAGGCCGTCGAGAAAGCACTGGGCAACGTGGTCTACAAAGATGCGATCAACAGCATAAGAGAATCGGTAAGCCGCGGTGAATCTCTGACTCAGGCTATCGGCAAATATCGTGACCTGTTTCCCGAAAGCATCATTCTGATGGCCGACGTTGGCGAACGTGGCGGTAACACTGGCGAAATGCTGGAAAAAGCGGGAATTATTTATGAGAGAGACCTTGAAACAACAATCGAAACTCTTGTTTCGTTGCTGCAACCCGCCCTGGTAATCTTTCTGGCTATTTTCGTGGTCACCCTGACCATGGCAATGTACCTTCCATTGTTTGACATAATTAAAACTGTGAGATAAAGTAACAGAGACTGCAATCGTGTGTCGCAAAATCTTCGTGGAGGCTCTATGCGAAAAAAAGGTTTTTCACTTGTCGAGTTATTGATCGTTGTGCTGGTAATAGGCATTCTGGTTGCCATTGCCATTCCGAGATATCAGAGTATCGCCTCCATTGCACGAGCAAAATCTTGTTTGTCAAATCAAAAAGGCGTTGAAAGCCTGATTTCTCTCTGGGAAGCCAAAAACTTTGAACTTGATTCCGGCAAGAATCGCTGGTCATGGGTTGATCGTTCGGGCAATATGCGCTGGAAATATTCTAATGCGCTTCTGCAGCTTAATGACATCGCCAAAGACGTCAAGCTGTTTATCTGCCCAGAAGCAGCCAACCGCTGGGGTTACACCTGGAACGGTTCGAGCTACCGCTTTTATAACACAGACAACACCGGTCTGTGGATAATCGGCTCAACTGGCAAAATGGGCGGTCGCGGTGTTGTCTGCGCCCTCAGACTTGGCACCCGCTGGATCGGCATGAACGGCCAGATGGGCCCGGACGGCTCAAAGGACAGCGCTCACCACTACTGGTAAGCCGAATGGCAAAGAGCAGAAGCTGCCAGGCTGAAGGCTCAGCAAACAGTGTAATTTTGGGGTCACGCCTCCACAAACGCAGTCTGTATAGTCAGACCCCGTGCAATGTTGCTGGCTTTACGTTGATTGAAGTATTGATCGTCGTTCTGGTAATGGGCGTACTTTTTGGCACTGGACTTTCAGTCTATTCTGGTGTTACCAGAGACTCCCAGCTACGCACCAGAACAGACGAGCTGACCAGCTTCTTCGCTGCCTGCCGCCACCGAGCCATGCTGCGAAAAACTCCGATAACCATTGTGTTTTCAAATGGCTACCTTGGCACAGATAAGGCGCAAAATCTCCGCCAGAGGCTCTCAGAAGTAGACAATGCATTTGCTGCTCAGCTGTTTAACGGCCTTTACGTCAACACAGATGGAAAATTTACCCGCAATGGAGTGGTTGTTGAACGTCTGAAGCTTCCGGTAAAGTTACCGGGCGGGCAATCCAGCACTATAACGATCGAGCTATAAATGACCAAACCTCTGCCAGATAACAGAATCAGAGCATTCGCACAATTAAGATGCGGCTTTTCGCTGCTCGAGATTCTGATTACACTGCTGGTTCTCTCAGGATCTGTTGTCATCATGTTCTCTGGTTTCGACACCGCGGCACAGCTCGATATGTTCGCCAGCTTCGAATCAGAAGCAGCTTTTCTCGCTGAGCGTGAAATTGAGCTGCTCAAATCTGAAATACTGCAGGGTCGCATCAAACCGGCAGCCGGCTCTCTGCATAGCCGCTTCAGGCTTAAACCCGGCTGGAAACTGGCGAATATAATGTCGGCGGTCGACAGCGAAGACGCCGTGCGCCTGATCTGCTCGATCAGCAAGGGCGACCGGCTGTTTCAGCTTGAGTCGTTCGTCTATGTACCTGATGCGGGAGCGAAAAAATGACAGGCAACAAAGGATTTTCGCTGCTCGAAATCACGGTGGTAATGCTGATCATGGGTCTGACAATAACCGCCCTGCTACAGATGTTTGACTGGAGCCAGATGCGCTATTCTGACATCTCACGCGGCTGGCAGAAGCGGGCCGGACTTACCGAACTAAGGCTCTGGCTGCGCGACCGCATAATACACTCCGAATCCGACAAGATCACCGTTGCCAACCTGGTGCAGGCGGTAAGGCTTCCGGCCGGACTGCGCATCGCCGGACTCAAGTTAAGACCGCATAATGACAATACCTGGTTCATAACCGTAGATTATTTTGACGACCGCAATCGCAACGGCAATCCAGACCCCGGCGAATCTGAGACAAGGCTGTTCTGTTTCCGCGGGAGGGCTGCATGAATAGACGCGGATTCAGCCTGTATCTGACGTTTCTGATCAGCACCGTAATCTTTCTGCTGGTTACTGCCAGCTATGAAATAAGCAAGACAGCACTCGATCTCGGGCGCTCCGAAGCGATCGAGACTCAGATTTTTCACGCTGCCGATGGCGGCATGGAGCGCGGTCTGGCGCGATTGCGCCAGAAGTATGCACCTTTCACCATGAATTACAGTTCGGTGATTAACAACTATCGCCGCCTGGTAATAAATGTCGAAGCAGTCAAAAGTGACGGCCTGATTGACCTGCTGATATCGGCGAGTCTTTTTGAGGGCAGCAGAGAGATGGCCAGGCAACAGCTGAAAAGAACCGGCATTGAAAATCTGAAGGGGCGCAATGGCATCGGAAGGCTAGTGGAGGCCACATGAAGAACACCAACAACAAAGGCTTATACGCAGCATTTGATATAGGCACCGCATCGATCAAGGCAGCGATAATCGAAATTACCGATTCAGGCAAGCGAATAGCAACTATCGAAGAAGAGGTCTTAAAGCCCCTTACTGAGTTTCCCGGCGAAGACGAGCACCGTCAACATATTATCGAGTCGCTGAAAAACCTTGCCAGCCGCCTCCCGATCAAGGAATGCCGACATGTAGCAGCGCTCTACTCAAACCGTGAACTGCAGGTCAAAATCATCGAACT
>MFYY01000247.1:0-6055 GCA_001787855.1 Candidatus Riflebacteria bacterium GWC2_50_8 | reverse complement strand
CAGGTTCAGATCGAACAGATCGACAAGATACTCAACTGGGAAGCAAAAAAGCTGCTTTCGCCCAATTTTCGCGAAGAACCCTATGCCTTCGCCTATAAGGTTGTGCGCAAAAGTCCATACATGGTGGCCCTGGCGGTAATACCGCAACGCCTGCTCGAGCGCTTTGCCGACATATTTGAAGTTGCCGGCATCAACCTCGACAGCGCATATGGCGAAGTCTTTGGCGCCGATGCTCTCAAAGAAATCGTCGACATATCGGGTCTGCCGGCCATGTCGATTGTTAATTTCGGTCACAGTGGCACGCATCTACAGATCTTTGCCGCCGGTGAACTGCGTTTTTACCGTTTTATACCATCGGGTATGGCTGAAATGACAGTTCCACCAACCGACAATGAGTTCGAAATGTTCGCGCAGAAAATTCGCTTCAGCTTCGACTATTTCCGGGCCATCAGCAAGCTGAATCAGATCGACAGTATTTTCTTCATGGGTGGCGGAGCGGCTCTTCAGGGTGCGCTGCCATTTTCCCGCACTTACTTCAATCCATCGCGGGTCAATATCGTCGACACCTCGTCAGGAATTGATATCAGTCCGATTCTGCCGGAGCTTGCCGACAATACTCCGGCTGAGGAAAAACAGCGCCGCCTGCTGCCATTTATTCCGGCAATCGGTGCAATCCTGGCATGCCTTTCTGAACAGTCCGTGACCATGAACCTGAGTGCCTGTCTTAAGAACAAAAAGCGCGAAAAGCGCATGAAAGAGCTGGCCAGGCTGTTACCTCTCTGGATCGGCGTTGCAGGTCTGCTATTGATAATTATTATTCTGTTCAGCATGAAAAGCGGTCTGCAACAACAGATCGCCGAGACACAGAAGCAGCTCGACACCGCCAGAATGGGCACAGAAGCTGTGAGTATAAAAGCAAGCCGACTGCGGGCATCTCTTGATACCAGCGTAAAACTCACCCCACCTGCCCGCAAGGCTCTGGAGCCTATCATTCAGAACCGGCTGACTGTTGATCAGCTATTATTTGTAATTGCCCAGGCCAGACCAGAAGGACTTCGCATCGACGAAATTCTGCTGCGCACTGATGCCGAAGCAGAAAACATCGACCTGCGAAGCGAGGACAATACTGCGCCGCAGGGCGACCCGGGCGAATACGGCGGAGATACTCCGAAAAACGAGTTTGTGAGCAGTCTTGCCGATGAGCTGGGCGACTCCGAACAGCTTGGCGAAGATTTGATCGGCAAGGTAATTGTAATCAAAGGCACCACGGCTGGTAACGAAGATTTGAGCAAATTTACCGGCACACTGGCCGAAAAACGCGTAATCGCGCGTTTTAAGACAATCAGCAGTCGAAAGGGCAGCGCTTCCGGGCTTGAATTTCTTATCAGGGGAGAATTGCCATGAACAATATAAAAACCAATATGGCAGCGCTGTTTATTGTTCTGATCGTAGTATTTTCGCTGGGTCGTCTGGTTCTGCTCGCCAATGCACAGAAACAGCTTGAACAGGCACAAAGCCAGTTGAACCAGTATCAGACAAATCAGCAGACAATTGAGGCTGAATACGAAAAGCTCAAAGCCCAGTTAAAAAATACCGATACGCCTGTGCGCAGCAATAAACTGCTGTTACCAGGTCAGGAAGCTTCTTTGCTACGCTCGATCCTCGATCTTGGCGGCAAAAGTCTGCGGCTCAACTCGTATTCGATGTTGCCATCATTCAGAGTCAAGGCTGCCGACGAGTCAATGTATGCTGAAAGCTCGATGGCAGCTGTCAGCGAAGAGTTGCCACAGCTTGACGATCAGGGCATGCCGGTCGGACTGGCAGATGAATCTGACGAAGAGTGGCCCGGCGTAGAAATAATACCGGTTAAACTTACCTTTACATCCACCTATCGTTCATTCGGCAAGTTTATGAGCGAGGCTGGCAAACTGATGCCGGTAAACGCAGTAAGATCGCTGGATCTGCTGCTGAAAAACGAAGGTATTGTAAAAGGCACTTTGATCATGAATTTTCCTGTTGCTGAAGCTAACAAATAGCAGCTGAAATTGAGGAGACACTAATGCAGAACGAAACCTGGAAATGGGGCGTTGTTTTCATACTACTTGCGATTTTTCTGGTAACTGCCAATCAGGCTTATCAACATGTTACCAGTCAGGAAACCTTTGAACCGCCCGACGATTATCTCAAGGGTGACTCATGGGACATAGAACATCAGGGCGGTCCTGGAGCCGGCCAGCCGATGCAGCTCTCACCCGACATGCCGGAAGGATTTGACCGGCCACTCGGAGAATCGGCATCAGAGCCAGTAGAAGTACTTGAACCCATAGTCATCGAAGATGACATCGACTGGAACAAGGTCAAAGACCCTTCTGAGGAATAAACTGCATGCGGAAGAAGCACTTTGCTGCCGCCGTATTGCTTGCGCTGCTGGTAGCATGCCCAGACGCAAGGTCGCACGGCCTTGAGCTTCAGCCACAACTGCGTGAAGCAGAACGGCTGTATCAGTCTGGTCGTTATCAGGATGCGGCGCGCGAGGCCGACAAGCTGCTGAAGTTTTTTCCTGATGATCTACAGGCCCTGCTGGTTGCCGGAATGAGTGAATATAACAGCGGTAATTATCTTGCTGCTCAGCAACACTTCAAAAGAGCCCACGCAAGGTCGCCACGACATCCTGTAGTAGTTGAATACGTCGCCCTGCTCCGCGAAATTGAATATCGTAGCGGCTCGCTGTCACAAAATCCGCAATTTCAAGACAGCAATAACGAATACGAAACCGCGCGCTATTTTAAGCGCGGTTATTTTGGGCCGGGATTTACCTATAGCTCGGCAAGCCTTCCCGACCCGGGAATCGCAACGGCAGAAGTAGCGCTGCCCACGCCGCATCCACCGGTTGAAAGCATTTTCAAGATAGCACCAGTTGTCAGCATAGCAGAAAGTTCGTTTGCAGCAGGAAACTACCACAAGTCATACCTGTTTTATTCACAGCTACTGGCTGCTGACCCAACGAACCGCAGGTATTTAATGGGACGTGCCGAATCAGCGTTTCACATGAAACGTTTCAGGCAGGTAATAGATATGCTTGGGCCGTTACTGGCTGCTCCAGAAAGGCATGGTTTCAGCGAAGCGGAGATTGAAAAAGCCAGACAACTGCTAAGTGATGCGCGCCAGAAAGCATTTTCAGGAGAGCCTTAAGAGCTTACTCCCAGCTGAAATCGCGCACTACCTTTTTCTTGGTTGACAGAACGATGATCTCGACACGGCGGTTTGTTTCACGATTTTCTTCGCTGGTATTGGCTACTTTTGGTCTGAATTCACCATAACCCTGTGCCGAGAACCGTTCAGGGTCCTGCTGCATTTTATCAACGAAGAATCGCACCACTGAGCAGGCCCGGGCTGTAGAAAGTTCCCAGTTTGACGGGTAGGTACCGCTACGCGTTGGCTGGTCGTCAGTATGCCCGTCGATACGAATGTAGTTGTCAATCGTACCTAGAACCGGCACCAGAGAGGTAAGCACCTCTTCGGCCCCGCGCCGCATTTCGGCGCTGCCACTCTCGAACAGAACATTAGCTGGAATCTCGATCTTGACCATCTGGTCCGCAGCCATTACCAGCATGCGATCTGCCGCTGGAGATTTTCGCAGCTGATTTTTGACTTTTTTGACGAGATGTGGAATTTCGCTTTTGCGAGTTGACGGCGTCAGCAAAATCCCCTTGCCACCGTGCGTGAGCCACTGACTCGAACCCTGCGCCGTGTTGATGCTGAAAACAGCATGAAACTTTTCGTCACGCGATTCGCTTTCCTGACGCTTCTTTGGTGAATCCAGCGAAGAGAATGCGAACAGCATGACAAAGAAACAGAGCATGTTCGTAACCAGGTCTGCATAAGATACAAACCATAACGGTGCCGAAATCTCTTCAGGCTTTTTTCTCTTACCCACCTTCGCCAAGCTCCTCTGAGAGATGCAGTTCATTAAACTGCAGCCGGGACTGGTCAGACATAAAGGCCAGCAGGCGTTCCTGAATGATGCGCGGGTGTACGCCAGCCGCTATAAACATGCAGCCACGCGCGATTATTTCCCCGTACATCTGCTCAGCGGCACTACGCTCTTCGATCTTCTTACCGAAAGGAATAAAAAGCAGATTCGCAGCAACAGCGCCATAGAAAGTTGTAATCAGTGCAACCGCCATATTGGGGCCGATGGAAGTCGGGTCGTCAAGGTTACCCAGCAGGCCGACCAACCCCATGATTGTGCCTATCAAACCAAACGCCGGGAGAACAGAAGAAAGAAAATCCACTGCCGCCTTAACATCGGTGTGCCGATTGGCACGTGAATCAAGTTCGGTGTCAAGAATGTCTTCAATGATTTTGACATCAACGCCATCAACAACCATCTGTAGACCACGGGCAAAAAACGGCTCATCCAGTTCGGCAATTCGCGAGTCGAGAGCAAGAATTCCCTCTTTGCGTGCAACGTCAGCGGTCAGAAGAATGCTGCTGACCAGCTTCATGTAGTTATATTCTCTTGGAGCCATGTAGCAGTATTTGATCATACCCAGAGCGGCTCTTACCCGATCGTAGCTGAAAGCGACGTACATCGCAGAAAAGCCACCACCAAATACGATAAACACTGACGGAATGTTAATAAAGGCGCCGAGAGGGCCGCCCAGTTTAATTCCGATAGTGATCAGAATTATCCCTGCTATTGTGCCAAATACAGTACTCTTGTCCACGTAAATTCTCCCGCGATTCGCTTAGAGCCGAAAAATTACTGATCAGCCAAGCAGGTCGAGTTTAAACACTAGTTCAGAAATGCCTTTTTTGCTCTTGGTAAATTCTTCGACGGAAATGGTAAATTTATAAGGTGCTACTTCGGCAATACCGAGAACCTGGCCTTTTTTGATCTTGGCCGGATTTATGGCAGCCTTGGGAGTCTTGAGTGATCGAACTTTCTGGTTGTTTTCCATGACTTCGATTTCGAAACTGATGCCTTTCATGTAGGCTTCTTCATCGTTGATAACGTTCCAGTCTTCATCATATTTAACGGTGAACCAGTAGTTATTGCCGTTGAGGGTAAGTGGCGACTGCTTGAGAAGATCTTCGTTGAGCGGGTGCGGTGAATAGTTAAGCATTCTTACCAGTGTGAACAGGTTTTTGATTGTGGTCTTTTCAGCCGGAGCCTGTGCCGATACGACCTTATCAGTGGCAGGCGCCTTGGCAGCCTTAACTGCTTTTGTTGATCTGGCTGTTTTGGTAGACTGAGCTTTCTGAGACATCTGAGGAGCTTGTTCGGTGCGAACAGTCATTGCCTGAGCGGCCGGTGCCATGGCTTTGGTCGAGGTGACCATTCTGGCAGATGCTGCTGGCGCAGGTAATTCTGATGGAGGAGCAACAAGAACAACCTTACTGTCAACAATACCTGTCGAGCGGGCATGTTCAACATGGTTAGCAACACGCTTTTGCGCTGTTACTGGCCTGGTGTGTCTGACTACAGTCAAGGCACCACTGGCTTCAGTTCCAGCAAAGGTCGAAGAAACAAACATCGTTCCGCCGATTACCAGAGCTCCGGCGATAAGTGTTCCCAGCCTCAAATTTTTCATACATTACTCCTCATATTCTTTAAACAACTCAGTTGTTTCTTGCTCCACCGTTAATCCAGTTAGTCAGCAGACCCTGATCGGAAGTAGACAGCGACGGCCGATCTTTCGGCATTCTTGGCGTTTCTGTTCCTTTTATACGCTTGATCAGCTTGCTGCTCTGAGCATCGTAAGGATACACAACCGCACCATAGCGCGAACCGCGCATCAGATTGGCGTAGCTGTTCAGGCGAAGTCCGCCGGCAGCAGCGCCATCGTTATGACAACCGACAATTGCACAGTTAACATTGAGAATCGGCAGAATGTTGCGCGAGAAACTTCCGCCCATCGAAACCAGAACGAGATGAGTCGTGGCAGAAAGACCGCTGTCAACTGTAACAGTCAACGAATTCGAGTTGAAATCAGTTGCGTGCGCCGTTACCGTATAAACCCCCGGCTGCACGTCAGCAATGGTAAAATTG
>MFYY01000246.1 GCA_001787855.1 Candidatus Riflebacteria bacterium GWC2_50_8 | reverse complement strand
CGACCGACAAAATCATAAAAACCCACCAAAGTGGGCTCTTTGACCGGTAAACATCTATTACCGCCCACCGTCAATGAAGAATGCCGCAGTCAACGGTGTTCATCTCAGATTAGCCTCTATTTTATAGGTATTTTAACTATGGAGAGTGGCAGGTGTATTGCAGTATCGGGCAAATTCGGCCCTCTGAAGAAAACACAGCAAACCAAAACCGTTCGAATTCCTACCTTAGTTTTATTACAATGATTATTTAATGTTTCAGCCAATTTTGTACGTATTTTTACGGACATACCGTTTGAAGTGGCTGTGCTAAAAACAATAACCGTTTGAGATTAGACAAAAAAATGAGAAGAACAAAATGAGGAAAAATTCTTTTGTTGATTGTAATGATGCCGCTTATAATCTTACCTGCTCAGGCGTGAAAGCGCTCATGCCATGGGACTTTCAACACTCTGTTCTTACAAGTTTTGCACAATTTTTAACGGTCTCTCTTGCCCTTTTCTCGAACAATAATGGAGGATTTTATACTGAATGAAGAAACGCTGGCCAGTATGGTTTGTTTTTGTTGTGGCTTTAGCTACCCTGGTGGGTTGTTCTGGCAGAGGAGATGGGGGGGCAGGCGGAACCCTGAATCCGATGGCTGCTGAAATTCAGCCGGGTATCACCATATCTGGCCAGGTGATTGGCGACGGTGATCTTTCGGGCATGCGTGTTCAGATGGTTTCAGCTGATGCAAAGGTGCCACAGACAACTGGTATCATGGCCAGTCTGAATGACTCCTCCACCGCCTCGGTATATTCAACTATCGCAGACGCCTCGGGTAATTTTTTATTGAACGGTATTCCACAAGGAACCTTCAACGTTATCGCGCAATTCGGAACCATGGCTGCGATTACAAAGGGAATCAAGGTTACTGCCACCGGCTTCAGTCTCCCCCAGACTGAAGTTAAAGGAGCTATCGTGGCTGCTGCTGGCGGCACCAGTGGCAGCAATAGTAATGCCGGAGGAGTCAACAATCAGATTTTGCTGGAGTTGAAGCAATCCGGGCAAATAACCGGAACAATTTCGGTTCCAGCCGATTACCCCAACAAGGCTGGTCTGATTGCTTTCATCCACGGCACGTCCTATGCGGCTTTTACTGATGCTCAAGGAAATTTCATTATCTCTGGAGTGCCTGTTGGAATATATACGGTCGGGTTCCAGGCTTCAGCAATGGCACAGGGAACAATGGAGCAGATTACAGTAGCAGAGGGGGAGGTCACTAACTTGCCGCCCGTATCCCTGACTCGCGACACCTCATCCTATTCTGGCATCGTCTGGAAGGGAGCACTGGATCAATACCCGGCTCAGCCAAGTGCAAACTGGGCTTTCTACCACATTAATGAGAAAAAAGCCTATGTATTCTGGAATGGTTCATGGCAGCTGATTGCCCAGGATGGCGCTACAGGAGCTACAGGTGCAACTGGCACAACTGGTGATACTGGCGCAACCGGCGCAACCGGATCAACTGGTGCAACTGGTGCAACTGGTGCTACAGGTGCAACCGGAGCTAATGGCGCTACTGGTCTTCAGGGACTTCCCGGAATCGGAATCAGCTGGCATGGAACACTTGAACAGTCGCCCGTTAATCCTCAATTGAACTGGGCTTATTATGATACAACCCAAAAACAATCGCGAATCTGGGATGGAAGTCAGTGGCAGATTCTGGCCAAAGATGGCCTGGTAGGCCCTCAGGGCCCAGTTGGCCCACAGGGTCCAGTTGGCCCGCAAGGCATTCAAGGCGCTCCTGGAATAAGCATTGTCTGGAAGGGAACATTCTCAATCCCACCCTTCAATCCAGAATTGAACTGGGCATACTACAATCCATCAACTGGCGCAGCATATATCTGGAATGGCTCAGCCTGGAACATCATTGCTCAGGACGGCGCCACCGGCATACAAGGAGCTTCTGGAATTAGTATCGCCTGGCAGGGAACTCTCAGCCAGGCTCCAGCCAATCCGATGCTGAACTGGGCATATTATGATACTGAACTGAAATGCTCAAGAATATGGGATGGAACCAGGTGGTTTATCATCGCCAAAGATGGAGTTGTCGGGCCTCAAGGGCCAGTTGGTGCTCAGGGTGAACCCGGAATCAGCATTGTCTGGAAAGGCTCTCACGACATTCAACCTTACAACCCTGAAGTCAACTGGGCTTACTACAACACCAGTCAAAAAACGTCATTCATCTGGAATGGCCAATCATGGGATATTCTTGCTAAAGATGGTCTGGACGGAGAGAATGGCTCACAAGGACCTGCCGGTGTCGGCATCGTCTGGAAGGGTTCTCTTACAACCCCGCCTGCCAACCCCGAACTGAACTGGGCATATTTCGATCCAATGCAGCAAAAAGCTCTTATCTGGACTGGCACCATCTGGGATACTATGATGGATACCGCAGGTCCAACCGTAAGAGTTCTGAGCGATGCTGTTCAGACGCTCTCCACTGCTGATACCTTTCCCGTGACCATTGAGTTCAACGAAGATGTTGTGGGCTTTGACCCGTCAGGCAGTCTGTATCTTACCAATCTCGTGCTGAAAAACATTGTTGATACTGACTCAAAGCGGAAGTGGACGCTTCTGTTTGGGGCTCGGGGCGAAGGCCTGGCCGCCATTGAAGTGCGTGCCGGAGCTGTTTCTGATGCTTCGGGCATGTCCAATGTTTCCGGGGCCCGCCTGGAGAGAACCTTCTATAACCCACCTTCGGTTGTCTCTGTCAGCTCACCCAATGCCAACGCAACCTATTTCCTTGGTCAGACGATCAGTATCACAGTTCAATTTGATAAAGCAGTCAGGGTCACTGGAACCCCAAAACTCCTTTTGGAAACTGGCACTACTGACCGTCAGGCGACCTATGTCTCAGGAAACGGCAGTTCATTTCTTACGTTTTTGTATGTGGTTAAGCCGGGTGATATTTCGAGTGATCTGAACTATGCCAGTGTTGAAGCACTTTCCCTTTCCGATGGCTTGATCAATGATTATAACACCGCTATTGCCGCGAAGCTCGTGCTCCCACCCCTTGATTCTGTGATTGCCCTGGCAGGTTCCAAAAATCTGGTGCTGGATACCATTGCCAAAGTGCTGGCGGTTGACTCTCCGACCTCAGACAACGATTACAAGGCTGGCGAAGCGATTGATATCGTAGTCACTTATGATCAATCCGTGCAGGTTATCGACAATAACGGAACCACCAGGCCTTCGGTTCTGGTCGATCTCAATGGCACCGATCGTAATGCCGTGTGTGTCGGCGTGAACGGCAATGCTGTGACCTTCCGTTACACAGTTCAAAGCGGTGATAACCGCACCGACCTCGATCTGATTTACACCAGCATCGCCATGAACGGCGGTGGCATCAAGGATTGCGTCGGCCGCTCTGTGAATCCGGCATTGTCCGCGATCAGTTCTGCGGCATATCTAAAGACCAGGAAAAGCATAAATATCGATACTATTGCTCCATCAATCAAGTATTCTCAATGGTTCCAATTCACTAGCACTGGCAGTGGTAATGCCGGTGAATATGCCTTTGAAATCGGCTTTTCCGAAAAACTGGTTGCCACTCCAAAAACTTCTACAGTACCATCTGCAATTCTATGGTCGGGTTCCTCAACCAACATAAATACAGTTTATGATTGGGCTATGGGCGAATCGCATCTGACCACAACTACAAGTAGCTACAGCAATAAGCCTTTGAGCTATCAACTGGGAGGGATTGGCTTCATCTACGCGGAGACTGTGCCTGCTAGTTTTCGCTCGGAGGGATTCCTGTTGACAGAAGGAAGCTCGATTCAACTTCAGTTGCCTGGAAGTGTGAGTTTGTATGACAAGGCGGGCAACGCTGTTAGTTGGAACCTTCCGTTGTCTCATTCTTACTCAGTTCCTGTTACGGTTATTATGGGGGGTTGAGGTTTTCTTACACTGATTCTTGTCTAGTCGGCGGGCGATTATTTCGTCCGCCGATTTCTTATATCGCTGAAGAAGAACGGTGAAAGTGCTTTGTTTTTGGAGTTGCGCCTGAATTCACTGGCTCGACAAAAGCTGCAGCGGGCGGTATGCGCCTGGGCCCGCTACGGGGCTGATGCCCTGGTGAAAGAAAGGGAGGCGCGCTACGGCCCTGTGGTGAAGGGATGGAACCGAAGGACAGAGGATGATTTGTCTGTCGTATCTACCATCAATACCAGTGACCAGCGATCCACTACCATGCTTATCGATTATCCAAGCCTGCTGCAGGCAAGTCAGGCCATTGCTCTGGAAACATCCAATAATGGGGTGGTGGAACAACTGCTCTCCCTTGCTCTGACTAACGCCGGGGCCGAACGGGCAAGTCTTTTCATGCCGCACCACGGGGAGTGGGCGCTTGCCTGTTCAGGCAACTATTCTTCCGGAGAGGTCATTTTCCAGGCCGACCACTAATGAGCCAGTTTCACGTAACTGGTGCCGTCGAAGCGCATGGTTTCTGTGAACTTCAGCTGCGGATAATCTGCAACTGCCGCGAGAAAACTGAGGCTGAAAAATGAGGTGAGCTGCAGGTCGGAAAAGTCAACGCGGGCGAGAGAGCCATAACGATACTGCGCTGCAAAAGCCGGTTCCAACAGCAGGCCTTTAAGTGTGTCGTTAGTGAACCAGGTGCCTTTATCGGCTCCTGGCGGAACCCCAATCAGGATATCCGGGCATATCGAGAAAAATGGCTCCTTTTCAAAAGAAGCGTGGCCGCGCATGCCTTCGCGCTTACCCTGATAATGAGAGAATCTGAGATCATTGAGACCAAGCAGATCGATGATTGGCCCGGAATAGGATCGAGCAATACCTCCGGCCGGTATCACCGCAACACCTGGTTTAACCGGCAGTTCAGCAAACAGAGAATTGAGCCGAATCCCCAGAGCAATACCCTTTTCGGCAATCCTGAATTCGTTATCGATCGGCGACTCCCAGCGCCAGCTGCTCAGACTCGCGCCATTGCCCCAGGCAAACAAAACACAGTCAAGTAATGCCAGTAAAATCAGAACAACAGCGCCATGGCGGTATAAGAAGGCAACAAAGGGCTTCTGCGACGGCCTTATCTCAATAAAAAAGATAACCAGAGCGAGGCACAGCAGCGGAAAAACCGGTTGCAAAAACCGCGACATGGCAAAGTGGTCGCCACCGGTAAGTACTGGCAAAACAAATAGCAGCAGACAAAACAGAGCATAATGCTGGTAATTCAGGCTGGTTGACGAGGCCGCCAAAGCGGGCTGCTGAAGCCGGCGCAAGGCATTTAAAATCACAAGAACTATAAGAACAATAGTGCCAATACCAACTAAAATACCGCTGCCAAGAAATTCAACAAGGTAGTCGAAGCCGGTAGAGATGTTATAAATCAGCGATGGCGAGACTTTGGCATAATAAGTATTGGGCAGCGGGTAGCCAAAATACCAGAGCCGAAAACCGGTCAATACGGCCATTATCGCCAGAAAGGCCACAAAAAGACTTCTGGTGGCACGCAGACAGGTATCATCACTTATTCTGACGCCATAACGCCAGAGCAAAGAGAGCGCAAAAGGCACGACCAGCATGCTCTCCGGCCGCACAACCGGCGCAGCAACGATAACCATGCTCGGCAGCAGCCATTGGCTTGCCCTTTCCGGCGGAGAAAGAATGCTGCCAGCGATTATGGCGACGACCAGACCCCAGAGGCAGGTATCCATGAGCGTGATAGTCATCCAGGTCATGTATGGAGCAGAAAGAATGATAAAAAAAACATAGGCGAGCTGATAAGGCAATGACGATCGACCATTTGCGCTCGCGATTCGGCCAATCAGACCTGTGATATAAGCGTGCGTGCCAACGAGCAGCAGCACAGAGACAATGAGCACGGCAGTTTCAGAAAATCCGGCAGCAAAAAGCAGGGCGCAGATAAGCATCCACGCGAGAGAAGTGAAGCCCTCGACGGGTTCAGGATTATTAGCGTAAACAATGCCTTTTCCGGCGGCAAGATTGTGGGAATAGGTAAAAAATATGTTAGCGTCGTCAATGCCAACCGGCGGCGCGCCATGTATCTGGTAAATGTAGAAGGTTGCCAGACCAAGGCATGCCAGCAGGGCAAGCAGCTTCAACGCTGAATTCATGGCGATTAACCGAGTTTATCCGTCAGGCCAAAGCCAGCTGAAGTCATGTAAGCACAACAGAAAGGAACTTCAGCACCACGAAAATTAGAAACAGGGTAAAGGCGCAGCTGAGACAGCCGCCCTGACCTTCGGGTTCTTCGAGATCTTCAAGCTTGTTCTTGGCAGGTAGCGAGCCTTGGGCTGCGGCCTTTCTGAACCAGTATTTGGCCTTGTCGTTGCTCTGTTCGACACCGGTGCCCGCCATATAAAATTCGCCAAGATGAAACTGCGCCCGGGAGTCGCCAGCGCGGGCAAGTTCCATCATCACCTTGGAAGCCGTCTGGTAGTCACCATTGCGCAGATTTCTAAAAGCCTCGTCGATGCCAGGTTTTGCGGAAGAAGCAGCAGGAGTTGTCTGAGAAGCCGAAAATGACATCATGTCCGGTTGCAGTGGAGTAATCATCGAGTCTTCGAGACTGTCTCCAGGCTTTTTCGCTTTTTTCTCAGATGCCGACTTCCTGGCCTTCTTCGCAGAATCAGAAGTGTCATTAAGATCATCAGAGCCTGAGCGCCCCTTTGCTTTCTTTTCGCCAAAAGACAATGAGGCAAAAGGATCGGCAAGAGCGGCTGCGGGTTTGACGCTGTGTTCGTCAGTTTCGTATCCCCCGCCCCCGCGCCCCTTGGTGGCTCTGTTTTCTGATTCGCTGGTGGCATAGTGCCTTGAACCAGACTCTTTATAAGGTTTCTTTCCGGCAATATGGTCAGGTTCGTCAGCCAGAACTGGCGATAAAGTCTTATGCACATGTTTTTCGAGAGTATCGGCGAGCGTTTCGCCCTCACTGACGATAAAAACAGTCATCCAGAGTCTGACAATGGGTTCGGCGAGCTTAGGGTCAAAACCTTCAAGCTCGGCAACGCTCTTGATCACTCCGTCAACAACGGCTTTGCCAACGCGGTGCCCGGCCCGAATCCGCAGCGGCCGCAAAAGATTGTTCAGTAATGGCTGAAAAATAACATCAAGATCATCAGCTGCTTCGGCACCAACTTTCTGCAGAATTTTTTCGCGCAGGCGCTCAGGCACTTCGGTCATGGTGATCCCGTAGCGGTCTGTCAGTTCGCGCAGCGCCTCTGCAAGTTGTTCCAGATGCTTCATTGATCTCTCCCGTCAATTGAGCCGGTTGGTTTATTATCAAGCATCAGTTTATCTGCAAAGTCAAAAATTTACAACAAACGCGTACAAAATATAGACCGCGAACTGTCGAAGCAGGCTTTGTAGATTTTGTCAGATTAGGCTATAATGTCACAAAGCCAAGCAAGGAGTTATCGAGAATGGCCGACAAGCCTGACCTGTTTTCGCGCCTGTTCAGAAAAACCCAGGATATCAAGAAAGACCTTGAACAGAAAGACAAGCCCGCCCCTGTTGCCCGCCCGGCACCGGCCGCAAAGCCTCCAGCAACCAGCAACATACCCACAGGCAAAGACACGAAGGGTACAGATACCAAAAACAAGATTGGTTTGAGCGGCAGCAAAATTGAGCTATATCAGACCTGTCCCAAAAAGTTTCACTTCACCTATATCCGCAAGGTCAAAAAACCATCGGCACCGAGTCCGCACCTGAGCTTCGACCAGTCGCTCCACACAACTCTTGGCAAATACTACAAGAACAAGCGGGTTGACGAGCCATTCAGACTTGACCGACTGTTCGCCATACTCGACGAAAACTGGGATCCACGCGGCTACGAAGACGGCGAACAGGCCCTCGAATACCGACATTCAGCAGAATCAGCCCTAAGGCTCTATTTTGAGAGGTATTGTCAGACTCCGCCGCGACATATTGAGGTCGATTACTTCTTCAAAATAGACCTGTCCGGCGGCGAGTACAGCGGCAAAATCGACCGCGTCGACCGCCATCCCGACGGCACTCTAGAACTCATCGACTACAAGTCAGGCAAGCCGCCTTATGGTGGCGTTACTGAGCTTGAGCAGTCACTTGCGGTGCAGCTGATGTTCGCCGCAACGGAGAAAATCTGGCCTGGCAAAGTCAAAAAAATGACTTTCATCTATCTCAAAGATGGCAGCAGCCTCAGCGTATTGCGCAACAACGCCGAAATGGCATTGGCCGAAAAGCGCTATCTCGATATCGGCGAGGCCATATATCAGGGAAATTTTGAGCCTGTTCGCTCTTCCGCATGCGGTTTCTGCGACTTTCAGGATCTCTGCCCGGTCGGACAGACCCCTACCCTCAATGCTTCGAAGATCAGATCGTTCATCGATTGCCCGCATAAATATGCGGCTATTTACGTCAAACACCAGAAAGCAAAAGACGCAAACGAGCCACCTTCGTTCGATCTTGCGCTCGATCGACCGCTGCATGACGCACTGGCACAGTTCCACCGCGATTACCGCCCCACCCCCAACCGGGGCCCGGAAAGCGCACTGTTTTCGCTGCTATTTAAAGCAATACCCGCCGATCTGCCCGAAGAAATGCAGGATCAGATCAAAAACACCGGGCGCGAGTATTTACAAAACTATCTCAACACCTTTTTTCCAAAGTCGAAAACCTGGCTGGTCAATGAGTTTATTGAATACAACACCGAGCATTTCTGCTTTCAGACCACAGTAGACCGCATCGACAACGACAGTGGCGGCAACTATGCGCTTATCGACTACAAAACGGGCAAGCGCATGCTTACTGCTGCAGAACTCGCTAACGACCCGGTAACTGCCGCAGTCTGCGCCGCGGCCGACCAGCGCTGGCCCGGCAAAGTAAAGTCTTTCTGCTGCATTTACCTGCGACACGGCGAAGAAGTGCGGCTCGAAGTGACTGAAATGCTGATCAGAAAGGGTAACCAGCTGCTGCACAGCATCGGCGAGCAGATCAGACAGAAAAATTTCGAGCCACTCGGTGGCCCGGTGTGTTCGACCTGCCCGGTTGCCGGGATCTGCGGCGAGAAACGGCTGGTCGTCTCGATGTCGAAGATTCAGACATTGCGCGACTGCCCGAAACGCTACGAATTCAGATATATCAGCAAAGCACCGGTACCCGACAAGGAAAAGCCGGCTATCGTTCTGTATCAGCTGCTGCAGTCGATGCTGCAGGAATACGCCGGAGCCGGCCGCCTGCAGGATGCCGGACTGCTGCTCGAAAAAGCTGCAGCCAGAGTGAACGACGACAAGACACTCAGCGCAGCAGCCCGCCAGGACGTTCTAACCAAGGCTTATACAGCTTTTCAGAACATTAATGAATTGTTCAAGACAGGCTTTCCCAAAGTGCATTCGCTCGGCGAACAGGCGAGAGTCGGCTTCGAAGATCTGGTGCTGACAACCCGATTCGACCGCATAGATCTGCTGCCGAACGGCAACTTGCACGTAATCATCTACAAAACCGGCAAGAAAGCTATGACCCCGCACGAAGCGCGCCTCGACCTGAGCGGCGTGTACAACTGGTTCATTGCCGACCGTGTCTACCCCGGGCGTATTGACCGCGTCTCATACATCTACCTGCTTGCCGGAGATGTAATTCCATTTACCCCTTCAGATCAGGATATTGAAAAGCTTAAACTGACATTCAGCGAATTTGTCAGAGAGAATCAGGATGCCGAATTTGAAGGGCACCGCAACCCGCTCTGCCCATACTGCGACTATATCGATCAGTGCGAAGATGCGAAGTCAATGTTGCTGTCTCCCAGCAAAATAAACTGTTTCACTTCGTGCGCGCTCAAATACCGGATGAAGTATATCGACCGCGTTCCCAAAGAAGCCCGCCCTACCCCGAATTTGAGCTTTGACCGTTCGATACATTTCGCTCTGCGCGAGTTTCACGAAAACTACGAGTCTGGCCAGTTCAAGAAGAACCCATTCAGATCAATAATCAATAAATACTGGATCACTGACGGCTACTCTGACATCGAAGAAGAAGAGCGTTTCAAAGTCCGAGCCAACATGATGCTCGAAGAATATTTCAAGGGGCTCAGTGGGCATGAAAACCCGGTAATGTTCGAAGTTCCAGCAAAATGGAGCTGGAACGGCGTCGACACGGTGGTGCAGATCGACCGCATCGACCAGCTTCCCGACGGCAGATATGAAATTATCGACTACAAAACCGGCAAGAAAGTGCCAGACGAGCGCGTAATCAATGAAGATTCGAGCCTGATGAACATGTATCTGGCCGCCAACCAGAAGTGGCCGGGCAAGATCGCGAAGGTCTCTTATCATTTTCTCGCGAACAACAAACGCTACAGTCTCGAACCGAGCGAAGCTGACGTTGTTTCACACAAAACTAAAATGGCAGAACTGGTTACGCTCATTAACAAGAACGAGTTTGAGGCAAAAAAAGGCGCACTCTGCGCCTGGTGCGAATACTACGGCCCCTGCCCGGAATGGAAAGTCAAACCGCATGAAATGGCCGGCGAGACCCCTGAGCAGTTCAGACAGCGCATCAGATTGAGTTACTCGAAGATGAGCCTTTATCTTAACTGCCCGCGTTCATACAAGAAACTCTACATCGACAAGGTGCCGCCCAAGCCGCAGCCGTTCTTCAGCTTCGGCACGACGATACACGAGACGTTCGAGCGTGTCTATGACCCGGTCAACCCGATACCAAAGCCAACCTTGCAGCAGGTTCTTGATATTTACGACGAAGTGCGCCTTACCCATCGTGAGGGCTTTGATTCTGACGCGACCGAAATGCAGTATCGTG
>MFYY01000245.1:10994-11162 GCA_001787855.1 Candidatus Riflebacteria bacterium GWC2_50_8 | reverse complement strand
GTATGGTCTGGCCTTCTATTTCAACACGCATTCCCTTGCGAACCTTGCGGCGTTTGCGCGATTCTACCTCGCCATCAACAGTCACCAGACCGTTTTCTACGGCCAGTTTAGCCTGGCCGCCGGTCTGACAGATGCCAACGAATTTGAGCAATTTGATCAGTTCGATAA
>MFYY01000245.1:0-10900 GCA_001787855.1 Candidatus Riflebacteria bacterium GWC2_50_8 | reverse complement strand
CCATTTCATGTCGCGGAACTCTTTGTCACTGCCGCCTGACAGAAATCCGACCGGAATCTCAAAGCCGCCGGCTGACTTTTTCCCGCCGCCAAAATAGCGCCCGCTCGTGTCTTTGCCGAATACGCCCTTGAGAAATTCATCAGGATCGATAGTTATGCGTGAAGTGCGCATTGAGCCAACGATGGTTTCTTCCTGGTCTGATGTGACAATAACACCGAACACTATGGCGGTGTGGATATTTTCTTCGGTCAGCAGAAAATCGGCCGCCTGCGGAATCGCGTCGCGCTCTTCGCAGCGCACATAACCGATACCAGATATCGAGTAACTCTCTTTGATCGTGCGATTGGCAAGGGCTTCTTCGATAATGCCCATGGTCTGTTTCGACCGAGACTGACTGGTAATCTGCGCGAGAAGATCGTTGTCGACAAATCGGCTGAGAAAAGCGGCGGCTATAAAATCTTCGCTGCCTGCTCTGACAAATCCGTTTGTGTCTGTCTTTATGCCGTGCATGAGAGCCGTTGCGGCCTTCATATGATCGTTTCTGGTGCGCTCAAGTTGAATAATCCCTTCGCGAAGATAACTTGCGTAGATGGTTGCGGTTGCGCCCACCTTACGAATATCGATAAACTGAGGCTTAAGTCGGTTCTGCAGTTCGTGGTGGTCAACGACGATAAGCTCTGGAATCTTCAAGGCCTGAACGGCATCAATTACCGGTCCAACCGTGGTTCCCTGATTATCGACAAAAATTGTTGCCTGGTATGGTTTGAGATCAAAATCGGTATCCCATTTGCGCATATCGATGCCGAGTAATTTGACCAGAGCGATGTTTTCAGGATGGCTGATCATGCCGGCGTAGACAATGTCAACTTCGATATCGAACTGTTCAGATATGATCTTGTGCGCCAGACCAGTTGAGATTGCGTCGGGGTCAGGGTAGCTCTGGATAATTACCAGGTGTTTCTGCCCTTTTAGGCTTGAAAGCAGTGATGCAAGCTCGTCTTTACGTTTTCGCGCAAGATCATGATCGTCAATACGTATCGTCTCGGCGGCAGACTGCAACTGTGAGCTGTCGTCTTTCATGCAGCGGTCTCCTTGACTGGTCATTTCTGATTAATATCACAGAATCGGCTACTTGCACCATAGCAAATTTTGCGGGGGTGCAAGCTTGCCCGGAGAACGGTTATTTCTCAGGGTTTATACCAAGCGGCGTCGAGAACAGAAAAAAGATGAATCAGCCAGCCAAGCATGAATATCCACATGATACCGCTGAGAACAAAAAAGAAAAGAGCGGCAAAAGGGCGACCCTGGATCAATTGCCCGAGGCCGGGGATGAAGAAGCTGGAGAGAGCTGCAATCACATTTCCTGATGAACCTTGTCCTGACATTGGCGATCTCCTGTTAAGATAGTTGAATTGTAGAAAAAACCGCTGCGAAATGCAAGCTGGAATTACTTTATAAAAACAGTGGCTGGAAAGTGGCAGCAGATTGTGTTAGAATCGCGCATGCATTTTGCCAAAGCAAATCCAAGCATGAGGAACACCAATGAGTGTCGAAGAAACCCCCAGAAATTCGAATTTTATTCGTGACATTATCGATGCCGATCTCGCGTCAGGCAAACACAACGAAATAGTGACACGTTTTCCGCCCGAGCCTAATGGCTATCTGCATGTCGGCCATGCCAAGTCGATCTGTCTGAATTTTGGCCTGGCACGCGATTACAAGGGCCGCTGTCACCTGCGCTTTGATGACACCAATCCGACCAAAGAAGAACAGGAATACATCGATGCCATCAAGGAAGATGTTAAATGGCTGGGCTTCGACTGGGGTGAACACGAGTATTACGCCTCAAACTATTTTGAGCAACTCTTTGACTGGGCTGTTCTGCTGATTAAAGAAGGCAAGGCCTACGTAGACGATCAGTCTGCCGATGAAATAAGGGTTAAGCGCGGCACACTCACCGAAGCCGGCAAGAACTCGCCCTGTCGTGACCGCAGCGTTGAAGAGAACCTAGACCTGTTTAACCGTATGCGAAGTGGTGAATTCAAGAATGGCGAGCGCGTTCTCAGAGCCAAAATCGATATGGCTTCACCTAACATCAACATGCGCGACCCGGTTCTATATAGAATTCTGCACGCAGAACACCCGCGTACCGGCGATAAGTGGTGCATCTACCCGATGTATGACTACACACACGGGCAGTCTGACGCAATCGAGCATATCTCGCATTCGATCTGTACTCTTGAGTTTCAGGATCACCGCCCGCTGTATGACTGGTTTGTCGAAAACCTGCCGGTGCCGGCAAAACCGCATCAGTACGAATTTGCCCGTCTTAACCTTACTTATACAGTAATGAGCAAGCGCAAGCTGCTTCGCCTTGTTCAGGAAAAGAAAGTTTCGGGCTGGAACGACCCGCGCATGCCGACTATCTCAGGAATGCGCCGACGTGGCTACCCGGCCGCTGCTCTTCGTGAATTCTGCGATCGTATTGGCGTGGCCAAGGCCAACAGTACTGTTGAATTTGCGCTTCTTGAGAATTGTGTGCGCGATAACCTGAACCACAACGCTCTACGTTTCATGGCGGTTCTGCGCCCGATCAAACTGGTAATCACCAACTACCCGGCAGATCAGGTTGAAGTATTCGATGCCGACAACAACCCCGAAGACCCGAATGCCGGCACCCGCAAGGTTGCTTTTACCCGCGAACTTTACATTGAATCCGAAGATTTCATGGAAGACCCGCCGAAAAAGTATTTCAGACTATCACCAGGTGCCGAAGTGCGTCTTAAACATGCTTATTATGTGACCTGCAGAGATGTGATAAAAGACGCGGCAGGCAAAGTTGTCGAGCTGCACTGCGAATATGACCCGGCCAGCCGTGGCGGATCATCGCCAGACGGTCGCAGGGTAAAGGGCACTTTGCACTGGGTTTCTGCGACTATGGGCCGAAAGGCTGAAATCAGGCTATACGACCATCTGTTCGACCAGGAAAATCCTGACAAAGTTGAAGAAGGCGAAGACTTTATCAATAAAATCAGCCCGAACTCACTTGAAGTGCTCACCGAAAGTATTGTCGAGCCTGCTCTGGCCGACGTATCAGTTGGCGCGCCTTTGCAGTTTATACGCATGGGTTATTTCTGCATGGATCAGGATTCAGGCGGCGATCATCTGGTATTTAACCGCACTCTGTCACTCAAAGACGGCTGGGCCAAAATTCAGAAAAATCAGCCCGACTGACCCGCTCTTAATAAAAAAGCCGCGCCGGCATGTTTGTCGGCGCGGCTTTTGTCTGTTTGAAAACTATTCGAGATAGGTGTAACCGTAGAGGCCTGAACGATAAATGGCAAGAAATTCCTTGCCTTCGGTGATGGTGATTTTGCCCTCTTTAACTGAAGCGGCAACCCAGGTTTCCATGGTGCGTACCAGTTTTTTTGCATTGAACTGCACATAATCAAGCACGTCAGCTACGGTTTCGCCGTCGATGATCTTGTCGATATCATAGCTGCCGTCATCGTTTACTGTAATATGCACGGCATTGGTGTCGCCAAACAGGTTGTGCAGGTCGCCGAGGATTTCCTGATAGGCTCCAACCATGAATACGCCAAGGTAATAGGGTTCATAATTTTTAAGATTGTGCAGTGGCAGGCAGGGGTTAAAGTTCCGGTTGCCGATAAAACGGTCTATCTTGCCATCTGAATCGCAGGTAATATCCTGAATTGTTGCCGAATGAGTTGGTTTTTCGTCGAGGCGGTGCAGCGGCATGATCGGAAACAGCTGATCGACGGCCCATGCATCAGGCAGTGACTGGAAAAGCGAAAAATTGCAGAAATATTTTTCGGCAAGAATTTTGTCAAGCTGGCGAAGCTCTTCGGCCGAGTGTTTCTGCTGTCTGGCCAGTTCTCTGACTTCGTGGGCGATACCCCAGAACATTGTTTCGGCTTTTGCACGTGATTTAAGATCAAGCATGCCAAGATTGAACAGTTCGAGAGCTTCTTCACGCAGCTGCTGAGCGTCATGCCAGGCTTCGATCATGGTGAGGTCGGTCAGCGAGTCAAAAATGGTGTGCATGTCGCGTACAATCTCATGATCTTTTTTGTTGATCTCAATTGATTCAAAGTCTGGATTCGGCGGCATGGTGGTTTCGAGAACGTTGAACACAAGAATTGAATGATGCGCGGTCAACGCCCGACCAGATTCGGTAATCAGGTGCGGGTGCGGCAGGCCGTTCTTGTCGGCGGCATCCTGCAAAGCAGAGACCGCATCATTGGCGTATTCCTGAATCGAATAGTTTATGCTGCTCGAAATTGTCGTGCGGGTGCCGTCGTAGTCTACACCAAGTCCACCGCCGATATCGACGTATTCGAGATTGCAGCCAAGCCTGTGCAGTTGCACGTAGAACTGCGCTGCTTCTTTGAGGCCGCGCTTGATCTTGCGAATATTGGTGATCTGGCTGCCGAGGTGGCAGTGAATAAACTTGATGCAGTCGATCAGTTCTTCTTCTTTCAGGTAGTCAATGGCTTCGATCAGCTCTATCGGAGTAAGCCCGAATTTGCTCTTGTCGCCGCCGGAGTCTTCCCATTTGCCGCTGCCAAAGGCCGCCAGTTTAATTCGCATGCCGATATTCGGGCGTACTTTATGAATCTTGGCGAGCTTGCAGATCAGCTTAAGTTCGTTGAATTTTTCAGCAACAATGAAGATGCGTTTGCCCATTTTCTGGGCAAGAAGGGCGAGTTCAATAAATTCTTCGTCCTTGTAACCATTGCAGACGATTATGGCGTCGGGGTTGTCCATGAGCGCCAGCACTGCGTGCAGCTCAGGTTTTGAGCCGGCCTCAATGCCGATGTTGAATTTCTTGCCATAGCGCACAATTTCTTCGACGACAGGCCGCTGCTGGTTGACTTTGATCGGATAAACGGTGTAATAGTTGCCGCCAAAACCATATTCTTCAGACGCGTTCTTGAAGCAGTTCGAGATCGTCTCGATACGCTCGTCAAGAATGTCAGGAAACCTCAGCAGTAAAGGACAAGAGACGTCTTTCAGACTCAGGTCGTCGAGAATTTCTTTTATGTCGACAGCCTGCTTGGGTTTGCGGTGTGGCATAACGGTAACATTTCCGGCCTTGTTAATTCCAAAATAGCCAACTCCCCAGCCTTCGATGTTATAGAGTTCAGCAGAATCTTCAGTACGCCATTTTCGCATTGCCAGCCTCCATTGATAATATAAGCAAGCGCTTATATTAGATGCAAATTTGTTTTATCGCAAGCATTTTGTGCTTGTTTATGAACGACACTGAGAGTATATTTATATGCTCATTCAGTCGACAGCATCGGCTGTAGACGGAGGCAGGAGATTTTTATGAAGGAAGTACTCAGCGCAGGTCGCAACGATTTGTGCCCATGCGGAAGCGGGCTCAAATACAAAAGATGTTGCATGCATGGCAGGTCAGCCCATGAAGTAAGTGTTGCCGAACTTTATCTAAGCAACTACAGGATAAAGCTGAAAACAGTCAAAGACATAGCCGGCATAAAAAAGGCTGGCAAGCTCGTTGTTGATACTCTAAGACTGGCCGAAGAATTTATCAGGCCCGGCATAACAACAAATGCCATTGATCGCCTGGTTCATGAGTATACGATCAAGAACGGTGCACGGCCGGCGCCCCTTAATTATCGTGGCTTTCCCAAGAGCATCTGCACTTCGATCAACGAGGTGATCTGTCATGGCATACCGTCAGATCGCGTGCTGGTCGAAGGCGACATCGTAAACGTCGATGTAACGTCGATTCTTGACGAGTATTTTGCTGACGCCAATATGACCTTTTTTGTTGGCGAATGCAGTCCTGATGCTCACAAAATCGTTGATATTGCCCGCGAATCGCTGAAGCGCGGCTTGGCGGCAGTAAAGCCTGACAATACAATTGGTGATATCGGTTTTGAGATTCAACAGTTTGCCGAAGGGCAGGGAGCTTCTGTCGTGCGCGAATTCATCGGTCACGGCATCGGCAAGGTATTTCATGAACCACCCGATGTTCCGCATTTTGGCCGGCGCCATTCAGGCATAACTCTGGTTCCGGGTATGGTTTTTACGGTTGAGCCGATGGTTAATCTCGGCAAGCGTTTTTTGCGCGTGCTCGAAGACCAATGGACGGCAGTAACCCGCGACGGCTCGCTTTCTGCACAATTTGAGCAGACTGTAGTGGTCACTGAAAGTGGTTACGAGAGTCTGACACCTTACGAACTCTGATTAAGTAACAATTTAACCTGGAGGAAACATGGAAGAACTTCTGCTGGACTATCTTAAATACATTGAAGACGAAGCTGACAGCGACAAGGAATTTGACCCGGATCGCAAAATCAGCGAGCAGTTTAACGAAGTTCTCGACGAAATGGACTTTCGCATCGCTACCGTTAAATTCGAAATGCACGCGATGGTCGATATTCCGCGCACTCCGAAAAATTATGAACTGACACTGCGCGAGCTCGTAGAGAAAATCAGCGAGCTGTCGAAAATAAGCAAAGCCAATGTACCCGCCTTTCTGAAAAAGAAAAAAGCCGAACTGGCTCGACTCGCACGCGAAATGGCAGCAGATCTGCAGAATTTGTTCAACTAGCTCTGGACACTTCCTCATAATTTCCTTACAACTAAAGTATGCGTCCCACAGGGAGGAAGTTATGAACAAGATAATAACAGTGCTGGTTCTGATAAGCCTGTTCTGCAGTGTACAAGCCATGGCTTTTGATGAAGCCGGGTTTCGTTCTATTCTCGAAGGCTACAGTAAAATAGTTACAAAGCTTGCAACCCTCGGCAACAATGGCAATCCCGATCAGGGCGCAAAGGGTGGCAAGGGCAACCCCTCTGACGATTCATTTGTCTGGCTCAAGGCCGACAAGGTAAATGCTCAGCTCGAATCGATGATTCGCGGTATTGAAACGGCAAAGGGTGTGGCGACAGCTCTCGCTATCATCATTAACCTTTACGAAAGCGACCAGATTACTATTGAAGTTGCTTATGCATCGATCAAGATGCTCAAGGACCGCGCTGTTTTTCTCAAGGTATTCATAACCAATGGCGATTCAGAGCTCGAAATCCTGATTCACATTCTTAACGAGCACGAAGCTGAATTTGGCCAGAAGGCTCAGGCAGCCGCCAGCAGTAAGGTCAACATTGAAGCCTCCGGCAAGATCAAGAACCCGGCCCCCGCGCCAGCACCCGGCAAACAGTAAGCTTAGCCAGATAAAAAGGGCTGTCTCATATGACGAGGCAGCCCTTTTTCTATGTGCAAATTGCTTATTTATCTCCAGCAAAAATTAAAAATGATACATACTGGAGATAAACAGCAGGAAAATATAAGAAGCTCCAGAAATCGGGGAGCTACGCGGTCAGAGGGCTTTGAGGAAGCTGATGACCTTGCTGGTGATGAAGTCTGGTGTTGACGCGCCGGCTGAGACTACCAGGCGGTTGATGCCGGTGAAATCGGCTTTGTTTAGTTCGGCTTCGGTTTCGACGTGAAAGGTGTGTGGGCAGAGCGCGCGCGCGATTTCTGCGAGGCGGCGGGTATTGGCGCTGGATTTGCCGCCGACGATAACTACCGCATCGGCATCGGCGGCGAGGCGTTTTATTTCTTCCTGGCGTTCTGAGGTGGCCTGACAGATTGAATCGCAGATTACTGCTGTTTGTGCGCGCGACTTGAGCAGTTGCGCGATTTTATTGAATTCGGCGGCATTGTAGGAGGTCTGGGCAATGATCATGATCTTTGCCGGTGGATTCTCGGTTTCAGCCTCGGCATAGTCAGCGATAAGGCGATGGTTGCCCTGAGCAAAGCTCTGCAGGCTCAAAATCTCAGGGTGGCGCGGGTCGCCGATGATGTAAACAAAATAACCCTGTTCACTGTATTTTTTGATCTGGCGCTGGCTGGTAACGACATGCGGGCAGGTCGCATCAACTACGCCAAGACCCTGGGCCTTTATCTGATCAATGCTGCCATCAGGCATGCCATGTGCGCGAATGATGATTGTGCCTTTGTCGACGGTCTGCCAATCGGCAACTGAGTCGACTCCGTGTTCCTGAAGGTAGGCGACAGCCTGAGGGTTGTGAATCAGCGGTCCACAGGTATAAACTGGCTGTGTCGACTTGTCGGATGTGTTGATGGCAATCTGCATGGCGCGCTTTACGCCCATACAAAAGCCCGAAGTTTTCGCAAGTATGATTTCCATGGTTACTGTTGTGCTGGCCAGGCTGCGTCTATCGTCTGGAATTCACCGGAAAAAACATGCGCCATGGTTTTCTTGAATTCTTCTTTCATGCTGGCTCCGGCACGACTATGGCGGCGCATTACTCTGGTAACGTTTCCGGCACTGTCAAATTCGACTTCGGCTGAGAACAACGGTTTATCCGGGGCGGTCAGCAGGCCGTAACGCATGTCGTTGAGCAGCACTATGCGTTTGCTGTTCTCATCGACCGTGCTTTTTACCTGCAGCATGTTCATGGCAAACCATTTAAATAGCTTTGCGTGCTCATGCTGCATGGCCTTAAGGGCAAACTCGTCGGTATCTGATTCGTGTAGAAAAACTTTGGTCAGCGGCTTTTGCGAAGCAGTTTTAAGATATGTAACCATAATGCGGCCAGCCGCATCGCGGGCAACGACGCGAAACACCGATATGTTCATAAATGTCGGGTTCGCACGTGTTTCGACTGGTTCGAAGCCCTGTGCACGAAACATTTCGTTGCCCATGGCCACCATCTTCTGCGAATTGTAATAACCGTAGCCGGCGTAAACAGTCGTTATGGCCAGAGCTGCAAGTGCCAGCTTTTTCAGGCGCAGCGGTGTCGTCAAAGCAAAAAGGCCGAACAGAGTTGCAACCAGAAGGGGAAATGAATAGACCGGATCAATTATTGAAAGAGCATCGGCGGCATAGCGCCGGTCGGTGAGCGGCCACCACAGGCTGGTTCCGTATGAGGTGAACCAGTCGATTATCGGGTGAGTGATCAGACTCAAAAAAGCGAGGCCGATCCAGTGCTTCTGGTCGACGTCAGAACGTGCCAGGCGTTTGCAGATCATGCCGATAGGGATTGCCATAATAGTCAGCACAATAAACGCATGCGTTGGCCCACGATGATATTTGAGCGAAGCCCATGGCCCGAACAGACCGGCAATAATGTCGAAGTCGGGCAGCAGGCCGATTACAAAGCCATAAAAGGCGCTCTTCCGGCCAATTTTTTCGCCATAACCGGCTTGTGCTGCAGTAGAACCAAGTAAACCCTGTGTGATTATATCCATTGCTTTTACCCTATATGACAAACTTAATCATCAGGGGTACATTTAGCAATACAAATTACAAATAATCGAGGTTGTCGAAACATTTTGATGCAACTTGTCGAGCAGGCAGATCTTAGGCTTTTCCGCCAGATACTTTCATGAATAGCTGACGAAAGCATTTCAAAATGCTGTTTTGCCGCAAAAGTCGCGCAATGCGACAAATCTGGCGCGCACACGCCGTAATCCTCTGGGCTAACATGGCTTTAAGAGAGTCTTTGAATGGTCTCTCCTTTTGGCACAGAAGTTGCTTTAAAAACAGTCACCATTTTTTACGGGTAGTCAGGGAGGGGTTATTATGCAAAAATTATCTCTGTTATTAGCGCTTATGCTCATGTTGCTACCCTGCTCATACGCAGCAGAAGTCGAAGAACCGCAATGGAGCGCATTCGGCAGAATCTCGACGCCGCAGGCGATATGGCAGCGCCTGCTTGAGATTGATGAAATCAGGCCGGTTTATGAAGCATGCCGAGACGATTTTGCCAACCTGCTTCCGACGGCCACATATGCCATTCCTGATAATTGCAGAATTGAAGACACATTCTATTTTGCCATTGGACAGAAGAAAAAACAGGAGGAGTCAGAATTCTATGTATGGGCCAATGGCGCCGACAACAAAACTCGCTTTATTGGAACCTTTTCGAGTTTTTCTGGCTTTATAAACCCAACGTACAGGTCCTATAGAAGGGCATATGATGAAGCCAATAAAGACAAGAAGCCAGAGACCATGGAGATTCCGCAGGCACTGCTGGCGCTCGACGATAAGAGCATGTTACACATAAAAATTCTCAAAGATACCATTCTCGAAGAGATCAAGTATGATCTCGAAAACGAGCTGAACAAAGAAGGAAAACTGTCTGAGTTAAAATGTCGCAGCCAGGCGAAAAAAATGACAAGGCTCAAAAACGCTGGCAGCAAGCAGCCAGAGGCAGTATTCGACATGGAATGTCCTCTTGGAGGCAGTTATGGCCTTGACAGTTCCGGCAAAAAATATGTCTGCAATCATGCTGTAAAGAACATCGATTATCGCAGCGCACCGCTCGAAGGCGCAGCAAGACAGGCGCTGTCTCTCATCGAATGCCTTGAAAGCGTTACAGATATTGAGCTGAAGGTAATGCCCGGGTCCTCAGATGCTGGTATTGAGGTCGGCTGGAATGCGAAGGCCGGGCCTTCCAGCAAAAGCCTGTTTGAAGCCTTCCCCGAAATGAGATGGATAAACGATATCCACAAGTATGACCGCATGAGCCAGGGTGACTCAATGCACCTCGCGGTTAATCTCGACTGGATCGGGTTTTTCGATAAACTGCAAAAGATTGATCCGGCCTATGATCTTTTGGCCGGGAAAAAGCCGGCTGAATTGCTGCCAGATGGCCTGCTCGTGCTTTCGGCGGCGGGTGGATTCGATCCTTTTACGCGAAGACTGCCACAAGCCTGTTTGTCGCTGGGCATGACAGCTGACAAAATAGCGTTCTGCAAAAGCATTTTGTCGGGCGCCCAGGTTCGCTTTAATGAATATGAGCTTCTTGGCAGAGATCTGGAGTATTTTGAAATCCCCGACCTTGGCCAAGAAGCTCATATTCATTAAAGCGAACC
>MFYY01000244.1:3104-13976 GCA_001787855.1 Candidatus Riflebacteria bacterium GWC2_50_8 | reverse complement strand
TCACATCGACCTTACCGATGCCGCCTCCCCGGTTCTGCGGCTTGAATCGGTGCCGCTTTATGTTGACACGTTCGGAGAAAACCCGAAAACAAAAGCTATAGAAGACTCTTATCTCGCTGATCTTAAAGCTGAAATGGCGCGTCGTCTGGGCGAAACACGGGTGCATCTCGCCCGGGGAATCAGCGGCGGGGATTCGCCAGAAGGTTCACTGATCGCAGATGCAATGCGCAAGGCGGCTGACGCAGATTTTGCTTTTATAAATTTTGGCGGGGTGCGACAGCCTTTTGCCAAAGGCCCCATCACCGTAGAAGATGTCTTTATGGTTCAACCATTCAACAATGTAATCGAAGTCATTGAAATGAACGGCTTTATGGTTCGCAACCTCATCGAAAAGGCCTATGCCAACGAAGCACGTGCGATGGATGACTCTGACCGGACATCGGCAAAAGAACAGCATCGCACCAAAGCCGATGGCACAAAGCTCATGGTGGGAGCACCCTATGGCATTCTGCTGCCTTCAGGCATGCATATTACCTATGATCCTTCACTGCCACCAATGAAAAGGGTGCTCAAGCTGACCACCGAAGACGGCAAAGAGCTCGCAGCGGAAAAAGTTTACAAAGTCGCTTTGAACGATTTCGTTGCCGAAGGCGGCGATGGATTTACAGAACTGCGCGATCTGCCGAACCGGCAAAAGTTGCCGGTATTGGTTCGTGATGCTCTGATCAAGCACATTGAAGACCTGAAAGTAATCGAAAAGCGTCCGGAAAAGCGCGTATTCAATTTAAAACTGCGCGAAGAACTTTTCGACTAGCATGGCCAAAGCCTGGTTCAAAAACCGTCTCAACGACCCTTTTCTCAAGAAATCGCGGGCCGATGATTATCGTTCGCGCGCCGCTTACAAACTCGAAGAGATTGACGAAAAATACAAACTGATCAAACCGGGTTGCAAGATTCTCGATCTCGGCGCCGCCCCCGGCAGCTGGTCGCAGTATGCGATGCGCAAAGTGTCTGGCAAGGCAAAGATAATTGCCATCGACCTGCTCGAAGTACGTCCGATCGAGGGCGTAACCATTCTGCAGGGTGATATTCGCGATGCTGCAAATCAGGCAAAGATCATTGAGCTGGCCGCCGGCAAACTCGATGTGATTTTGAGCGATATGGCTCCAGACACCACCGGGGTACACTACGCCGACACCGAGAACTCGGCAATGCTGGTGCATCTTGCTCTCGATATTGCCGAAAAACTTTTGAAGCCGGGCGGCAGTTTCGTCGCCAAAGTATTCGAAGGTGCCGAATATCAGGCACTTCTGCAACGCACAAAAAAAATGTTCGGCTTCGCCAAGTCGTTTAATCCTAAGGCCTCGCTCAACCGCAGCCGCGAGCTTTTTCTCGTCGCGCAGGATTTCAAGGGGCCCGCCGCGAACAAACCGCAGAGCTGAAGATTGTCTCACGCAGAGCCGCAGAGAAGAGAAAGAATACAAATACCGTCGGCCAAAGAAAAGGCAAAGGATGCTCGCACAAAGCCGCAGGGACACAGAGAAGAGATAACCGAAATCGCCAGGAGAGAAGACAAAGAAATCCGCCGATTACGCAGATGAACGCAGATTTTTTTATAGAGTTAGCAGACCGTGCCATGCGGAGTCTGTGCTGAAAATGGAGTTACTGCTTTGACCAGACGGCAAAGAATCCTCGCACAGAGCCGCAGCGACACAGAGAAGAGAAAAACCGCAGCCGCCAGGAAAGAGGACAAAGACATCCGCCGATTACGCAAATAAACGCAGATTATCAGATGGAGCAGCAGTGTACATCCAGCATTTCTCGGCGAGCAGCCAAACCGGTATCATGTAGTAGATGTTTGTTACTGGGCGCAGGTACGACGAATCCTTGTTTGAGGATTCTAATGCCTTCGCTCTGCCGAGCCACACAGGGCTTTGAAGAACAGGTCGCGCAGGATGACGGCTTTCTGCCGGTTACGAAACGCAAGACCCGCTAGAGCCTTAGTGTCTGAGAACGCAGTACGCCCTGGTGCGATTACGATAATGCAAAACCATCATCAATGCAGGCATTTCTAAAAAAATTGTCATGTACATAATTTCATGCTAACTTTGAAACATCCTAATTTTCTGAGAGAGGTTTACAAATCCATGAAAAAACTGATGTGTGTACTGATTCTCGTTGCCTTTATTGGCAGCATGGTCGTAATGACCGGTTGTTTCGGCGGCAGTGACGGACTCGGACTGACACTCGGAATTCTCGCCATCGCCATAGTCGTCGCCAGCAGCGGCGGCGGTGCAGCGCCGGTATTTGCTGCAAACACAAGAGCTTCGGAAAGGCCAGCAATCATGGGCGCCGTTACAAGTTCGAAGCGCTTTCGTGGCATAATCAAAAATGCTCAAAATGTTGAAATTCCTGCTACCGTAGGATTCAACGCAGAAAACAAGTTAACCATTGAAGCATCGGTTACCGCAGACTCAAGCAACGGCCAGTACACGGTAGAAGTCTTCCCGATTAATGAAGCTACAGAAGAGCCATTCGCTGATCCCATATACAAACACCATTTCGTTAAAAACGTTGCAGCTGGCGCAACCGAAAACTACGCAGAAAATCGCGATCTTGCGTCAGACACTGCAGAAGCATTGATATATGATAACTGGAACGAAGCAAACAAGCCAACTATAGACAAAACCTATATCGCTCCTGCCTCGATCAACACTGTAGCTGCTTCCCTTACTCAACAACGCAATGAATCAACAGTCGGCACTTCATATTATCCTTACACAACTACATTGTGGCAAGGCTACGACATCTCTGGCCTCAGTTATACAGCTCCGGCAAAAACGTATTCAATTTCCGGTTTTGTAACCCAAAAAGACGGTTCTGGTGGACAGGACGGCGTTTCTGTGTATGCCTGGAGCCATGATTATGAAGGTTCAGCAAGTACAACCGTCGGCGTTTACTCTATTAACGTAATACCCGGCACTTATCAGGTATATCCACATGCTCTTGATCACTCTTATACGAGTCAGGAAGTTACGGTAACTGATTCAAACATAACCGGTATCAATTTCCAAGCTCAGTAAGAAGACCTGATTTAAGAAGCGCGGCGCGCAAAGCTGCGCTTCTTTCCTTTTAAGGCGTTTCCCGCCGCGCCAGGCAACTGGCGCGGTTTTTTATTCCTTATTTTTCAAACAATTCAGACCTGCTCTTGACTTTTACGTATATTATTATTATTTTTATACGTATAGGAGAAAACATCATGGAAACAAAACTTACCTTGCGACTCAACCGGGATATCATTGAAAAGGCCCGTGAATATGCGCAACAGCACAAAATAAGCCTTTCCCGGATGGTCGAAGCGTATTTTTCTGCGCTTACCTCCGGTAACAGGCCAGAGAAAGACGAAATTACGCCTCTGGTAAAAAGCCTGAGCGGAGTAATTAACCTTGCCAATGACTTCGATTATCAGACTGATATCGCCGAACAGGCAGGCAAGAAACACAAATGAAAAGCGTTCTGCTGGACACAAACATAATCCTTGATCTGATCGGCCGGCGAATGCCTTTTTATCCAGCCACGGCCCGCCTGTTTTCTCTTGGTGAACGCCAAAAAGTCCAACTCTACACATCTTCGCTCAGCATTGCCAGCATTGCTTACATACTGAGAAAAGAACTTACCAGGGATAACTTGCGAAAAATTCTGAGTAACCTTGCATTGCTCGTAGACACACTGGATCTGAGCGGCAAAATCATAGAACTGGCTCTTGCCGAAAAGAGCTTTGACGACTTCGAAGACAGCATACAGTTCTTCACCGCTCGCGAGAACAATATCGACATAATAATTTCACGCAATCACAAAGACTTCAAGGCTTCTACCATTCCTGTAATGGATTGCGGGCAGTTTGTCTCTTCTATCAAATAAGAGTTGTGAAACAGGTTGATTCGGACGCTTTTACAACAAAAGAATCAGCCAAAAAGTTCTGAGTGAGACCCGGTTCTTACAAGGGTCAATGCGTCGCCTTCAATTTTGTAAATAAGAAGCCAGTCCGGTTGTATGTGCTTTACCCGAATCTTGGTGATATCTGAGAATCAGATTTGTGATAAACTATCAGCATATAAATGCTCGGGAGACATGACATGGGGCGGCCACAGAGAAAAAGAAAAGATGTTTTTACATACGCCGAGTATAAAAGCTGGGACGACGACGAGCGCTGGGAGATAATCGACGGCGAAGCATTTGCCATGACTCCTGGCCCGGGAATGACACATCAAAGCCTTTCTGTAAATCTGGTCGGTCTAATGTTTGAATTTTTCAACAGTCATCCCTGCAAACTCTTCAGTGCGCCTTTCGACGTGCTGCTGCCTGAAAGCGACGAAACGGCTGATACGGCTTCAAATGTGGTTCAACCTGACATCGTCGTCTATTTTGACCCGGACAAACTCGAAGAACGCGGCGGCATCGGTGCGCCCGACCTGGCAGTCGAAATCATTTCGCCGACAAGCGCCAGGCGCGACCTTATTGAAAAGTTTGCACTTTACGAGCGTCACGGCGTGCGCGAATACTGGGTTGTCGACCCGGCGCACCAGATTCTGACCATTTACAGCCCCGACAAAAAAGGCAAATATACCTGCGAAAAGCGGTTTTCACGAGAACACGAGCTGACTTCACATATATTTCCCGAGCTGAAAATTGATCTCAAGAGAGTCTTTCCTGAGATCAAAACACCCTCGTCACCCTCGCCCTCGCAAAATGGCAAAACTCGCAAAGTAAAAAAGAGCTGAGAATTGCCAGAGGTGACCGAGATCCGCCGCCAACATTCTATGTTCGAGCATGTTCGAGGGACACCACAGAATACCACTGAGTTAAGCCGAGAATTTCTGTAAAACCTGCTCATAATCGAAAAGGCTGTCGATTTCTCGATTGCGCTTACCGCTTTGCTGATTACGAGCACCGCTGCGCAGAGCACGAATACAGGTTAGAATGTAAAGTCGCTCGTTAATCTGGCAGAGTTCAGGGCGTCTCCCGAACTCCATCTGCGGGCATCGGCGTAATCTGCGGAAAAAATTTTCGATAATTTTCTGCAGGACCAATTAAATCTGTAATGCAAGTTGTGTTAAGATAATCTGCAGATAAAGTTCAGGAGATTTGGCCATGGGTCTGCCATTACATATACAAAAATCTTTCGTGACATGCCTGGCTATGATTCTTTTTGTTAGCAGCGCATTTGCCGGTAGCCTGCCGGCGATATACAAGGTTGCCTTCAACGTCGGCGCGCAATTTTACGACTACCAGAACTACCAGAATATCCCGTATTTTCATGGTGGACTCGATCTGTGCGCGCCTGCCGGCACCGATGTTTTCACACCAGTGAGCGGACGCGTCACCGTCAATGATTACAAAATTGTCGCGTCGGCGAATCCGCATCGCTTCAGTTACCAGCGCACCACGTTCCGACGTGGCATGACCTCCAATACGCGTTATCTTGAAGTAGCCGTCGTCGATGAAAGTGGCAACAGCTGGATGTTCCGGCATATCGACCCGCTTTCGGTTCCGGCAGAAATTTTTGCCGCAGCCGGCAGCGGCAGGGCAGTCGCGGCCGGCAGTAAAATCGGTCAGGTAGCACGCTGGCATCAGCCGGTGTTTCCTGAAAAGAGAAATTACGACCACATCCATCTTGAAATAATCGGCGCCGACGGCACATATCACAACCCGGCACATTTCGTAGCAACGACCAAAGACTTTTACCCGCCGGTTATTCACAGTATTTATGCGGCTCGCCACGGCAGTGACGAGGCGGCCGCTCTCGACGACAACAACCGCACTCTGAGCGGCAAAATCGATCTGGTGGCCGGTGTTAACGACCGCATGAATCTCGCCGCCTATCAGCATTCTATTTACATCGCTGCCTGGTCTCTTGACCGCCTCCATAATGATGGAAGCACAACAAATCAGTTGCCTGAGCGTGAAGTATTCAAATTCGACCGCCTGCCGTTTACCGGTGAGCGCATTCAACTCAGCACCACAATTTATCGTGACTCGCTGCGCATCGGATCTGGCCGGATCCGCTCTAACGGCGCCGACGGCCCGCGCTTTTTTCTGGTTAATCTGACCAGCGGCACCAGCTCAGATGGCTATTCCCCGGACAATCAACTCGACACCACCCAGCTTGCCAACGGCCGCTACCGGCTGAACCTCAAAGTAAGCGATTTCGCTGGCAACCCCCGCCACAAATCAGTAGAATTCCAGATAAAAAACTGATCTTTCTGGAAGTAATCAAAAAAAGTCCTGACAATCACATAGTTTTTTGGTTGTAACCACAAAAACTTTTGAAGCTTGCCCTTCATCTGCGCCAATCTGTGGATAAGCTAAGAACTTAGGCGCGGCTCCGGCAATAACATTGTCTGCTGCGTGTCTTTGAGGCTTTGCGCGAGCAACTGTGTGTGAATCGGCGCGGTTGCGCAAAAGCTCTTATCAGGCGGGGCGGGACTTGGTCACCATGAACTCGGTGCCACCCATATTGAGCTTGTCGCCGGGTTTGATCGGAGTCGGCTTTTTGAGCTCGTTGCCGTTCAGGCGGCAGATGTTAGATGTTGTCAGCGGCTTCACCATCATCTTGCCACCGTCGAGAAATATTTCGACGTGTTCGCGGCTGATTTCAGAGGCGGTCAGAGCGATCTGGCAATCTTTGCGGCGACCGATCTTTATTATTTCGGCCTGGGCTTCATAAGTCCGGCCTTTCTCGTCTTCGATAGCAAACAGCATTGGCAGACGAATCTTAGCCTGACCGGTATCCTTGCGGATGTCTGCAACAATAGGAGCCATACCGACTTTGGGCTTCGGTGGCTCAGCAGCCGGCGCCTTTGCTGATTTCTGTGACGGCCTTGTTTTGCCGGCATCGACTTCTGGCTGAACTGGCACTGCCGGGGTAACCGGTACCGTGCTTTCGTTGGCCGGAGCCGTGTGCATTACCGGAACAGTGCTTTCACCAGGTGCAGCCGGAGTTACCGGCAAAGTGCTATCACCCGCTGGCAAAGACGGAGAAGCCGTAACGGTTTTTTCTGCAGCCGAGGCAGTGGGAGCCGCTGTCGGCAGGGGTTTTGCGGCCTTTATCACGGGCTTTTCGTCTTCGCCATATTGGGCAAGGCGGGCGCCGATATTGACTGGCTGCACGGCTTTCTGCTTGCTGGTGCTGCTTCCTGAGCCAGACCTGGCCGGCTCTGCTGGCGTCTTATCAGCTGCCGGAGCAGCTTTTTCGGCTGACTGGGCCGATGCGGGCTGCTGCGACGCTTTTGCGGCGTCTGAAGAATCTTCAGGAAAATACATCTTGCGGGCCTTTTCAAGTTCTTCATAATTCATGAAAAGCGATTTGGTAGACATCATGGCAGGAGCACTCTTCTGGTAGCGCCACAGCTTGATACCAACGACCAGCAACAGCAGGCCGGCGCCAAGAATAAGCCACGAATAGCCGCGCGAAGCACTCAACGGAGTAAGAACCACAGTGACATTATGTTCGCCACGACTGTCGCTATAAGTGAGAGCTGCGCTTCCTGAAGAAAGAAGCGGTATAAATTTAAGTTCGTATTTTGCCGCGAGTGTACCTGATTCTGGTTTGATTTCAAAAGTGACATCATTGATAATCTGAATATCAGGTGTGCCCTGTAAGGCGCCCATAAACTGCAGTTGCGTGGTGTCAATTTTCACTCTGATCAGCTTGTCAGTCTCAAGATCAGGCACCAGATTCGCGACAAAGAGTTCTCCGGGGCGAACCAGTTCGGGCAACTGCAGCTCAGCGCCAGATACAACACCGGCACAGAGACAGCTCACAGCAAACGATGCTACAAAAAGCAACTTAGATAATTTCATACTTCACATCCCCTTTTTCCAACCTGGAAACCACTGCATAAGTTCTTCGACGCTGGCTTTGTGTATCCGGCGCCCGCCAAAAATTCTTTTTATGGCATTGCGTTTTATTCTCTTCTCAGCCCGCTTTTTGATCGTCGAACTGATCAACTCGGGCTTGTCCCAGCTGCCGCTTACCGTCAGGTCGACAAATGGTACGCCGGTAGCTTGATCCTGAGCCGTTGATGTCCATTTCTTGAGCTTCTTACCGATCGCGGTCTGGCGAAGACTCTGCGGATTGATCATCAACTTTGCGGCAAGCTGCAGGGCCGAAGGGTTGAACTCGCTGTTGCCGATTTCGAGACGCAGGTGCGGCCCGGCAAATAGACCGTCAGCGATGAGCAGACGCCCCTTATAAAGATCTTCTTCATCAGTAGTCACATAAAAATTAAGCTGTCCGACGGTAAAATCTGGCTGTTCAAGAAAATCAAGACGATTCTTGCCCATGGCCGAGACGTCTATCATCGGCAGCCCCGGCAGATGAATATTCTTAAAGTTCAGATTGAATACGGCATCACGCTCACCCGGCCCAAGCCAGCCCGCCTTGAACGAGCCGTCAAGAATGCCGCGAAAGCTATCTGTGTCTGCAATTGCGAGCTTTGCAAAATCAATATTCTGCAAACCGCCGTTGATGCTCATGGTAAATGGCTGACCGGGCAGAAACGTTCCCTTTGCCGCCTCAACGACAATTTGCCCGCCAAGCAGCCCGAGCAAAGACTTTTCGACCTGTGCCGTGCCGGTCGTCGGGTTATAAGCGAATTTAACCTGGCTGTTGCCAAACGGCACCGTAAACACCTGACCACCGGCATCATATTTCACGGTCATTTCGCTGCTGCTGACTTCAGCCGCCAGTTCCGGCCGGGCAATGGTGCCACTCAACTGCAGATTACCAGCCAGCCAGCCTTCCTGTGGAAACGACAGCGATTTAACGACCATACCGCCAAGCATTGCCAGCAGATCGGCCGGGAAAACGCGATCGAAACTTCCCTGCAGGCTCAGCCGCCCGGTGCGCGTCGGATCTTCGAGCCAGCCATCGGAAACCTTGAATGTCGAGCGGCCGAACTGACCTGACAGGTTTTTGACGCCGATGCGTGAATAGCCTGAATCAGTGCGCCCGGCAAACTCAAGGTCGGCCGATAGTTTTTCAACATCATTCTTAAGCGCCCTGAACCCAAGCGCAGCATCTTTTAATGACGCGCTGCCGGTGGCCAGAATACGATCTGGAGTTCCGGCAAGACTGAACTTTCCGGCAAGATCGCCACTCTTAACCTGTATTGCGCCGACAAGAGACTTTGGCAACAATCCGGAAGCCAGAAACTCATAGATTCTTGTCATGCTCAAGCCACTGAGTTCGGCATCAAGCCGTTCCAGCTCAGGTTTGAAGCCACGCTTGAGATTTTTAAGATGTGCCTTGCCGGTTATTTTAACGGCAGCATCAAGTATTTTGCCGGCAAAACTTTTGATTTCGATACCGAAAAAGCGGTCATCACGCTTTTCAAACGATGCGCTGCCGGCGAAATCGCGGGCCAGAAGAACCGCGTGCCCGCTCTTTTCAAACAGCGGAAAATCAAGATTGATTTTTGAAAAACTCAGGCTGCCACGGCTTGATGGCGCAGCAAAACTGCCATCCAGATCAGCCTGCGCCAAAAAGTTTCCCGAAAGCGAGAATGGCACGGCAAAACGACCTATTCTGGCAATTTCAGACGCAAGCGTCTCTATTTTGCTGCTGTTAAGCGAGATTTTGCACTTTTCAAACTTCTGCTGGCCCGGCAGAATTCGGCCTTCGGCCTTGAGAGTTGCTCCGAAAATCTGCGAATCACCCTTGAGCGTCAATTCGGGGCCGGCAAACAGCTTGTGCACATGCACCTCGGCATTGGTTTTGCCGAGATCAAAGGTGACATCTTTTACCTTGATCGCTGCATCACCGGCTTTGGCAACCGCGAGATAGGCGTCAGCCTCATTTTTCAGCTGAACATAGAACGGTAGCTTTGCCGAGAAGTTCGGCATGCTCAGGTTGAGCGCCGGAAACCGCAACCAGCCATCGAGCAGAGGATGCTCAAGCGACCCCGAACCGAGAAAGGCAAAGTTAAAGTTGCCAGTGAGCAGCAGCGGGTATTTTTTGAGAAACGCTGCGCCTTCAGGCTGAGTTTTGATTGCTTCAATAAGCCGGGTAAAGTTAGCGCCACCGCCCTTGAAGCTCAGAGTCTCAAGCGTTTTTGCACGCAACGAGGCTTTGGCTTCGAATTGCATCGGAATGCCGAAAAAACCAAGACTGGCATCTAATTTTATCTGGTCGGGCTTTTCGCCCTGTGCAACGTTAAACTTATCGGTGACAGCTGCTGCAAGCAGGTTTTCAGCCCACAGCATCTTGCTGCGCCGAATAAAAAGCATTTTTTTGATGTCGAGGTCGGCACGATTCTCTTCTGCTGATGAACTGAGCTTGAAACTGGCAAGGCGCTCACCGATCAGTTCGATGCGGTCGAAATCAGGGCGATGCGACAAGCCGAGAGAGGACTGCAGTCGCTCAGATGAAATTTCGAACACACCGTTGCCGGTGGTAGAAAGCGCAACATCAGCTTCATAATCTTTAACAAAAGGTGCGGTTTCGGCAATGGTCGCGCGCGCGTTCGTTTTAATCTCAAGATTGTCGATTCTGGCCAGTAACCCGTCACAGCTCAGTGTACCTGACGCGAGTTCGGCCCTGCCGCGCAACTCGACACAATCTTGTGGATTAACGCGGCTGATAATGCGCGCGCCGTCAAAATCAAGCTCGATCAGACTGCTTTTCCAGTCATCGATTTCGGCAAAACCGGTAGAAACGCGCATGGGGCCGATAATATCGACGCGCGTCAGATAGGTCATGAGCTGATCACGCATTTTAGCAGGAAGAAGGTTAAGCGGCAGCATGCCAGAAACGCTTCCTTCCCTGACAATGCCGGCATTAAAATCAAAATCGCTGTATCTGATCGACTT
>MFYY01000244.1:1743-3047 GCA_001787855.1 Candidatus Riflebacteria bacterium GWC2_50_8 | reverse complement strand
CAAGTTTGTCGCCGGCAAGATCTGATTCAATGCTAGTGCCGATATTGGCTTCATCTGAATAATTAAGCCAGCCCGAATGCTGGTTGTGAATACCGGCAGCGTCAAATTCCAGCCGCCTGATCACGGCAACCCGATCTGCGCTCTCTGCTGTCAGGTGAATATTCTCGATAACCGGCATATAGGGCAGGCGCACCTCAGCACTGGCCAGTTCGATTTCGACCTGGGCATCATAAAGCGGCTGCTGCCCTTTGCAGGAAAATTTAGCCTGCATGGTGCCGGCAATATTATACTCTTCGGGTAGCCAGTCTTTAACCAGGTCGTTAAACTGCGACACCTGCAGAACGCCATTGAGGCCACGAATTCTCTCGGGCAAGCTGGTCTGCCGGCGTGCCCAGACCCATTCAAGATTTAGTCTTTCGCGCTGTCTGCCGTCATACAGGTTTACTTTGCGGCCGTCTTGACCGATATTGTCTACGGCAAGATTGTAGTTCTGCCCAAGACCGTCGAAAGAGATGGTAAAATTGCCGTTTTTCTTGAGTCGCGTCACCTGAAAGCGCAAAAAGTTGGCCTTATCAGGCAAAGAAACCTGCAGAATATGCGAAAAGAAATCTTCAGCCGGGTATTTGCGCAAAGAAAGATTGATCCCAGACATCTGCCAGGTCTTTGCCGGCAACCTGAAAATTCTGGCAGCGAAATCGTCACTGATCAGCTTATCTGGATTTGGCACAAGAATAGATAGATTGTTTATGCGAATATCGGCCAGGTAGCGATCAGCAAGAGACTGCGCGCGATCCTGTCTTTGCCAGCGGGTTTCATCAGCCGGCGTGATAACTGGCTCGCTGGTCGAAAAATCCCAGCTCCCCCGCCCGGTTTCATTGCGCCTGAGGCTTAATGCCGGATTGTCGATGATCACCTTCTGAAGAATCAGTTTGCCGAAAAGAATGTCGAAAAGCGAGTATTTGAGCGAAACTTTTGGCACGGTGAGAACAGTTGAAGCTGACTCAAAATGAGAATTCTGAATTAATACATTTTCGATCTCGACGCCATAGAGCAGATTGCCTGAAACCGCGCCCATGTGAAGGTTAAAGCGGCCCTGAGTCAGGTTGGGAATGACACCCTGCTTGATGTGTCCTTCGATCAGATCGGAGTTTAACCTGAAAAAGTTAAAAAAGAACACACTGGACAGCGCCAGAAAAATCAGTGCCACCAACATCAGAAAGCGGCGCAGATACTTGCGCAGTTTGCGCCGATGCCCCCCACCCTGTTGATGTTCAAGCTTGCGGCGGTCAAGTTCGCGGGCAATA
>MFYY01000244.1:0-1734 GCA_001787855.1 Candidatus Riflebacteria bacterium GWC2_50_8 | reverse complement strand
CTCTGGGTGTTTATATTCTCTTCCATGACCAGATTTTAACATATTCATATCTCTGCGGCATAAAAATTGTTACAGGCGGATGTAACACTGACAGTTGACTTGATTTTTACAGCAGCATTGTCGTAGATTAACGGGCATGTTCAAACCAGAACAGATAATCGGCAGGCATTACAAAATTCTGTCGCGGCTCGGAGCCGGAGGTATGGGGCAGGTCTACCGTGCCCTCGATGTAAACCTCGGGCGTGAGGTTGCGATCAAGTTTCTGCTCGCCGACATGGCTAAAGAGCAGGAGATTGTCAATCGCTTTCTCAATGAAGGCCGAACTCTGGCGACGATCAATCATCCGGCAGTCATCAATGTTTACGCTTCCGATGTCGAAGAAGGCGGCGTGCCTTTTCTGGTCATGGAATTCGTCGACGGCAAAAGCATCGGCCATCATGCCGAAACACTCAAAGAACAGCCGATAACTCTGGTAAACCACTTTATACAGCTGCTCAGCGGCATACACTCATGTCATCAGAAAGGCATTATTCACCGCGACCTCAAGCCTGACAATGTGCTGACCAATAAAGAAGGTCAGCTCAAAATCGTCGATTTCGGCATAGCCAAAACGGCGACCCGCCACACAAGAACCGGCATGGCAATCGGCACGCCGCACTACATGTCACCAGAGCAGTGCCTGGGCAAAGCCGATATTACCGCTAAAACCGATGTTTACGCTGCCGGCGTCATGCTGTTCGAATTTATCACTGGCCGGCTTCCGTTTAATATTGAAGGCCATGCCGACGACCCGGCGCTGGCAATAGCGTTAATGCATCTTAACGACACGCCAGACTACAAGGAGTTTTCTCAGGCCGCGCAGGGGGACAGCTTTAAAGCTCTTGTCAAAAGCATGCTGGCAAAAAAACCAGACGACCGCCCCGAAATACCTGAAATTCTTGAAACTCTCAAGCAGATCCTGAATCGTCTGCGCGTCGCCGAGGGGGCCACAGACCAGACAGGCTCGAATTTCGATACCGTTGGTGAGATATACCAGATTCAGCAGGAAATCGGCAGCGGCGGCATGGGCAAGGTCTACAAGGCGCTTGACACTTCGCTGAACCGCATTGTTGCGATCAAAGTGCTGCACGACGCGACCTCTGGCAACAACTCTCTGGTCGACAGGTTTATCCAGGAAGGACAGACGCTGGCTACTGTTGGTCACCGCAATGTCATGGGCATTTACGCTTCCGGACGCGACAAAGTTACCGGCAGACCATTTCTGGTCATGGAACATATCGAAGGCAAGCCGCTGACGCAGCTCAAACAGGCGATTAACAAAGACAGTCGCCAGGCAGTGCCGATAATGTTGCAGCTGGCCGAAGGCATAGCTGCCTGCCATGACCGCAACATCATACATCGCGATTTAAAGCCCGCAAACATAATAATTACGCCAAACGGACTGGTTAAAATTCTTGACTTTGGCATTGCCAAAACCCAGACCAGCCTGACCAAAACCGGCATGACCGTGGGTACTCCAGAGTATATGTCGCCGGAACAGTGCACCGGCAGCCGCAATATTTCTGGCAAGTCAGATATCTATTCGCTCGGCATAATATTCTGGGAACTGATCTTTGGCAGCGTGCCCTACAAGGCAGACGGCCCGCAGAACCCTGAATTGTCGATCGCCCTTAAACACATAGAAGCAACGCTGCCAGCCCAGGCGGCTATTCCAGATATGACCATGGTACCGAT
>MFYY01000243.1:7492-14382 GCA_001787855.1 Candidatus Riflebacteria bacterium GWC2_50_8 | reverse complement strand
TCAGTCCTTCTGCTTTGGCTCTTGTGAAATAGGTTCAATGCCTGCGGCCTCTGTTGTGGCTGGTTCTACAGTCTTTTCCGCTGTAGCAACGGGTCTGGCTTCATCTACTCCTGATTCAGCTTTTGCCTGTTCGATAAACTTGTCGTAATGCTGTTTACGCTTGTCACTCTCTTCATCTGAACAGGGAGACAGCGACTGACCGATAACAAAAATTTCGTCTCTGATCGTCAGAATTTCATAATAAAGAACAGTCATCATCAGCATTACGCCCATAAAAGAAAGCACCGGTTTATGATTAACGCCGGCTTTAAAATACATATAGGAAAAAATGCCCAGCGAAAACAAAATGCTCAGGAACTTGCGTATTCGCTGCCGGCGCAGACTGGTCTGGTTGAAAAACACATCACGCCAGCGCCGTGATTCTCGCATGCTGCCTTCGATCACCCACAGGTGGTCACGAATAACCAGTATTTCTGCATATACGATAACCATAAGCAGCATAACACCCATATAAGACATAATATTCCGGTGCGCTGACATCTGGAAATAGGCATAGCCAAAAACAACAAGGGCATAAATCAGAGTTAAAACCTTAAAGATAACCCTGCGCACCGCCAGACCATCCCAAACAGAACGAAAGGCGCGACGAAGGAATCCTGGCTGAGAAGAACTCGCGTCACGCCGGGAAGTATTTTCTGCAGCTGGCTTCTCAGGCGAGGGATTTTGCTCGACATATTTTTCGTTATCTGGGAGATTGTTCATTTGATCATCCTTCGAAGGCTTTTTTAACCAATTCTGGCTTGTTTTCAAAAACAGCCAGAATCTCAGCGTCAAGACGGAATGGCTCTGAAGCCAGTCCCGAAATAGAATATACCGAGGCAGTGTCAATGTCGGCACCCATTTTAAATGCCTTAAGAAGCTGCATTGCCTGTTCCATTGACGATTTTCGTGAACGATAAAAGATGAAGCGATCGATTATTTCCTGAAAATCGCGAGGATTCAACGCCAGTTTTTCGAGTTCTGCCGCAAGCAGCTTCTGATCTCCATGACTTCGATAGTCACGGTAGATGAGAAGACAGCTTTCCATGCGACCAGTTTCGACAACTCTGGCAGGCTGGCGAGTCAATGCCACGCCAATCCAGAAACCAGCGGCAGCAGTCAATAAAATTACCAGCAATGAACCGATTTTTTTCATAATATGTTTCCTGTCTCTTTATACCATTTAATCTCAGGCAAGGTCAAACTGTGACTTTTAATCATGTGGCAGCTTATTCGCTTGTAATTTGCGCAAAGATATCTTAATATCTGGCTATATGGAAACATCGCCTAAAAGCATACTGATTATCGATGACGAAGAAGCAATTGTGCTTCTGCTGACCACTATTTTCGGGCTTTATGGTTATACGAGTCACAGCTGCACGCAACCTCTCCATGCTTTCAGAATGGCAGAAGAACTCAAACCGGACCTTATCATTCTTGATATTGCCATGCCGGAAAAAGACGGCTACGAGATTTGCGTTGAGTTAAAAGCGTCTCCGAGCACACGCAACATTCCGATTATTATGCTCACCGCACTTGCGCTTAATCAGGATCGCAGGAAAGGCCTGGAAGCTGGTGCAGACGGCTTCGTCTTCAAACCTTTTGATCCACAGGTCGTCATGGCAGAGATTGGCCGGCTTTTGTCCTGAGTTGAATTATTTTCACGCCGGACCGTATTCTGTTCTCCCTCAAGCATGGCCTTAACACGACGATACCATTGCTCAAACAAGCTGTCAGGCAGGATTGGCATACAAAAATATTTCTCTGCCAACCTTTTAAGTACCTTGCATCCGCTAATGTCATGTGCTATCCTTTCTCGGTATCAATTGTGGTCAGACCACATATTTTTAATGATTTCTCAGGAGGCACCGATGACCAAATACGTTTACACTTTCGGGGCTGGCAAGGCCGATGGCCGGGCCGACATGAAAAACCTTCTCGGCGGTAAAGGCGCAAACCTCGCTGAAATGAACAGCATAGGGCTGCCCGTTCCTGCAGGCTTCACAATCACCACTGAAATGTGCACAGTTTATTATGAAAATAACCGCAAATATCCTGATGACCTTAAGAAGCAGGTAGATGCCGGTCTTAAACATATCGAAGCAACTATGAAAGCAAAATTTGGCGACAAGAAAAATCCGCTGCTGGTATCAGTGCGCTCAGGCGCCCGCGTTTCGATGCCAGGCATGATGGACACAGTTCTTAACCTCGGCCTCAACGATGAAACCGTTCAGGGTATCATCGAAAAGACCGGCAATGCGCGTTTTGGCTGGGATTCTTATCGCCGCTTTGTTCACATGTACGGCGACGTTGTCATGGGCATGAAACCAGAGTCTAAGGACGAAGAAGATCCATTCGAAACCGTCATGGAAAAGCTGAAGAAAGAAAAGAAGATCAGCAAAGACACCGAGATGACTGCAGAAATCCTTCAGGAACTGACTCAGCGCTACAAAAAGCTGATCAAGGAAAGAACCAAGAAGGAATTCCCGACTGATCCGATGGAACAGCTCTGGGGCGCAATCAACGCAGTATTTGGTTCATGGATGGGCGAGCGCGCGATTATTTATCGCAAAAAAGAAGGCGTTCCATCTGATTGGGGCACAGCAGTTAACATACAGGCCATGGTTTACGGCAACATGGGCGATGACTGCGCTACCGGCGTTGCCTTTACCCGCAACCCCGCCACCGGTGAAAACGCGTTCTATGGTGAATACCTGATCAACGCCCAGGGCGAAGACGTTGTTGCCGGCATCAGAACTCCGCAGCAGGTAACTGTAAAGGGTTCCAAGGAATGGGCTAAAGACAACAACATCAGCGAAAAAGAACGCAAAAGCGAACATCCTTCGCTTGAAGAATCAATGCCAGCAGTCTACAAGCAGCTGGTCGATGTTTATCAGAAACTCGAACACCACTACAAAGACATGCAAGACATCGAATTCACCATTCAGCAGGACAAACTCTGGATGTTGCAGACCAGAAACGGCAAAAGAACCGCTGCAGCAGCAGTAAAAATCGCCGTTGACATGGTTAAAGAAAAGCTGATCACCGAAACTCAGGCGCTGCTCAGAGTTAAACCCAGCGACCTCGACCAGCTCCTGCACCCGATTTTCGACCCCAAGGCTACCAAGAAGGTTCTCACCAAAGGTCTGCCAGCCTCTCCGGGCGCCAGCAGCGGCAAAGTAGTATTTAACGCTGAAGACGCTGAACACATGAAAACTCTTGGGGAAAAAGTAATTCTGGTGCGCATCGAAACCAGCCCCGAAGATATCGGTGGCATGGACGCAGCTGCCGGCATTCTTACCGCGCGCGGTGGTATGACTTCACACGCAGCTGTCGTTGCACGCGGCTGGGGCAAATGCTGTGTAGCAGGCGCCGGCGAAGTTCAGATCGACTATAAAAAACGCCAGATGACTATTAAAGGCACTGTCGTTAAAGAACACGAATGGATCAGCCTTGATGGTTCATCCGGTGAAGTAATGCTCGGCCAGGTTAAGACGATTGAGGCCGGTCTCTCCGGAGATTTCGGCACCATCATGAAATGGGCCGACAAGAGCAGGCAGATTGACGTGCGCACCAACGCCGACTCACCAAAAGACGCACTCGTAGCCCGCAAGTTCGGCGCCCAGGGCATTGGCCTGTGCCGCACCGAACACATGTTCTTCGAAGGCGATCGCATTGATTACATGCGCGAAATGATTCTTGCCGACGACGAAGCTGGCCGCCGCAAAGCTCTCAAGAAGCTTCTCAAGTTCCAGACCGAAGACTTCTATGGCATTCTCAAAGCAATGGAAGGCTATCCGGTCACTATCAGAACTCTTGATCCGCCGCTTCACGAATTCGTACCGCACGAAGAAGCCAACCAGAAGGAAATGGCCAAGCAGCTCGGCATCAGCGCAGCAGCGGTCAAGGCTAAAGTTGACTCACTGCATGAATTCAACCCGATGCTCGGTCACCGTGGCTGCCGCCTTGGCATCACCTACCCCGAAATCACTGAAATGCAGGCAGAAGCAATCTTTGAAGCAGCATGCAAGCTGACCAAAGAAGGCGTCGTCGTGTATCCAGAAGTAATGATTCCGCTTATCGGAACCCTCGAAGAACTCAAGCATCAGAAAGCCATCGTTAAACAGGTTGCTGAAGCTGCCGTCAAAAAACACGGCGTCGCTGGCAAGCTTAAATATTTGATCGGCACCATGATCGAAATCCCGCGCGCAGCAATCGTCGCTGACCAGATCGCTACCGAAGCAGAATTCTTCAGCTTCGGCACTAACGATCTTACTCAGATGACCTTTGGCTACAGCCGCGACGACGCTGGCAAATTCCTGCAGGATTATTACGACAAGAAGATCCTCAAGCAAGATCCTTTCCAGAGCATTGACCAGGAAGGCGTTGGCGCGTTGATGCAGTGGGGCGTTGAGCGTGGCCGCACCACCAGACCCGACCTCAAAATCGGCATCTGCGGCGAACACGGCGGCGAACCGGAATCAGTAATGTTCTGTCACAAACTCGGCTTTGACTATGTGAGCTGCTCACCGTTCCGCGTGCCGATAGCCCGTCTGGCCGCTGCTCACGGTGCTCTCAAATACGCAGAAGACCGTGAAAAAAGCCTTAAAAGTCAGAATCACAAACCCGTAAAAGCTAAAGCATCTGAAGCATAAGGAAACACTTAATGAATTCTCCGCGGCGACGAGCTAGAGAAATGGCGTTAAAAGCGCTTTACCAGGCCGAGATGGTTAAAACATCCAACGAAGAAGCGCTTGATCAGGTTCTGAGCAGCACGCTCTACCACCCAGTTTTCGAGGCTCTCGCCCGCGATTTTCTTAAGAACTCCAAAAATCAGAAAATACTGTCTGGAGAAGTCGAGGACTTTGTCCCCGACTTCTCCGACAGCATCTCTGCCTTTCCGCATCAGGCGTCCGAAGATCTGACAACACAGATCAAGGAAATTCTTGAAAGACACTTTTCGGGTGTAGCCAGAAGTCAGCAGACTGACGACGAGTTGAAGGATTTTTATAAAAAGACCCTTGATAAGCGCAGAAAAAACCTGCCGATAGAAGAATTCGCCCGCGAACTGGTTAGCTGCGTCAGCGAACATCATTCTACTATTGATGAAATCATTGAAAAAACCGCGCAGAACTGGTCTATAGACCGTATGGCCGCGCTGGACCGCTGTATTTTGCGCATTGCAATCTGTGAGCTGTTTCATTTCAAGGATATTCCGGCAAACGCGACGATCAACGAAGCCATTGAACTGGCAAAAAAATATTCAGCTGACCGCAGTTACGAATTTGTTAACGGAATTCTTGACAGAATCTGTAAAGAGAATAAATTATCTAAACTTGAGACAACTGCCGCTGTACGGCCAAAAACTAGTAAAAGCAATCAGGATATTGAAACCTCCTGACCAGGGTTAGCCCCGAATATGGCTCTTCACTCACTGATAATCAACAAAAATGCCAGTTCGCAGAGAAATCTGTGGATATTTGCCTTTCTTATCGGCATTGCAATCGGCCTTGGCTGTGCCGGGCTCGGTATTTTTATCGGCAAATTGTCGCCGGCAATAAGAACGACATTTATTGTTGCATCGGCAGGCCTCGGGATTGCCGCCGGTGTTGTTATTGGCCTTTTTGGCCGCGAAGTACTGCGCGGCATTATATCTTTCATTTCCAACGACTTGATTACCAAGGTTGGCCTTAAGGCAGAAGCCTTCGTTTCCACTCGAAAAGGCTTGAGCGGCGAACTTGACGTTTTTGACCAGATGTTCAAGATGGTGCTTTCAGTGCTTAAGAGGGTTCTGCTCATTTCACTGAAACTCGAAGAAGCTTCGACAGATCTCGATCGCACCTCACAGACCAGTTCGCAGGTTATTAAGGAAATCGTTGAAGGAGTCGGTGCAATCAACCATAAGGCCGGCGACAACGCGACGAATCTGCGTGAGACTATTTCTTCTCTTGAAAACAGTTTCAGTCTTTCCAAAGACATCAGCTCAAAGCTTATTATAGCCAAGGAAGACAGCCAGAGCGTATCTGAGATTGCGTCCGGCACTCAGACCTCGGTTAAAGAAGCTGTTCAGAAAATGCTCAAGATTAAAGAACTCACTGACGGCTCAGCCTCGCTGGTAAGCGATCTGAACGACCGTTCGAAGCAGATCGGCACAATTTTGACCGAAATCGCCAACATTGCGGAAAAAACCAACCTGCTGGCTCTTAATGCAGCAATCGAAGCTGCGCGCGCCGGCGAACAGGGCCGTGGTTTCGCGGTTGTTGCCGAAGAAGTTCGTAAGCTGGCGCGTGGTTCAGCTGAATCTTCAAAGAAAATCAACAACCTGATCAATGACATTCTGCAGAAAACCGAAAACGCGGCAGAAATGATGCAGAACAACACGATTCAGGTTAACCAGGGCATGCACGTTGTAAATGACGTTGAGTCGAGCCTTGGCGACATGGTGCAAACCACCAACCAGCTCAATGAGATCATCAAGGATATCAGCTTGTCGGCAGAACGACAGAGCCAGACTTCTGACATCATGTATCAGAAGGTCAATACCATTTCTCAGATAACCGACGAAATCTCGCTGCAGATCAAAAACATCGCCAGCACGGCATTGAGCAAAACAGTTATTGTCGACCAGACCAGCAGTTCGGCAAAGGAACTGCGCACCCTGTCTGATGTTTTTCAGAATGCTCTGGTGCCATTTGACTTTCAGGTCGAGGGCGCCAACAAGCGTTCTGCAATACGCACCGAGACAAGAGTGCCATGCAAATTCAAAGTGCTTCTTTCTGGAGAGCTTATTGACGGAAGTCTCAGCGGAAGTGATTTTGAAATGCGCGGGGTCATTATTAACCTTTCTGCCG
>MFYY01000243.1:4337-7477 GCA_001787855.1 Candidatus Riflebacteria bacterium GWC2_50_8 | reverse complement strand
AAACATCTGAAGACGTTGAACAGGGCAAATACATCATTCTGGCTTTCCAGATCGGCAGTAATTTCATTCAGGGCATCCAGGGTCGTCTGGTCCGCCTTAAGGCCGCCATGACTACGGGTGATGATTTCATGTCAAGCAAGAAAGCTGTGCATGAATGCATTGTTTCTTTCAATAACATCGCGCCCGAACACGAAAAGATCATTGTCGACTTCGTCATGAGTGCACAACGCCAGTTTGAACAGAATCTCGGCCTGTTGGAATAATTACCATGTCACGCATAGAAAAAAAACTTCTCGGTCAGTCGCTGGTCGCTGATGGCCTGGTAACCCAGGAACAGCTGAACATAGCTCTTAACGAGCAGAAACGCACCAGCGACACTCTTGGCTACACGCTGATCAACCTCAAGTATCTCAACGAGCAGCAACTGCTTGATTTTCTCGTTACCAAACTGAATTTCAGTTATGCGAACCTGCGCAATTATGTAATCGATCCCAAAGTTGTCAAACTGATCCCTGAAAACATCGCACGCAAATACCATTGCATAGCGATTTTGCGGGTAAAAGGCGCGGTTACCGTTGCCATGCTTGATCCTCTCGACAGCTTTCTGCTCGACAACCTTGAATACACAACTGCCTGCAAAATTAAGCCACTGGTGTCGACGCTGGCTGAGATTCAGACTGCACTCGCCGAGTTCTATCGCGAAGACGCTACTACTCACATTCCGGGAACATCAGGTCCAGCCCAATCTTCAGTGACGGGCACAGTCCCCAACTCCAGCATTGAAGAGTTTGCCAAACGCATTCAGGGACACGGCGAAAAGCGCTCAGGCGACTCGGTTATAGACCTCTCTCAAATTAATGTAACGGATAAACAGAGCATAATTCAGCTCGTGAACCTGATCATTACGCGCGCAATAAAGGAAAAGGCCTCCGATATTCATATCGAGCCTGACGAAAACGTTCTGCGCACGCGATTCAGAATTGATGGCATGCTGCAAGAGGTAATGTCGCTTCCCAAGACATTCGAGGCAGCATCAATATCTCGCTGTAAAGTAATGGCTGAGCTTGATATTGCCGAAAAGCGCATTCCTCAGGATGGCCGCATCAAGCTGCAACTTCAGGACCGCGAAATCGACCTGCGCGTTTCGACTTACCCGACGTTGCGTGGCGAAAAAGTCGTTATGCGAATTCTCGACAAGAGCACTGTTCTCTTCGGTCTTGAGGACCTCGGCTTTCCTGATGACACACTGATAAACTTCAGCGCACTGATCAAGAAACCAAATGGCATTATCCTGGTTACCGGACCAACCGGCAGCGGCAAAACCTCAACCCTTTACGCGGCACTGCAATGTATCAAAGACCCTTCAATAAACATTGTTACCATTGAAGACCCGGTAGAATACCAGCTTTCCAACATCAACCAGGGGCAGATAAACCCAAAAGCCGGCTTCACTTTTGCCGGCGGCCTGCGTTCAATTCTGCGGCAGGACCCAGATGTCATCATGGTCGGCGAAATTCGCGATTACGACACCGCAGAAATTGCTATTAGAGCGGCCCTTACCGGTCACCTGGTTTTCTCGACCCTGCACACCAACGATTCCGCCGGCGCAATGACACGCCTGATCGACATGAGCGTCGAACCTTTTCTGGTAGCAAGCTCAATCATTGGCATTATGGCACAGCGACTGGTCAGAACCATCTGCGAAGAATGCAAAGAAGAATATCAGCCTGCGGCGGCCGTTATCAAACGTTCCAAACTGCTGTATCAGGCCGGTAAAACTAAGGTTTTCCAAGGCAAAGGCTGCCTGAAATGTAATCAGACCGGCTACCGTGGCCGTACTACGATTACCGAACTTCTGGTTCCTAACGAGCGCATAAAAGAGCTGATTGTTGAAAAGTCTGCAACCAGCGTAATCAAGAATGAAGCCATGAAACAGGGCATGCGCACCCTCCGTCAGGACGGTCTTGCCAAAGTCCTTCGCGGCCTGACAACCCTTGCAGAGGTCATTCGCGTTTCAGCCGACGACGAAATCTGATCAGGCACCATGCAAACTCTTTATGCTGAACTTCTTTCAGCACTGCCAGCGCAGCTTCGTGACCTCGCGCCGGCACTATCAAGATTCAACGAAACATCATCTTACCTTGACCGCATAAGGCCAGCAAAGACCCTAAGCGTTTCACTGACAGATCATGAATGTCAGCAGAAGTGTGCACACTGCAGCGGCCACTATCTTAAAGGAATGCAGATGCTGTCCCGGCTGAAACCAGACTCTTTCAGCGAGTATGATGCTGTGCTAATCAGCGGAGGCAGTTCAAAAGCCGGCGCAGTGCCGATTGCCGAGCACATCAACGAGATTCTGAAGCTGCCCGAAAGTCTGCAGATCAACCTTCACCCTGGTTTTCAGCCAGTAGAACCACTGTTGCCGCTCACAGGCCGCAAGCCAATTGTATCTTTTGACCTGCCCGGCAGCGATACTGTGATCAAGGATGTATTTAAGCTGCCCTATAGTACAAAGGATTTTCAGGAACTGTTCGTCAGCTATTCCCAACATTTTGTCACGGTTCCACACATCTGTATTGGTCTGAATCGTGGAAAAAATTCAGGCGAAGAGAGCACAATAGATTTTCTGGCAGAGCTACAGCTTAAGCAGGCGGTGTTTATAATCTTTCGCCCGACCCCAGGCACTGAATTTGCCGATGAAAGCCCACCTGAGCCGGCAAGGGTAATTGAGGTTCTCAAATATGCCAGAATGAAACTCAATTGCGAATTGCTGCTTGGCTGCATGCGCCCTGCCGGCAAATATCGGAGTCAGATAGATATTCTCGCGTGGCTGCATGGCATCAGAAAAATTGTTCAACCAGACCATGGGCTGCTTACCACGCTTAAAAGCCATGGCATAAAAATCAATGAGTATGCAAACTGCTGCGCACTCAATATATGATACCATTCACTAGAAAGTCGTCCACAGCAAATGACGAGGCACCAGAGTCGCCTTTTTAATTGCCAGCGACAACGATTACGATTACGAGCACGATTACGAGCACGAAAATCAAATGGCAGAAAAATGCCAAAGATATTTACGAACGAAATAAGTAAAATTGGTAGAACTAAAGGATCTGAGGCCAGGCAATGACATCGAC